>JAKBNS010000157.1 GCA_021830925.1 Pseudomonadota bacterium | reverse complement strand
GGGAATGAGCAGCAACGGCAGGCTGGCCATCGGGCGCGTCGAGACCTCCCCGGCCACACCCGACGCCAGGAAGGCACTGAGTCCACCCAGGCTCAGCGCGCTGACCAGGTCCGCGATGCGGCGGCCCGGCGCACGACCATGCGGTGCACGCGCTTGCCCGACGATCCGCTGGCCGACTCCTTCGACCACAATACATCCTGGCCCTCGAAGCTGGCCATGACCACCGAAGCGTCGAAGGAGGAATACAGCCGGTCGTAGACGTCGCGCACCGAACCTCCCTGCGTGACGCGCCAGCTCAGGTAAAGCACCCCGCCCGGGCGCACAAGATCCAGCAGCCGATCGCAGGCGCCCGCGAGCTCGCCCACGGGCAGATGCATGAGCACGGTCTCGCACAACACATTGTCGAACGCGCCCGACGCGACGCCCTCGAGTTCCGGCAGAGCCGCCTGCTCGAACGCGAGCGACGGGTAGCGCAACCGCGCCTGCTCGATCAGGCCCTGCGACGGGTCATAGCCGACCGCGGGAAATCCGTGTTCGTTCAACCACGCGGTGTCGCGCCCCGCACCGCAGCCGATGTCGACGGTGGAGCCTCCGGGCGCGAAGTACTCGCGCAGCAGCTCGTACATGTCGGTCGGCGCCGGCTGCGCAAGCCATTCCTGCGCGAAGTGATCGGCGCCGCGCGTGTAGGTCGAAACGGTAAGGTCGTCCATGGTGACGCTGATCGGTTGGGTCTGGTGCATCATACGCACACCCGTCGCGTCGCCGAAGGGAAGGCCTGACCGCGGATGGCCGCCCATCGTGGACCGGTGGGAGCAGCCGGCGCGGCGCGCGTCGACACGAACGAAGGATGGTTCCATGGGGTTTGAATCGGCTTTCGCCATCAAGGTATTCGCGGCGCTTTTCGCGATCATGAATCCCATCGCGAACATCCCGATCCTTCTCTCGCTGACCGAGGGCGCGTCGGAAGCCGGCAGACGCCGGGTCGCGCGCACCGCGATGATCGGCGTGACCATCGGTTGCGTCGTCTCGGCGGCCGCTGGAAGCGCGATCCTGAGCATGTTCGGCCTCACCGTGAATGATTTCCGCCTCGCGGGGGGACTGCTCGTCCTGCTGATCGCCCTTTCCATGCTCCACGGCTCGGCCAGCGCGCAGCATCAGCCGAGTGGCAAGGAGATGGGAACCGGCGACGAGGACGTCGCCGTCTACCCGCTGACCTTCCCGCTGCTCGTCGGGCCCGGGACCATCGCGACGCTGATCGTGTTCGGGCACACGGCGGTCGCGGACGGGAGGATCGCGGGCCTGGTCGCCGGTCTGGTGGTGTTCCTCGTGGTGCTGGCCGCGGCGCTGTTCTCCGCCCCCGTTCTGGCCCGTTACCTATCGCCCAAGGTCACGGCCATCACCCAGCGCCTGATGGGCATGATTCTCGCCGCCATCGCGATGCAGATGATCGTTGCGAGCCTGCAGGCGCTGTTCAAGGGAATACTCGGCTGAGCCGCGGCCGCAGGTGCCGCGGCAGATCAGGCGCCCGGGCGGAACATCCGGAACATGTCGCCGAGCCCGGCGTAGTCGCCGCGGTAGCCGGCGCGCAGGATGGGTCGCGCGGCATGGGTGTCGAACAGGCCGTCCCGGAGGAAGGCCTTGCGGATGTGCACGCCCACCACCTGGCCCAGGCTCAGCCAGTTGTCCATCGGACGGCCCTCGAGGTCGTGCAGGCGCACCACCTGCAGCAGCCGGCATTCCAGCGCGGCGGGGGATTCGCCGACATGCGGCACCGACACGTTGCGCCCCGCCACCGGCGTGAGTCCCGCCAGTTCGAATTCGTCGACCTCGGGCCCGACCGGTGCCGACGTCCGGTTCATCGCCTCGGCCAGCTCCTGCGAGCACAGGTTCCAGACGAATTCGCCGGTCTGCTCGATGTTGCGCAGCGTGTCCTTGCGGCCCTCGCTGCTGAAGCCGATGATCGGGGGCGAGCCGGCGAAGGCGCCGAAGAAACTGTAGGGCGCGAGATTGAGCCGGCCCTCGGCCGATCGCGTCGACATCCAGCCGATCACCCGCGGCGCGACGATGGCCTTGAACGGGTCGTGAGCCAGCCCGTGGCCCGCGGCGGGGTCGTAGAAATGCACGTCCGGGCTGGCGTCCATGGCGGCGGGCCCTGCGCTAGGCCTTGGGGCGATGAAGAGCGCAGAGCTTGTTGCCGTCGGGGTCGCGCACGTAGGCGAGATAGAGGACCCCCGCGGGACCTGAGCGCGGGCCCGGCGGCTCTTCGATGGACGTTCCCCCGTTGGCGATGGCAACGTCGTGGAACTCGCGCACCTGCTCGGGCGAGTCGCACTTGAAACCGACGGTGCCTCCGTTGCCGATCGTGGCTGCATGACCGTCGATGGGCTCGCTCACGCCGAAGGAGGAGCCATCATGCCGGTAGAACAGGCGTCGCTGACCGGTCTTGTTCGTGTTCTCGATCGCCGTTCCCGCGCCGATGACCTGGAGGACGGCATCATAAAAACGTTTGGATCGCTCGATGTCGTTGGTGCCGAGCATGACATGACTGAACAAGAGGGGTCTCCTGGATCGTGTTGGAAGGAAACGAAGGAACAGCTGCTCGTGCCGCCTGACGTGGACACCGGGCGGCTCCCCCATCGACGGCAGCCTGGGCGCAAGGCAGAAGTCTCGCACAATCCGGAGTCGCGCCACCATTTCCGCCGGGAGCGCGGCGGGCTGACAGTCCGGGCGCACAGGATCAATACAGATCCGGATTCGGCACCAGCGCGGAAATCGGAAAGCCGTATGCGAAGGGCGACTCGTTCCAGGCCAGGTGGTTTCGCATTCCGATTTGCGCCTTCCCGTAGCTCTGCCGGCTGACGCAAAAGCTATAGTCCTTCCCGATCAATCGGGGATCCCCGGGAGCGGATCGCACGACAAACTCCAGGTTTCGACAGATTCCGGAGCGCACACGATCCCTGCTCTTGGCAACGAGCTCGCCCGTGGATCCTTCGGGATGCGTATCCACCCGACTCAGCACGGCCCACATCAGCGAAGCCTGGCCGAAAATCACCCACAGGGCCATCATCGCGGCCAGGCCCTTGGCCCGCCCGGGCGACAACACCATCAACGGCGTGTAGCGCCCCGCAAACCGACGTCCGACGAGCTTTCTGGAAAACCAGGCATAGCATGCGCCGCCCAGCACCGCGCCATACCCGAACGAAACCGCGAGCCCCAGATCGGTCGGGGACATCGTGAATGGCGCGGCGATCCAGGCAAGGATACTCAGAAAGGCCTGCGACAGCATGATGACCAACGGCCAACGCGTCGCGCCCTTGGCGTCGCCTGAAGAAATCGCCTGTCCGACGGTCCCCTCGAGAACCTTGCGCCGCCTTGTCTTTCCGGTCATGAAACTCCATTCCCCAAGGTCGAGACCCTTCGAGTGGCATGGCGGCTTGCTTGCGCGCCATGGCGGAAGCGGTGAGATTCGAACTCACGGACGGTTGCCCGTCGCCGGTTTTCAAGACCGGTGCAATCGACCACTCTGCCACGCTTCCGGGGAACTCGCCATTCTATGACGGCGCCTGCGAGGCGTCGGGCAGGAACAGTTCCAGCACCTCGTTGAGCAGTTCCCAGCCGCGCGGCGTGGCGGCGATGCGCGTGGGCGCGGATTCCAGCAGGCCGAGCTGCTCGGCGCGGCCCAGGCCGGGCTGCAGGCTCGACAGGGGCATGCCGGTGCGCTCGACGTAGCTGGCCGGGTCGAAGCCCTCGGCCAGGCGCAGGGCGTTGAGCAGGAACTCGAAGGGCAGTTCGCGCCGGCTCACCTCGTGCTCGGTGTCCACCGCCAGGCCCTGCGCGGCCTGGCTCATGTAGCGCTCGGGCTGGGCGTGGCGGGTCTGGCGCACGATGCGGTGGGCGAAGGACAGCTTCGAATGCGCCCCCGCGCCGATACCCAGGTAGTCGCCGAATTCCCAGTAGTTGCGGTTGTGGCGGCTGGCGTGGCCGGGGCGCGCGTAGGCCGATACCTCGTAGCGTTGCAGGCCGGCGGCCGCGGCCTGCTCGGCCAGCGCCTGCTGCATGTCGGCGGCCAGGTCGGGGCCGGGCAGCCCGCGCGGGGGACGGCGCGCGAAGGCGGTCTGCGGCTCGATGGTGAGCTGGTACAGCGACAGGTGCGGCGGCTGGAACTGCAGCGCGCGGCGCAGTTCCTCGCGCGCCTGGGCCAGGTCCTGCCCGGGCAGCGCGAACATGAGATCGATGTTGAAACTGGGCACCACGCGCGCCGCTTCCTCGATGGCCGCGCGGGCCTGCGCGCTGTCGTGCACGCGGCCCAGTCGTTCGAGCATCGCGTCGTCGAAGCTCTGCACGCCGATGGACAGGCGGTTGACGCCGGCCTGCGCGTAGGCGGCGAAACGATCGCGCTCGAAGGTGCCGGGGTTGGCCTCCAGCGTGATCTCGGCGTCGGCGGCCAGGCGCAGGCGGGCGCGGATGCCGGCCAGCAACTCGTCCACGGACTCGGGCGCGAACAGGCTGGGGGTGCCGCCGCCCAGGAACACGCTGACCACCGTGCGCCCCCACACCAGCGGCAGCGCGGTCTCCAGGTCCTGCAGCAGCGCCTGCACGTAGGCGGCCTCGGGAATCGCCCCCTGCCCTTCGCGCCGCGCATGGGAGTTGAAGTCGCAGTAGGGGCACTTGCGCAGGCACCACGGCAGGTGCACGTACAGCGCCAACGGCGGCAGCGCGCGCAGTTGCAGGGTGCCCGCGCGCATGCGCGCGGGCAATGCGGCAGCGGCACGCTGCAGGGATTGATCGTGGTCCCCCGGCGCGCCCGGCCCGGCGCCTTCGGGATGCAGCGGAATCACCGGCATCAGATCGCCTGATCCTCGGCGCTGGGCGCCACGCCCCAGAAGGCTTCGAGCAATTGGGTCATCTGCGCCGCGGCGCGCGCGCGGTGGCTGAGCCGGTTCTTCTCGGCGGGTTCGAGTTGCGCCAGGGTCAGGCCGCGCTGCGGCAGCACGAACAGCGGGTCGTAGCCGAAGCCGGCCTCGCCGGCCGGCGCGCCCGCCACGTGACCGTGCAGCCAGCCGTGGGCGATCAGGGGCTCGGGGTCCTGGGCATGGCGCAGCGCGACCAGCACGCACACGAAATGCGCGCGCCGCTCGCCCACGCCCTGCAGGCGCTGCAGCAGCAGCTCGTTGTTGCGCGCGTCCTGCTCGGCGCGCGGCAGCGCTTGCTCGCCATCGGCCGCGGCGTAGCGCGCCGACAGCACGCCGGGGGCTCCGTCCAGGGCGCGCACGCACAGGCCCGAGTCGTCGGCCAACGCGGGCTTGCCGGTATGGCTGCTGGCGTGACGCGCCTTGGCCAGCGCGTTCTCGACAAAGGTGCCGAAGGGTTCGGGACATTCGGGCACCGACGGATCGAGCTGCAGCAGATCGACCCGCAGCCCGCCCAGCAGGGCCTGGAACTCGGCGCGCTTGCCCGGGTTGCCCGTGGCCAGCACGATCTCGGTGGGATGCATCGCGCGGGAGCTCAGGCGGGGTCGCGCAGCGCCTGGCGCTGCAGCTCGTGGATGCGCAGCAGCGCCGCCTGCGCGGCGTCGACCAGCGCGTCGAGCTGGGCGCGGCTGAAGGGCTCGCCCTCGGCGGTGCCCTGCACTTCCACCAGATGCCCGGCGCCGGTGCCGACCACGTTCATGTCGCAATCGCAGCGCGAATCCTCTTCGTAGGCCAGGTCGACCAGCACGCGCCCGCCGAGCAACCCCACCGAGACCGCGCCGACCAGCTCGCGCATCGGGTGCACGGCCACCGCGCCGCGGCGCAGCAGGCCCTCGCAGGCGTCCCAGGCGGCCACCGCGGCACCGGTGATGGCGGCCGTGCGGGTGCCGCCGTCGGCCTGCAGCACGTCGCAGTCCAGCACGATCTGGCGCTCGCCCAGCGCCGAGAAGTCGAACACGCTGCGCAGGCTGCGTCCGATCAGGCGCTGGATTTCCTCGGTGCGACCCTGCGGGCGCCCGCGCTTGACCTCGCGCTCGCTGCGCGTGTGGGTGGCACGCGGCAGCATGCCGTACTCGGCGGTGACCCAGCCCAGGCCGCTGCCGCGGCGGTGCGGAGGAACCTTCTCCTCGACGCTGGCGGTGCACAGCACGCGGGTGCGGCCGAACTCGACCAGCACGGAACCCTCGGCGTGGCAGGTGAAGGAGCGGGTGAAGCGGATCTCGCGCAGCTGGTCGGCAGCGCGTCCATCGAAACGGGAATCGGACATCGTGGGAAAAAGGAAATGGCTACTTCTTGGTGGCGGCGCGGCGGATGGCCTCGTTGATCTCGGCGATCGAGCGCTCGATCGCTGCGTCGTCCAGATCGTCCACCGGCATGTCGCGCAACTCGGCCTGGAAGGTCGACGCGAACACGCCCGGCGCGAGGCTTTGGGTGCTCACGCCCTGCGTGGTGTCGCGCTCGGTGTCGGCCTCCCATTCGATGGCCAGCGCGGTGACGTTGTCCGACTCGGCCGAGCGGTTGCGCAAGGCGCGCTCGACCAGTTCGGGCACCGCGTCGGACAGCGCTCGCGCGCTGAGCACGCTGATGATGGAGCTTTCGTCGATCTGGCTCCACAGCCCGTCCGAGCACAGCATGAGGATATCGCCGGTGCGCAGGTTCTGCGGCACGCCGATCTCGATGAACGGGGCCTGCGGCGAGCCCAGGCAGGTGTAGAGCACGTTGCGGTTGGCCACGCGCGGCATCGCGGCCTGCGCGGCGGCGCCGCCGGGAAGGGTCTGCAGCAGGCGCTGTTCGGCGTGGGAGTGGTCCAGCGTGCGGGTCACCATCGCGCCCTGGCGCAGGTAGTACAGGCGCGAGTCGCCGACGTGGGCCCATTGCGCCACGCCGTTCTGCAGCACGCACAGCACGATGGTGGTGCGCGGGAAGTCCTCCAGGCGCTGGTCGCGCGCGTAACGGTGGATATGCTCGTGCGCGCTCTGCACGGCTCTGCGCAGGAAGGCGCGCGGGTCGTCCAGCGCGGGCTGGGCCTCGCGCTGGAACATGGCCGAGACGGTCTGCAGCGCGATCTGCGCGGCCACGTCGCCGCGCGGATGCCCGCCCATGCCGTCGGCAAGCCCCAGCAGCACGCTTTCGCGCGTGTAGCAGTAGCCCACGCGGTCCTCGTTGTTGGAGCGTCCGCCGCGACGGCTGACCTGGTAGACGGAAAATCTCATGGCAATTCCCCGTGGAGCGCGCGTGGCCTC
The DNA here is from genome assembly GCA_021830925.1 of Pseudomonadota bacterium. Taxonomy (GTDB): domain Bacteria; phylum Pseudomonadota; class Gammaproteobacteria; order Burkholderiales; family Burkholderiaceae_C; genus Thiomonas_A. The sequence continues at coordinate 6,161 of JAKBNS010000157.1, read as the reverse complement.
AATGCTTGCGTGCCCCGCTGCCGAAGCGCGTGGCCTGGATCGCCTTGTCCACGCGGGCCTTCGTGTCGTTGACCAGTTCGTCGATCTGCATGCGCAACTTCTCGCTCAGCGTGAGCTGGGTGTAGCGGCGCGGGTTCTCGGCGCCGAGTTCCTTTTGCAGGTTGAACACGCTTTGCGGGCGTGCCAACGGGTCCAGGGACATGCACCACTCGACGATCTCGATCAGGTTGTCGGAGTACACGCCGCGCAGCTTGGCCAACTGCGCGCTCAGGCGATCCTTCTCCAGGCGCTGCGTGGCCTCGTGCGGCGGGTAGCCGGTCATGCAGGCGTAGATGCACGCGCCCACGGCGTAGATGTCGGTCCACGGGCCGAAGGAGGCATCGCGCTTGTACATCTCCGGCGGCGCGAAGCCGGGGGTGTACATGGGACGAAATCGCTTGTCCTGCTGCCCGATCACCTCGCGCGCGGCACCGAAGTCGATCAGGATGGGCTTGTCGTCGTCGGTGATGAACAGGTTGGCGGGCTTGATGTCCAGGTGCAGCATCTTGTGCTGGTGCACCACGCGCAGCCCCTGCAGGATCTCGTCGTACAGCGAGCGGATGGTCGACTCGCGGAAGATCTTCTTGTGCTTGAGCTCGCGCGCCGTGATGATGAATTCCTGCAGGGACGCCCCCTCCAGGTAGTTCATCACCATGTAGACGGTCTCGTTCTCGCGGAAGAAATTGAGCACCCCCACGACGCTGGGGTGGGAGATCTGCGCCAGCGAACGCCCTTCCTCGAAAAAACTCTTCAGCCCCAGCCGGTACAGCGCGAGCTTCTCCGGCTGCACCACGGGCACGGTCTCGCCCTGCAGGCGTTCGACCAGGGAGGCCGGCAGGTATTCCTTGATGGCCACGCGCTGGCCGTCGCCGCCGATGGCCAGGTAGACCACGCCGAAACCGCCGCTGGCGAGCTTGCGCAGCACGCGGTATCCGCCGACCTGGCTGTCCGGCTCGAGCGGCGCGGGCTTGTTCTTGTTCGACATGCTGAAGCGGTTCGCGGCGGGCCGGCGCGATGGCGGGCTGTGGAAGAATGCGCTGGAAGGAATCGTGAACCCAAGAACCCGGGAGATCCCAGTGGGAGCCATTTATAGCATGACCGGTTACGGCGAAGCCGCGGCCGCGGTCGAGGCGCCGGGCGCGCTCAGCGTACACGTGGATTTGCGCAGCGTAAACGGTCGGTTCCTGGACATATCCTTTCGCCTGCCCGACGAGCTGCGTGCCGCCGAGGCCGCGCTGCGCTCGCTGCTGGCGCGCGAGCTGCGTCGGGGCAAGCTGGAATGTCGGGTGAACGTGGAAGTGCCGGCCGCGACGCTGCAACTGCCAGGCACCGACGCGCTGCGCCCGCTGCTGGAGGCGCAAGCCGAGTTGCTGCGCCATTTCCCGCAGCTTCAACCCCTGACGGTGGCCGAGGCCTGGCGCCTGGGCGGCGCCCAGGCGGCGCCGCGGGCCGGCGCCGACAGCCTGGCGGCGGCCGCATCGATGGCCGCGGCGGCGGCGCTGCGCGCGCTGCAGGCGGCACGCCAGGCCGAGGGCGAGCGCCTGCACGCCTTCCTGCTGGAGCGCTGCACCCGCCTGCGCGAGCTGGCGCAGCAGGCGGGCCGGGTGGCCCCCCAGGCGGTGGCGCGCATGCAGGAGCGCTTCGTGGCCCGTTTCCGCGAGGCGCTGGATCTGCTGGGCGGCTCCGCCGACGCCCAGGCCTCGCACGAACGGCTGCTGCAGGAAGCGGCCACTTTCGCGCTGCGCGTGGACGTGGCGGAGGAGATCGGCCGCCTGGGCTCGCACCTGGACGCGATGGAAGCGGTGCTGGAAGGCGGCGGCGAGGCCGGCAAGCGCCTGGATTTCCTGATCCAGGAACTGCATCGCGAGGCCAATACCCTGGGCTCCAAATCCGCGGTGCTCGAACTCAGCGAAATCGCGGTGGACATGAAGGTGTGCATCGAGCAGATGCGCGAGCAGGTGCAGAACCTGGAATAGCGCTCGCGGAGTGCGCTGCGACCCGGCTGCTAGACTTTCGCGGATTGCGCGGCAGGGTTCGCGTGCTTCAGGAATGCTCCGAACGATGGATTTCCCCGGGAACCTGTTCGTCGTGGCCGCGCCCAGCGGGGCCGGCAAATCCAGCCTGGTGGGCGAGCTGCTCTCGCGCGACCCGGGATTGCGCCTCTCGGTGTCCACCACCACGCGGGCGCCGCGCGGGCAGGAGGAAGACGGCCGGGAGTACTGCTTCGTCAGCCGCGCCGAGTTCGAGCGCCGCGTGCGCGACGGCGAGTTCATCGAATGGGCGGAGGTGCACGGCAACCTCTACGGCACGTCTCGCGCCTGGCTGGAGCATCGCATGGCCGAAGGCGTGGACGTGCTGCTGGAAATCGACTGGCAAGGCGCCTCGCAGGTGCGGCGACATTTCTCGAATTCCATCGGCATATTCATCCTGCCGCCCTCCTACGAGGAACTGGAGGCCCGGCTGCGCCGGCGCGGCGAGGACAGCGACGCGGTGATCGTGCGGCGTCTGGCCGAGGCCCGGGTGGAAATCGCCCAGGCTCCGAACTTCGACTTTATAATCGTGAACAGACATTTTCACGAAGCGCTGCGCGAGCTGGAGTCGATCGTGGTCTCGCAGCGCCTGCGGCTGGCGGCCCAGCGCCGCGTGCATCCGGAAGTCTTCGAAGCCCTCGGCATCGACCGCGCGTCGCCGACAAACCGCACTTGAAGGAAGAATCATGGCCCGTATCACCGTCGAGGATTGCCTGGAGAAGGTGCCCAACCGCTTCCAGCTCGTGCTTGCCGCGACCTATCGCGCGCGCATGCTGGCGCAAGGACACTCCCCGAAGATCGAAACCCGCGACAAGCCGGTCGTGACGGCATTGCGTGAAATCGCCGCCGGCCAGATCGGCCTGGAAATGCTCAAGCGCGTGCCGGCCTGAGTCTTGCCGCGCCCGGCCGCCGGCGCCCGGGCGCCAGCGGCCTGTTCCGGGGCGGCCCGGCACGTTCCCGACCTGCCCAGCCCCATGCAAAGCCGCCCCAGTCCCTCGGGATCACCCCCCACCGCCCGCAAGCGGCCCGCGGTCCACCGCCGGCCCCAGCAGCGTGCCGCCCAGGCCGCGCTGAGCGAGGCGAGTGTTCCGGCAACGCCGGAACGCGCGGCCGCGGTCAGCCTGGCCGGGCTGCTCGAGCGCCTGGGCGGCTACCTGCCCGAGCCCGACCTGCAACTCATCCGCGGCGCCTACCGCTTCGCCGACGCCGCGCACCTGGGCCAGTACCGGGCCAGCGGCGAGCCCTACATCTCCCACCCGGTGGCGGTGGCGGAGATCTGCGCCGAGTGGAAACTCGACACCCAGGCGGTGATGGCGGCGCTGCTGCACGACACCGCCGAGGACAAGGGCACCACCCAGGCCGAACTGGTCGAGCATTTCGGCTCGACGGTGGCGATGCTGGTGGACGGCCTGACCAAGCTGGACAAGATCCAGTTCTCCAATCGCGAGGAAAACCAGGCCGAGAGCTTCCGCAAGATGCTCCTGGCGATGGCTCGGGACATCCGGGTCATCCTGATCAAGCTGGCCGATCGGCTGCACAACATGCGCACCCTGGGCGCGATGATCCCGGAAAAGCGCCGGCGCATCGCCGACGAGACCATGGACATCTATGCCCCGATCGCCTATCGGCTGGGGCTCAACCAGGTCTACCGCGAACTGCAGGATCTCGGCTTCCAGCACAGCCATCCGATGCGCTACGCGGTGCTCAGCGAGGCCGTGCGGGTGGCCCGGGGCAACCGGCGCGACCTGGTGGACCGCATCCTGGCGGCCACCACCAAGTCGCTGGGCGACGCGGGCATCCAGGCGCAGTTGTACGGGCGCGAGAAGACCCTGTACTCGATCTACCGCAAGATGCAGCGCAAGCATCGCTCCTTCGCGCATGTGCAGGACGTGTTCGGCTTCCGGGTGATCGTGCCGGAAGTGCTGGACTGCTACCGTGCGCTGGGCGTGCTGCACGCGCAGTACAAGCCGATGCCGGGCAAGTTCGAGGACTTCATCGCCATCCCCAAGCTCAACGGCTACCAGTCGCTGCACACCACGCTGATCGGCCCGACCGGCGTGCCGGTGGAATTCCAGATTCGCACCGAGACCATGCACCGCGTGGCCGAAAGCGGCGTGGCCGCGCACTGGCTGTACAAGGCCGGTGAAAGCGCCGATGCGATCGCGCAGGTCACCACCGCCGCGTGGCTGCAGTCGCTGCTGGACATCCAGAACGAGAACCGCGACGCCGCGGAGTTCATCGAGACCGTGAAGGTCGACCTGGCTCCCGACGCGGTCTACGTGTTCACGCCGAAGTCGCGCATCCTCGCCCTGCCCCGCGGCGCCACGCCGGTGGACTTCGCCTATGCCGTGCATACCGACCTGGGCAACCAGACGGTGGCGGCCAAGGTCAACGGCGAGCTGGTGCCGCTGCGCACCGAACTGCTCAGCGGCGACGTGATCGAGATCGTGACCGCGCCGCACTCGCGCCCCAACCCGAACTGGCTGAGCTTCGTACGCACGGGACGCGCGCGCTCGAAGATCCGTCATGAGCTCAAGGTCTCGCAGCAGGCCGAGTCCCAGGCCCTGGGCCGGCGCCTGCTGGTGCGCGCGCTGCAGCAGCTCGAACTGCGCCTGGAAGACCTGGACAACACGCAATGGAGTCGGCTGCTGCACTGGAGCGGCAACCGGAGCCAGGAGGAGCTGTTCGGCGACATCGGACTGGGCAAGCGCGTGGCCGAGATCGTGGCCAAGCGGGTGCAGATGCAACGCGCGGCGCTCGACCAGCGCGCTCTCGAGGAATCGGCCGCGCCGGGTACCGAATCGGCCACCAACGGCTCGCTCCAACTCGACGGCAGCGAAGGCGCCTCGGTGCATTACGCGGATTGCTGCCACCCGATCCCGGGGGACGCGGTGCTGGGTTACCTCGGCAAGGGCGAAGGCCTGACCGTGCACCAGCAGGACTGCCCGCAGGCGCGGCGTCTGTTCGTCAAGCACCCGCGCAGCTGGATCGACCTGAGCTGGTCGCCTTCGGTGAGCGGCCTGTACCAGGTCGGCATGTCGGTGGTGGTCACCAACGGCAAGGGCGTGCTGGCCAAGCTGGCAGCGGCGATCAGCGAGCACGACGCCGACATCATCCACGTGCGCATGGACGACGACGCCGGTCAGCCCACCATCGAGTTGCGCTTCATCCTCGCGGTGCGCGACCGCAAGCACCTGGCCGACGTGCTGCGCGCGGTGCGCGCGCACAAATTCGTCTCGCGCGCGGCCCGCATCAAGCCCCGCGCCTGACGGGCGCTCGCATCGGGCTCAGGCCGACGGACTGGGGTAGCGAACTTCCAGTACTTCGAGCCTGCGCACTCCGCCGGGCGTGGGCAGGGTCACGACGTCCCCGGCGGTGGACTTGAGCAGCGCGCGCGCCACCGGGGAGATCCAGCTGATGCGCCCGTGCTCGGGCTCGACCTCGTCGATGCCCACGATGGTCACCTCGCGCTCGGTCCCGTCGGCCTCGGCGTAGGTCACGGTGGCGCCGAAGAACACCTTTTCGTTGCCGAACTGCGCGCTCGGGTCGACCACCTCGGCCTTGTCGAGTCGCTTGCCCAGGAAGCGAATGCGGCGATCGATCTCGCGCAGACGCTTCTTGCCGTAGATGTAGTCCCCGTTCTCGGAGCGATCACCATTGGAGGCCGCCCAGGAGACGATCTCCACCACCTTGGGACGCTCCACATCGAGCAGCTCGCGCAGTTCGTCGCGCAGCCTGGCGTAGCCGGCCGGCGTGATGTAGTTGCGCGTGCCCGCGGGCAACTCCGGCAGGCGAGCCGCCTCGTCGTCATCGTCGTCGTCGGAGTCGCGTTCGGATACGAATGCCTTGCTCATGCGTGGTCCCGAAGAATAAAAAAACGCCCGCATGCGGGCGTTGCATCGGCGCGCCGCCTCCGGGATCTTCCGGCAGCGGCGCGCCCCAGGCTCGTGGCCTCGGGAAACCCGAGGCTTACTTCACCTGTTCGACGGCCACCACCTTCTTCGCGCCGTGGTCGAAGGCCGACAGCGTGATGGTCGGGTCGGCCAGGTTGCCGTCCTTCTCGAAGTGGATGTCCTTCTTGGTCACGCCGTT
>JAKBNS010000082.1 GCA_021830925.1 Pseudomonadota bacterium | reverse complement strand
CCGACGTCGATCACGAACATCGCGTCCGGCAGCGCGTTCATGTCCTGGATGCCGCCGATGGACTTCTCCAGCTTGGCCAGCTCGCGCTGGAACATCAGCTGTTCCTTCTTGGTCATGTGCTCCAGCGCGCCTTCGGCGATCTGGGTCTGCATGTCCTTGAGTTTCTTGATCGAGCCCTTGACCGTCTTGAAGTTGGTCAGCATGCCGCCGAGCCAGCGCGAGTTCACGTAGGGCATGCCGCAGCGCTGGGCTTCGGCCTGCACCAGTTCGCCGGCCTGGCGCTTGGTGCCCACGAACAGGATGGTGCCGCGGCGCGCGGCCATCTGGCGCGAGTACTTGCAGGCATCCTGGAACATCGGCAACGTCTTTTCGAGGTTGACGATGTGGATCTTGTTGCGATGGCCGAAGATGTAGGGGGCCATCTTCGGGTTCCAGAAACGGGTCTGGTGCCCGAAGTGCACACCGGCCTCGAGCATTTCACGCATGGAAACGGACATCATGAGTTCCTAGGTTGGGTCTCGAATCCGGTCCTCAACCCGCGCGGGCCGGGCCTGCATCGCAGCCCCGCCCCGCGGCAGGCACCTGGAAGGACCGGTCCGCGGATTTCGCCGCCCCGCGCGCATCGCCCCGGGTGCTTGCACCCTCGGCGATCCGCGCCAGCGCGGCGGCCGGCCGGCAAACGTCGGCGAACCGGGAGTTCACCACGCAAATGCCGCCCGACAAAACCTTCGCATTATAGACCGAAATCGATACCGCGCCGCAGCATTCAGGCGTCGCACCACGACGGGGCGCGCGGCCTCAGGGCCTGGCCAGGCGTTGGCGCACGGCCTCGAACAGGCACACCCCGGCGGCCACCGATACGTTCAGGCTGTCCACGCTGCCCAGCATGGGAATGTGCACCAGCTGGTCGCAGCCTTCGCGCACCAGACGCCGCAGCCCGCTGCCCTCGGCTCCCAGCACCAGGGCCGTGGGGCCGCGCAGGTCCGCGCCGTAGAGGCTGTCGCCCGCCTCCCCGGCGGCACCCACGACCCACACCCCCCGTTCGCGCAACCCCGCCAGCGCGCGGGCCATGTTGGTGACCATCAGATACGGCACGGTATCCGCCGCGCCGCTGGCCACCTTGGCCACCGTGGGGGTCAGCCCGACCGCCCGATCCTTGGGGGCGAACACCGCGTGGACGCCCGCGGCGTCGGCGCTGCGCAGCATCGCTCCCAGGTTGTGCGGATCGGTCACGCCGTCCAGCCCAAGCAGCAAGGGATGCTCGCCGGCGGCATCGAGCACCGCGTCCAGGGTCGTCGGCTGCGCCAGCGCCTCCACTCTCGCGACCACGCCCTGATGGCGCCGGTCGGCGACCAGGGCATCCAGGCGCGCGGAGTCCACGGCCTGCAGTTGTACGCCAGCATCCTGCGCGCGTTGCACGAGCTGGCGCATGCGGGCGTCGTGCCGCGCCGAATCCACCAGCAATTCGCGCACGCTTTGCGGGGCGACGCGCAAGCGCGCCCCTACCGCATGGAAACCGTAAAGTAGTCGCAGGCTCATGAAAGGCTCGGTTCGGTGGGCTCGCTCCGGTGCGCGGGCTCGGGCGCGCCGCCCGGCGTCACGCGCCCGGCGTGCAACTCCAGCACCGCGTCGCAGCGCGCGGCCAGTTCGGGATCATGGGTCACCAGCACCAGCGTGGTGCCCTGCTGACGCTGCAGCTCGAACAGCAGCTGGATGATGCGCGCCCCCGTGGCGGCATCCAGATTGCCAGTGGGCTCGTCGGCCAGCAACAGCCCCGGGCGGGTGACGAAGGCGCGCGCCAGCGCGACGCGCTGCTGCTCGCCGCCGGACAGCACCCCCGGCTTGCGATGTTCGCGCCCGGCCAGCCCCACGCGGGCGAGCATGTCGCGCGCCTGGCGCAGCGGCGCATCCGCGCCGCCGGCGATGTCCAACGCCAGGGACACGTTGTGCAGGGCATCCAGGTGGCCGATCAGCTGGAAATTCTGGAACACGAAGCCCAGCCGCGTGGCCCGCAGGCGGGCGCGCGCGTCCTCGTCGAGCGCGAACAGGTCGACCCCGTCGAGAAACACCTTGCCCGAGCTCGGCAGGTCCAGCCCGGCCAACAGGCCCAGCAGCGTGGACTTTCCGGAGCCCGAGGGCCCGACGATGGCCAGGCTGCCGCCGCGCGTCACGCGCAGGTTGACGTCGTCCAGCACGGCCAGTCGCGCGCCGGCGTCGCCCACCGTCTTGCACAGATGCTGGGCGACAATGGCGTCTTGATCGGAATTCGAGGACATGAGATGCGAAGCAAGTGGACCCTCATTCTAGGAACTGTGCTGTTCGCGCTGGCTGCGTGCTGGCAAAGCCTGGCCGCCGCCGCGCCCCGCCCGGCCGAGCAGCCCGCGGTGCTGGTGATCGGCGACAGCCTGTCGGCCGGCTACGGCCTGGAGACGGGCGCCGGTTGGGTGGCGCTGCTGCAAAAGCGCCTGCAAGCGCGCCAGGCGCCGTGGCGGGTGGTCAACGCCAGCATCAGCGGCGAGACCACCGCCGGCGGCATGAGCAGCCTGCCCGCGCTGCTGCAACGCGACCACCCCAAGGTGGTGATCATCGAGCTCGGAGGCAACGACGCGCTGCGCGGACTCTCGCTGGCGGCCACCGAGTCCAACCTGCGCTCCATGGCCAGCGCCTGCGAGATGTTCGGCGCGCGCGTGCTGCTCATCGGCATGCGCATCCCGCCCAATTACGGCGCGGCCTACACGCGCGGCTTCGAGGCCATCTTCCCGCGCGTGGCGCGCCTGCAGCACACCGCGCTGGTGCCCTTCCTGCTGTCGGGAGTCGTCGACCACCCGGACTGGTTCCAGGCGGACAACATCCACCCCACGGCCGCCGCGCAGGCGACCATGCTGGACACCGTGTGGCCGGTGCTCGAACCCATGTTGCACCTGCAGGCGGGAAAGCGGTGAATCCCCAGGTCGTCGAGGCCGCGAAGGCCCTGCAGGAGCTGAGGAGCTTCGACGCCGTGCTGGACGTGCGCAGCCCCGGCGAGTTCGCGCTGGACCATCTGCCCGGCGCCGCCAACTGGTGGGTGCTGGACGACGCCGAGCGCGCGCGCGTGGGCACGCTGTACAAACAGCAGGGCTCCTTCGAGGCCAAGCGCGTGGGCGCGGCGCTGGTGGCGCGCAACATCGCGTTGCACATCGAGCGCTCGGCCGCCGACTGGCCTCGGCGCCACGGCGTGCTGGTCTACTGCTGGCGCGGTGGCAACCGCTCCGGTGCGATGGCGCATGTGCTGGCGCAGATCGGCTTTCCCGTCACCCTGGTGCGCGGCGGCTACAAGGCCCTGCGTTCGGCGCTGGTGGAGCAACTCGACGCCCGCGCCCATGCGCAGCGCCTGATCGTGCTGTGCGGCCCCACCGGCTGCGGCAAGAGCCGCCTGCTGCAGGCGCTGGACGCGCGCGGCGCGCAGGTGCTGGACCTGGAACGCCTGGCCGCGCATCGCGGCTCCGTGCTCGGGGGCATGGCGGGCGAGCCCCAGCCCACGCAAAAGGCCTTCGAGACCCGTATCTGGAACGTGCTGCGCGGCTTCGACCCCACGCGAGCCGTATTCGTGGAAAGCGAGAGCCGCAAGATCGGGCGCCTGCAGGTGCCGCCGGCGCTGATCGAGCGCATGCGCGCGGCCGAATGCCTGCGCCTGCACGCCGAGGCGGACGTTCGCGTGCAGGTGCTGCTCGGCGACTACGCCGACATGATCTCCGACCCGGCGGAACTGCAGCGCCGCCTGCTGGCGCTGCGCGAGTTGCGCGGCGCGCAGGCCGTGCAGCGCTGGCAGCAAATGAGCGCCCGGGGCGAATTCGCGCAACTGACCCGCGAGTTGCTCGAGCAGCACTACGACCCCAGCTACGAGGCCTCGATGCGGCGCAACTACCAGGGTTTCGCCGAGGGCCAGGCCTGGGAGGTCGAATCCGCGCAGGCCTTCGATGCGATGGCCGAGCGCCTGCGCCAGGCCTTCGATCCCGCCTGAACGCGGCCGATTCAGCCCGCGCGGCGCAACACCTGCACCAGACCCTGCAGCACCTGCAGCGGGGCCGGGGGACAGCCGGGGATGCGCAGGTCCACCGGCAGCACCGCATCGACGCCGCCGCACACCGCGTAGCTGCCGGCGAACTCTCCACCGCAATCCGCGCAGTCGCCCACCGCCACCACCAGGCGCGGCTCGGGCATGGCCTCGTAGGTGCGCAACAGCGCATCGCGCATGTGCAGGCTCACCGGCCCGGTCACCAGCAGCAGGTCGGCATGGCGCGGACTGGCCACCAGATGCACCCCGCGCCCCTCCAGGTTGTAGTGGGCGTTGCCCAGCGCGTTGAGCTCGAATTCGCATCCGTTGCAGGAGCCGGCATCCACCACGCGCACCGCCAGCGCGCGCCCCAGCAGGCGCAGCAGTTCGCCGTCCAGGTCCTCTCGCGCGACGGCAGGCGCCGCCGGCTCGGGAAGCTTCGCCGTCTCGACCAGGCCGACGCGCGCGACCCTGCGAAGAATGTGCCACATGGTGCGGGTTTCCGGAATGTGGGCCCTTCAACCGTCGTGCCCGGAATAGGACAGGTTGAAGGATTTGTTGATCAACGGGAAATCGGCCACGATGTCGCGCACCGCGGCCCACTCCAGCGCCGGCCAGTTCTGCCACGACGCATCGTGCGTGTGCGCCTGCTCGACGCGTCCGTCGCGCCCCATGCGCAGGGCCACCAGGACCGGGCCGCGCCAGCCCTCGACCAGACCCAGCGCCCAGCCGGGTGCGCAGGCTCCGGGGTCGCGCGGCCACGGCGCGAGCAGATCGCCCCCGGGCAGGGTGCGCAACAGTTCCCGGCACAGCCGCAAGGACTCGAACAACTCGTCGAAACGCTGCGCCAGGCGCGCGGCGACGTCGCCACCCGCATGCACGGGAACGCGCAGTTCCAGCTTGTCGTAAGGCGCCATGCCAACCCGCAGATCCAAGGCCTGGCCGCTGGCGCGCGCGGCCAGTCCGAGCATGCCCAGGCGACGCGCGAGACCGGGCTCGACGCGCCCGGTGCCGCGTAGCCGGTCCTGCAGCCCGGCGTGTTGCTCGAACGCGGCCAGCAGCACCCGCGCGTCGTCGCGCAGGCTCAGGCACTGATCGTCCAGCGCGCGCAAGGCCTGCTCGTCGGGCTCTGCACATACCCCGCCGGGACACAGGGCGTTCATCGGCCAGCGCGCGCCAAAGGCGCGCAGGTTCAGGCGCAGCACCTGTTCCTTGAGCAGCGCGAACTGCGAAAGCCCGAAGGCCAGGCCGGTGTCGCCCGCGATGGCACCGATGTCCGCCAGATGGTTGGCGACGCGCTCGCGCTCCAGCAGCAGCGCGCGCAGCCACAGCGCGCGACGAGGGATGCGCACCCGCGCGGCGGTCTCCAGCGCCATGCAAGCCGCCCACGCGCCCGCCACCGTGCTGTCGCCACTGAGCCGCGCTCCCAGCCGCGCCACGCCCGCGGCGTCGCGTCCGCGCAGCAACGCCGCGACGCCCTTGTGGGTCCAGCCCAGGCGCTGCTCCAGGCGCAGCACCTGCTCGCCCAGCACCGAGAAACGGAACTGTCCCGGCTCGATGATGCCGGCGTGCACCGGCCCGACACCGATCTCGTGCACCCCGCGCCCCCGCACGCTCACGTAGGCGTAGGGCTCGGCCGGGGGCGCCGGCGGGCGCACACCCGCGTCGCGGCGCAGCGGGTGCCAGTGCTCCGGCCAGGCATTGTGGCGCAACCAGGGGCGCGGGTCCATGCCCTGCGCCCGGGGGCCGAGCAGGTCTCGCAGCGCGCGCTGCAGGCGCGCCGCCACGGGGAAGGATTCCTGCAGCCCCGGATAGAGCAGCCCCGCGGGAAGCCGCAGCCCCGCGAGCTGCAGGCCCTCGTCGTGCAGCCACAACGCCAGCACCGCGAAACCCTCCGCGCCGGCCTCGCCGCCGCCGGGCTGCGCGGAGCACGTGCCCGGCGCGTCCTGCTCGCCCCACAGGCTGAGCAGCCGCGCCCCCCGCTCGTGCATGCGCCGCGCCGTCTCGGCCCATTGCAGGGCATCGACATCCGTCGCCTCGAGACGCAGCCCCGCCTGTTCCCAGACCAGGGCGTCGGCCGCCACCGCGCGCGAGGTCATGGAACGACCCTCCTCGCTGCGCTCGACTCCCCGAGGGAGTGGAGCGCAGCTTCGGAGCGGCCGTGCACGGCGCTCATGCCCCACCCCCCAGCACGAGCGCGGCGGCACGCCAGGCCTGCGCGACGAAGCCCGGGATCCACAGCCCCAGCACCAGCACCAGGCCGAGGTGCAGCCAGGCCGGTGCCAGCCACGGGCGCCACGCCAGCCTGCTCAGCCGCGGCTCGGTCTCGCGCCCGAACACCATGGCCTGCGCGCGCCACAGCACCGCGGCCAGCGCCACCAGCAGCCCCAGCAGCAAGGGCGCCACGCTCCAGGGAGCCGACTGCATCGCGCTGCCCAGGATCAGGAACTCGCTGGTGAACACGCCGAAGGGCGGCAGGCCGACGATGGCCAGCGCCCCCAGCAGCAGGATCCAGCCCAGCGACGGCGAACGCGCGCGCAGGCCGTGGATCTCCTCCAGGCTCGCCGAGCCGGCCTTTTGCGACGCATGCCCGACGCTGAAAAAGATCGCGCTCTTGGTCAGCGCGTGCACGCTCAGGTGCAGCAAGGCAGCGAAAGTCGCCAGCGGCGTACCCAGCCCGAAACCGAAGCTGGCCAGCCCCATGTGCTCGATGGACGACCAGGCGAACAGGCGCTTGGCATCCTTCTGGCGCCACAGCAGCAGCGCCGCCGTCAGCACCGACAGCACCCCGAAGCCCTGCAGCAGCAGCCCCGGCCACGCCGCGTGCACGCTGCCCTCGACCAGCACACGCATGCGCAGCACCGCGTACAGCGCTACGTTGAGCAGCAGCCCGGAAAGCACCGCCGACACCGGCGTCGGCCCTTCCGCATGGGCATCGGGCAGCCAGCTGTGCAGCGGCACCAGCCCCACTTTGGTGCCGTAGCCCACCAGCACGAACACGAAGGCGACGCTCATCGCCGCCGGCGCCAGCGAGGCGCGCGCCGCATCCAGCCGGGTCCACAGCAGCGCCTGCGCGCCCTGCCCGCCCAGCACGCGCTCCGCCGCCGCGTACACCAGCACGGTCCCGAACAAGGCCAGGGCCAGGCCCACGCCGCAAAGGATGAAGTATTTCCACGCCGCCTGCAGTCCCGCCTGGCTGCGGTACAGGGACACCAGCAGCACGGTGGCCAGCGTGGCCGCCTCCATCGCTACCCACAACAGCCCCAGGTTGTTGCTCAACAGGGCCAGCAGCATGGTGAACACGAACAGCTGATACATGCCGAAATACAGCCGCAGGCGTTGCCCGCCCAGGCGCCCGGCGTCGCGTTCCACGCGCATGTAGGGCACCGAGAAGGCCGCCGTGCCGGCCGCCACGAAGGTGGTCAGCAAAGCCAGGTAGGTGTTCAGCGCATCCGCGTACAACTGCTGGCCCAGCGCCAGCACCGGCCCGCCCATCGCGACCGCCACGCCCAGCAGGCAGGCCAGCGCGAAGCCCAGCACGCTGAAGGCCAGGTTGAGGTATTCGGCGCCCCGCCGCAGCCCCAGCCAGCCCAACGTGGCCGCGCCCGCCAGCGGAAGCGCCAGCACCGCCGTCGGCGCGAACTCGAACCAGGACGCCGTACCCATGGTCTCAGCCCTCCTCGCGCCGCTCGGGGGCTGCCCCCGGCGCGGTACCCGACGCGTCCCCGGGCCAGGCTTCGGGCAGGCGGGTCGCCGGCCCCGAAGGCCCTTCCGGCGGCAGCTCCAGGCTGTCGAACTGTTCACGGATGCGCAGCACGAACACCCCCAGGATGAACACGCCCACCAGCAGGTCCAGGCCGATGCCCAGCTCGACCACCATGGGCATGCCCCGCGTGGCCGCGGTGGCGGCGAACAGCAGGCCGTTTTCCAGGGACAGGAAGCCCAGCACCTGGGCGATCGCGTTGCGCCTGCTGATCATCATCAGCAGGGCCAGGAACACCACCGCCATGGCGATGCCCAGCAGGCCCCGCGTGGCGCCATGCGCGAGCGACTGCAGGGGCTGCGCCAGCGCGAAGGCGAACAGCACCAGCGCCATGCCGATGAGCTGCATGCCCGGAATGTTCAGCAGGGGCTCGATGTCCCACTGCGCGTGCAGGCGTCGGGTCAGGCGCAGCAGCACCCACGGCAGCACCAGCACCTTGAGCAGCAGCGCCAGCAGCGCCGACCCGTACAACTCGGGCTGTCCGGTGCTCCAGGCGACAAGCACCGAGCTGCCAGCGAGCAGCGCGCCCTGCCAGGCGAACAGCCAGATCAGCCCCATCACACGGCGTTGCGACAGCATCGCGAAGGACAGCAGCAACAGCAGCGCGGCGAACAGGTGAATGCCCTGCAGGGCCGCGGGCAGAACGGCTCCGGCGGAAGCGGTCGCGAGGAGGTTCACGGCTCAGGGCTCCAGCACCAGACCGACCCACAGCCCCAGCACCGCGAGCAGAAAGGCCGTGGCCAGGAACTCGGGCGCGCGGAACACGCGCAGCTTGGCGCTGCTGGTCTCGACCAGCGCGATGCCCGCGCCTGCCAGTCCCAGCTTGAGCAGCAGCGCCGGCAGCGCGGGCAGCAGCCAGGCGGCGCCCTCCCCCGGCATGGCCATGCCCCAGGGCGCGAACATGGCAAAACCCATGCACATGTAGTTGTACATCTTCAGCGCCTGGGCCCACTCGATCAGCGCCAGATGGCGCCCCGAGACCTCGAGCACCATCGCCTCGTGGATCATGGTCAGTTCCAGGTGGGTGCTGGGGTTGTCCACCGGCAGGCGGGCGTTCTCGGCCAGCAGCACCATGACGAAGGCCACGGCGCCGAAGGCCAGGCCCGGGTGAATGCTCGGGCCGTGCTCGTGCAGCGCCTGCGCCAGCGCCGGCAGCTGGGTGCTGCCGGCGAACTGCGCCGCGGTGAACAACACCATCAGCAGGGCCGGCTCGGCGAGAAATCCCAGCATCATTTCGCGTCGCGCCCCCAGGCTCGCGAAGGCCGTGCCGGTGTCCATCGCGGCCAGCGCCTGGAACACGCGCGCCAGCGCGAACAGACCGACCAGCGCGATGGCGTCGGCCACCGAGGCCAGCGGCAGCCCGGCGCCGATCGACGGGATGATCGCGGCAGCCGCGCTCATGCAGCCCAGCACCACGTAGGGCGCGGCGCGGAACAAGGGACTCGATCCCTCGGGCAGGGTCGGCTGGCGCCGCAACAACTTGCGCAGGCGCCAGTACGGCTGCGCCAGCGGGGGCGCATGACGATTGGCCAGCCAGGCCCTGCACTGCGCCACCCAGCCGCTCAGCAGCGGGGCCAGCGCGATCGCCAGGGCCACGCTCAGCACCTGCGTGGCGGCTTGGGCTACAAGGTCCATCAGGCGCATGGAAACGGGCTCCCGGTCAGCGCAACACGAGCACCAGCAGCACCAACAGCGTGCCGAAGGTATAGAGCAGGTAGCCCGCCATCCCCACCTGCTGCAGGCGCCCCGCGCGACGCGCCAGGGCGAGCACGGCCGCGGCCAGCGGCTGGTACAGGCGCGTGCGCAACGGATCGCGCACCTGCTCGCCATAGCGCGGTTCGGCATCGCCCGGGCCGCTGGCCTGGCTGTGCACGTCGAACAGCGGCGCGAACAGACGCCGTACCGGCTGGCCGAAACCCTCGGCGCTGTCCTGCATGCGCGCGCTTCCCCCCGCTTCGCCGCAGGCCCACGCCGGTGCGCGGCGCGCCGGCGCGGCCCGCCAGGCATGCGCGGCCAATACCCCGCAGGCGGTGAGGGCGAGACCCAGCAGCACCAGGGCCAGCGGATCGAAGCTCGCGCGCTGGGCCGACAGCGGCGCAAGGCGCGACCACCCGCCGCCCCAGGCCACCACCTGCCCCAGCAGGGGCTGCTCGGCGCGCGCCACCAGCCGCAGCACCACCCCCGGGAACAAGCCCGGCAGCACGCAAAGCACGGCCAGGAACACCAGGCCCGCGCGCTGCGCCGGGCCTGCGTCGTGGGTGCCGGCCTGTGTCAACGCCGGCTCGCGCGGCCGGCCCAGGAACACCACGCCGTAGAACTTCACCATGACGAAGGCGGCCAGCGCCGCCACCAGCACCAGCAGCGCCGCTCCGAGCACGACGAACATGCCCAGCAGGGGTTGCGGCAGCTGCGGCGACAACACGAAGGCCTGCAGCAGCAGCCACTCCGCCACGAAACCTCCCAGCAGCGGCAACCCGGCCATCGCCAGGGTCCCCACCAGCGCGCTCCAGCCGACCCAGGGCATGGTGTGCAACAGCCCGCCGAGCATGCCCAGGCTGCGCTGGCTGGTGGCGTGCATGACCGAGCCGGTGGCCAGGAACAACAGGTTCTTGGCCATCGCGTGGTGCAACAACTGGAACAGCATGGCTGCCAGCGCCAGCGCGGCCAGCGCCGGCATGTGCGCGGCGCGGAACACCAGGGCCAGGCCCAGCGCGGCAAAGGCCAGCCCCATGTTCTCCACCGAGGACCATGCCAGCAGGCGCTTCATGTCCTCCTGCACGGCAGCCTGCAACACGCCCATCAGCGCACCGGCCAGGCCCAGCAGCAGCAGGGCCAGGCCCCAGCCCATGCTGTCCAGATGCAGCAGGTCCAGCGTCACCCGCAGCAGCGCGTAGAGCGCGGTCTTGAGCATCACCGCGCTCATCAGCGCCGACACCGGCGACGGCGCGGCCGGGTGCGCCTCCGGCAGCCAGGCGTGCAGCGGCAACAGGCCGGCCTTCGCACCGAAGCCCACGACCGCCAGCAACATCGCAAGCGCAAGCGCCGCCGGCGTCGGCACGGCCTGGCGCATGGCCGCGAAGGACAGGCCCTGCAGCCAGGTGTGGGACTGCGCCGCCGCGCCCACCGCGGGGCCCGCGGCCGGCGCCTGCGCCAGCAGCACGAACATGGCCACCAGGCACAACGCTCCCAGGTGGGCCATCAACAGATACAGGAAGCCCGCGCCCCGCACTTCCTGCAGGTCGTCCCGGGTGAGCACCAGCAGGTAGGAGGCCAGCGCCATGGCCTCCCAGGCCAGCAGGAAACCGAAGGCGTCGGCGGCCAGCAGCACCAGGCTCATGCTGGCCAGGAACAGGTGGTAGAGCAGCCCGATCTGCCCGGGCGGCGCGCCTTCTCCGTTGCGAAAGTAGCCGCTGGCGAACACCGTGCTGCCGAACGACGATGTGCCCAGCAGGAACAGGAAAAAGCCCGACAGCGCGTCCAGATGCCAGTGCAGCACCAGGCCGCTGGCCCCCAGCGCCAGGGCCATGTCGCGCGGCGGCGCGAACAGCGCCAGCAACCCCAGCAGGGCCATCGCGGCGCACAGCACCGCGCCCAGCGGGAACACCCGCGACGCCACCCAATGCGTGTCATGCGGGCGCCACAGCGCGGCCAGCCCGACCAGCACCCAGCCGCCGGCCACGCCCAGCGCGAGTCCGAGCAGCGGCAGGGTGTTCAAGGAGCCCATGGTGGAATCGCCTGCATACACAATGCACATGCAATGTGCATGGCATGGTAATACAATCGCCTCCATCCTGGAACGACGACGCGAACGACGACGCTGATGGAACAACGAACCACTCGCCTGACCGTGCTCATCGACCCTCGCAAGAAGGAGGTGTTCGAGCACGTTTGCGCGCGCGAGGACCAGACCCCGTCGCAGGTGGTGCGCCGCCTGATCCGCGACTACATCGAGCAGCGCCTCGGCCGCCCGTGGCAACCTGGGGAGTCCCTGGAGGAATTGCGCGGGCAATGGCCGGCCCCGCCGGCGCAGACGGACCCCGCGGACGAGAGCCGCTGAGAAGCCGCGCCCCGCCGCGGCGCTTCAGGCCGCCAGGCGCGCCTGCGCGGCCACCTGGAACAATTCGGCCGCGGGCAGGCGGCGATGCCTCGGCTCGCTCATGGCCTGGCGCCACATGCGCGCGCCCGGCTCGCCCTTCCACAGGCCCAGCATATGGCGCACCACCGCGAACGGTGCGACCCCTTGCTCGGCCACGCGATCGCAGTAGCCGCGCATCGCGGCCTCGATGCTCTCGGGCGTCGCCTCCTGCGCCGGCTCCAGTCCCAGGTGCAGCCGGTCCCAGCTGGCCAGCCACCACGGGCGCTGATAGGCCTCCCGGCCGATCATCACCCCGTCCACGTGCGCCAGGTGATCGCGCACCGCGGCATCGTCACGCACCCCGCCGTTGAGCACGATGCCCAGATGCGGGAACTCGCGCTTGAGACGGTAGACCAGCTCCGGGCGCAGCGGCGGCACCTCGCGATTGTCCTTCGGGCTCAGGCCGTCGAGCCACGCGTTGCGCGCATGCACGATGAACAACCGGCAACCGCCATCGGCCACCGTGCCGACGAAGTCGCGCATGAAGCCGTAGTCCTCGATGCGGTCGATCCCGATCCGGTGCTTGACGGTCACCGGCAGCGCGTCGCCGACCGCGTCACGCATGCCGGCCACGCAGTCGCGCACCAGCGCGGCCTCGCCCATCAGGCAGGCACCGAATGCGCCCCGCTGCACGCGCGGACTCGGACAGCCGCAATTCAGGTTCACCTCGGCGTAGCCCCAGCGCAGCGCCAGGCGCGCGCAAGCCGCCAGATCCGCGGGTTCGCTGCCCCCGAGTTGCAGGGCCAGCGGTTGCTCGGCCGGGTCGAAGTCCAGATGCCGCGCCTGGTCGCCGAACAACAGCGCGCCGGTGGTCACCATTTCGGTATACAGGCGCGCGCCCCGGCTCAATTGCCGGTGAAAGTAGCGGCAATGCCGGTCTGTCCAGTCGAGCATCGGCGCCACGCACAGGCGCCAGTCGCTGCCCGGGAAAGAGGATGCGGGTGCGGTATCCACGACGATATTTTCGCGCAATGCGCGCGCAAAAACAAAAACAAAAGCCCGGTTGTTTTCACAACCGGGCTTGAATTCCCCCACACGGGGAGATAGGGGAGCCTGACGATGTCCTACTTTCACACGCGAATGCGCACTATCATCGGCGCTGAGGCGTTTCACGGTCCTGTTCGGGATGGGAAGGAGTGGTTCCACCTCGCTATGGTCATCAGGCGTAACTGGTGGGTTGCGGGGTCCGTGGTCTGTGCCACGTGGGAATCCCTGCAACCGGGATTCGGGAGCTGACGCTGTGTTGCGATTGGATCGAGCCAGATCAAGGTTATAGGATCAAGCCGCACGGGCAATTAGTACTGGTTAGCTCAACGCATTACTGCGCTTCCACACCCAGCCTATCAACGTTGTAGTCTTCAACGACCCTTCAGGGGGATCGAGTCCCCAGGGAGGCCTTATCTTGAGGCGAGTTTCCCGCTTAGATGCTTTCAGCGGTTATCTCTTCCGCACATAGCTACCCGGCGATGCCACTGGCGTGACAACCGGTACACCAGGGGTGCGTCCACTCCGGTCCTCTCG
>JAKBNS010000174.1 GCA_021830925.1 Pseudomonadota bacterium | reverse complement strand
ACCCCCGACGGATACCCGGTCGACGGCGGCTCGTGGGACAGCCCGGGGCAGCTGACCACGCGATTCCAGATCGCGCGGCAGCTCGGCGCCGGAGCCCCCGCGCTGTTCGGCACGCCGCCGCCCGAGCTGGGCGGCGCCGACATGGCCGCCAGCCCGCTCCCGGCGCGAGCCGGCGGCGTCCCCGACCTGGCCGCCGGCGCGGTGTTCCGCGCCGCCGAGCCGTCGCTGAGGCCGGCCACTTCGGCCGCGCTGGCGCAGGTCAGCGACCGCGTGCGCTGGAACTCGCTGTGGCTGGCTTCGCCCGATTTCATGAACGACTGATGCGCTCGATGCGCGCCGAGGGAGGGGATATGCAACGTCGACGAATGCTTCAGGCCACGGCCGCGTGCCTGGCGCTGCCGATGGCCCGGCTGTGGGCAGCGCCGGTGGCGGGGCGCCCCAAGTTCATCCTGGTGTTCCTGCGCGGGGCCTACGACGCGACCAACCTGCTGGTCCCGCATGCCTGCGACTTCTACTACGAGGCGCGCCCGAACATCGCGGTGCCGCGCCCGGGAAGCGGCGCCGACGCGGCGATCGAGCTCGACGCCGACTGGGCGCTGCATCCGGCGTTGCGCGCCAGCCTGCTGCCGCTGTGGCGCCAGGGCCAGCTCGCCTTCGTGCCCTTCGCCGGCACCGAGGACCTGAGTCGCAGCCACTTCGAGACCCAGGACCATATCGAGCTCGGGCAGGGCCCCGATCCGCACGACTTCCGCGACGGCTTTCTCAATCGCCTGCTGACCCAGCTGGGCGCGTCGCCGGGCGGTGTGCGGCCCATCGCCTTCAGCGCGCAGCTGCCGCTGAGCATGCGCGGACCCTGGCGCGTGCCCAACATGGCCGTGGCACAGGCCGGGCGCGGCGGCATCGCGCCCGGCGACCAGGCCTTGCTGGAGCGCATGTGGAGCGATACCGCGCAGGAGGGCTCGGTACGCGAGGGCTTCGCGACCCAGGCAGCCGTGACCCGCGACATGCGGCAGGCGAGCTGGACGCAGGAGATGCGCGCGGCCAGCCGCGGCGCCGTGGCGCCCAGGGGTTTCGTCGCCGAGGCGGCGCGCATCGGCGCGTTGATGAGGGACAGTTTCGACATCGGCTTCATCGACGTGGGAGGTTGGGATACCCATGTCTACGAGGCCGGCGCGAACGGCTCCCAGGGCCAGCTCGCGACCCGGCTGCAGTCCCTCGGCGAGGGTCTGGCTGCGCTGCGGGCGGCCCTCGGACCGAGCTGGCGCGACACCACGGTGGTGGTGCTGAGCGAGTTCGGGCGCACCTTCCGCGAAAACGGCAACCGCGGCACCGACCACGGGCACGGCAGCGTGTACTGGGTGCTGGGCGGGGGCGTGCGCGGCGCTCGCGTGGTGGGCGAACAGGTCGCGCTGTCGCCGGCCACGCTGAACCAGAACCGCGACTACCCGGTGCTGACCAACGATCGCGACCTGCTGGGCGGCTTGTTCGGCCGCCTGTGGGGCCTGCGCCCGTCGCAGCTGCAGGCGGTGTTTCCGGGAAGCCGGCCGCGCGACCTCGGGCTGGTTTGACGGTCCCCCCGGGGCCGGGCCTCGCCCGGCCCATCCATTGCACCTTGCCCCTCGCACCTCGCGGCTCGCGGGCCGCCCGGATTCGACCGGGGCGTTGCCGTGCGCAGCCACGACAGCTGGTCCCGTCTCGTTCCAAGGTCTTGAAATCCACGCACTCGCCCCTACAATTAGCACTCGCAACCGCTGAGTGCTAACGGTCTGGTACCCTTCGCGTACCGCCGGGCCTCGACAGCCGCGCCCTGTCCGGGGCGCGGCCTGCGTTTGACAAACCGGTTTCAACCCCGAATACCTCCACAGGAGCCACTTTCATGAAATTGCGTCCCCTGCACGATCGCGTCATCGTCAAGCGTGTGGAACAGGAAACCAAGACGGCTTCCGGCATCTACATCCCCGACGCCGCTGCCGAGAAGCCCGACCAGGGCGAGGTGCTGGCCGTCGGTCCCGGCAAGCGCGACGACAAGGGCGAGCTGCTGCCGATGGCGGTCAAGGTCGGCGATCGCGTGCTGTTCGGCAAGTACGCCGGGCAGACCGTCAAGCTCGACGGCGACGAGCTGATGGTCATGCGCGAAGACGACCTGATGGCCGTGATCGAGAAGTAATCCGGCCCGCCCGAACCGCAACCCCCAGATTCCGGAGAAACACACATGGCTGCAAAAGAAGTCGTATTCGGCGCCGACGCGCGCGCCCGCATGATGGAAGGCGTGACCATCCTGGCCAACGCCGTCAAGGCCACGCTGGGCCCGAAGGGCCGCAACGTGGTGCTCGAGCGCTCCTTCGGCGCCCCCACCGTGACCAAGGACGGCGTGTCCGTGGCCAAGGAGATCGAGCTCAAGGACAAGCTGCAGAACATGGGCGCGCAGATGGTCAAGGAAGTCGCTTCCAAGACCAGCGACAACGCCGGTGACGGCACCACCACCGCCACCGTGCTGGCCCAGGCCATCGCCCGCGAAGGCATGAAGTACGTGGCCGCCGGCATGAACCCGATGGACCTCAAGCGCGGCATCGACAAGGCCGTGGCCGCGCTGGTCGAGGAACTGAAGAAGATCTCCAAGCCCTGCACGACCAGCAAGGAAATCGCCCAGGTCGGCACGATCTCGGCCAACTCCGACGAGGACGTGGGCAAGATCATCGCCGAGGCGATGGACAAGGTGGGCAAGGAAGGCGTGATCACCGTCGAGGACGGCAAGAGCCTGAACAATGAACTCGACATCGTCGAGGGCATGCAGTTCGACCGCGGCTACCTGTCGCCGTACTTCATCAACAACCAGGACCGCCAAGTCGCGACGCTGGACAATCCGTACATCCTGCTCAACGACAAGAAGATCTCCAACATCCGCGATCTGCTGCCGGTGCTCGAGCAGGTGGCCAAGTCGGGCCGTCCGCTGCTGATCATCGCCGAGGACGTCGACGGCGAAGCCCTGGCCACGCTGGTGGTCAACAGCATCCGCGGCGTGCTCAAGACCGTGGCCGTGAAGGCCCCGGGCTTCGGCGACCGCCGCAAGGCCATGCTGGAGGACATCGCGATCCTGACCGGCGGCAAGGTGGTGTCGGAAGAGACCGGCATGAACCTGGAGAAGGTGACCCTGGCCGACCTGGGCCAGGCCAAGCGTGTCGAGGTGGCCAAGGAGAACACCACGGTCATCGACGGCGCCGGCAATGCCGACGACATCCAGGCGCGCGTCAAGCAGATCCGCGTGCAGATCGAGGAAGCCACGTCCGACTACGACCGTGAGAAG
>JAKBNS010000099.1 GCA_021830925.1 Pseudomonadota bacterium | reverse complement strand
CGAACAGCCCCAGGCGCACCGCGAAGGCGTCGGCGCCCACGCTGGCCAGCAGCACGGATCCGCCACGCAGGCCGCGGATGGCGCGCCCGGGCCGCGAGCGAAGCAGGTTGTGGCTGAACCACAGCGCGAAAGCCACGCAGGCCCAGATCAGGTAGTACATGGCCCGCGGGTCGCCCAGGCTCAGCGTTCCCAGATGCAGTGCCGGCAGGTTCGCCATGCCGCTGTAGCGCCCGAGCGCGTCCATGTTGCCGAAGATCAGCGGGATGGACAGCCCCCAGGCGATGGTGCTCAGGGGCAGGAAGTGCCCGCCCAGGCGCAGCGTGAGCAGGCCGATCACGCAGGCCGCGACGCCGGTCAGCGCCAGCGCGAAGGGCAGCCCCAGCCAGGGCGAGCAGCCGCCGGCCGTGCTCAGCCAGGCGGTGGCGTAGGCGCCGATGCCGACGAAGGCGGCCTGGCCGAAGGAGGTGGCGCCACCGACCCCGGTGAGCAGCACCAGGCCGAGCGCGACCAGTGCGCTGATGCCCATGTCGTTCATGAGGGAAACGCCGAATCCCCCGAGCGCGAGCGGCGCCGCCAGCACAAGCGCCAACAGCAGCAGAGCGACGACGGGTGGGCCGAGGCGTCTCGGCGCGGGCGCCGCGGCGGCGATGCCACGGCTCGGTTCGGGCAGCGGGGAGTTCATCGAACGACCCTCCTCGCTACGCTCGACTCCCCGAGGGAGTGGAGCGCCCCTTCGGGGCGGCCGTGCGGGGCGCTCATGCTTCGATCTCCTCGGTCTCCTCCGGCGCATGTCGGCCCAGCCAGGAGCGGGCGAGCAGCACCGGGATCAGCAGACTGAACACGAGCACGTCCTTCAGCGCCCCGTTCCAGAAGGAGGCGAAGCTCTCGGCGACGCCCACCGCGACCGCGCCCAGCGCGGTCAGCGGGAAACTGGTCAGGCCGCCGAAGATGGCGGCGACGAAGGCCTTCAGGCCGATCAGGAAGCCGGAGTCATAGTAGACGGTGGCCACCGGCGCGATGAGCACCCCGATCAGGCCGGCCAGCACCGAGGCCAGCGCGTAGGCCTGCAAGGCCGTGCGCGCGGGCCGGATGCCCACCAGGCGCGCGCCCACACGGTTGACCGCGGTGGCGCGCAACACCTTGCCGGTGGCGGTGTGCTCGAACAGCAGGTACAGCAGGCCCGACAGCACGACGGCGCAGGCGATCATCAGCACCGTCTGCGCACTGATGCTGAAACTGGAGGTCAGGCGCACAGCTCCCTGCACCAGCGCATGGGTGCGAACCCCCTCGGGACCGAAGAACAGCAGGCCCAGACCGGCCAGCAGGAAATGCAGGGCCAGCGAGACGATGAGCAGCACCAGGGTGGAGGCGTCGGCGATGGGCTGCAGCGCCAGGCGCGCCAGCAGCGGCGCCAGCGGCACCACCAGCAGCACGGCGGCCGCCACCTGCAGCATCGGGGGGGCCTGGTGCCCGGCCAGCGCCCAGGCCAGGGCGCAGGGCAGCAGCGGCGCCACGCCCCAGCCCAGCACGATGCGCGGCCAGGCGGCGAGCCCGCCGCGGCGCCAGGCCGCGCCGAGTTCCACCAGGGTGACCGCCAGCGCCAGCAGCGCCACCATCGGCACCGTCGCCGGCAGGTGCCCGGTCTCCAGCGCCGCCAGGCTCAGCGCCGCGAAGGCCGCGATGTCGCCGAAGGGCACGAACACCACGCGGGTGACCGAGAACACCAGCACCAGCCCGAGTCCGGCCAGCAGGTACACGGCCCCGCTGGCCAGGCCGTTGGCCAGCAGGATCCAGGCGATGTCCCAGCTCATGTCGGTGTCCTCGTTCCCGCCGCCGCCCGCTCAGGGCGCGTACTTCCACTGGCCGTGCTCGAGGCGCACGATCACGCAGGCGCGCTTGTCGACCCCGTAAGGCGAGCCGTGGTGGAAGTTGAACACCCCCATGGTGCCGTCGAGTTCATGCGTGGCGAAGATCGCGTCGCGCAGGGCCTTGCGGTAGGCCGGCGTGCCGGGCTGCAGCTTGGGGTCGACCTTGTCGGCCGCATGCACCAGCACCAGCCAGGCGTCGAAGGCGTAGGCGGAAAAGGCGTCGTCGGGGTAGCTGCCGTTGACCTTCTTGTAGGCGTCGCGGTAGACCATGGAGATCGCCCGCGTCGGGTAGTCGGCCGGCAACTGGCTGGCCACGATCACCGGCCCGGTGGACGACAGCATGCCTTCGGCCGAGGACCCGGCGACCCGCACGAAGTCCGGCGAGATCAGGGCGTAGGTGCCGTAGATCTTGCCCGTGTAGCCGAGCTGGGACAGCGCCAGGTAGGGCAGCGCGCCCGGCGTGCCGGAGCCGCCGGTGAGCACGGCGTCCGGATGCGTGGCCATCATGCGCAGCGCCTGCCCGGTGACCGAGTTGTCGCTGCGCGCGTATCGCTCGTCGGTCAGCACCTTGATGCCGTCCTCGGCCGCGTATTTCTTCAGGTTGGCGTAGACCAGGTCGCCCCAGGAGTCGGAGAAACCGATGTAGGCCACCGTCTTCACGCCGTCCTTTTTCATGTGCGCGACCACCTGGCCGACCATCAGCGACACCGGCTGCACCGTGGTCACCACCCAGGGGTTGTCCTTGCCGGCGATGGGCGTGACGCCGATCATCGGGGTACCGGTCTGGCTCGCCACGGCCGCCACCGCCATCGCCGAGGGCACGCCGGAGCTGCCGATCAGCACGTCGACCTTGTCGTCGTCCACCAGCTTGCGCGCGTCGCGCGCCGCGGTGGTCGGATCCGAGGCGTCGTCGAGCTGGTAGACCTTGATGTCCATGCCGCGGACCTTGTCGACGTAGCTCTCGGCGGCCTTCATGCCCTTGGAATACGGGATGCCGATCGACGAGACCGGGCCGGACAGGGAGGTGATGAAACCCACCCTGAGCTGCGCCGCCTGCGCCGAGGTGCCGGCCGCGGAGCCAAGCATCAGCGCGGTGGCCGCGACCGTCGCGGCCGCTCGGGATATGCCCAGTGTTCTCATGGCTCTGTCTCCTCCAGGTGGTGGGTACCGCAGTCTCGATCGCGTCCGGGCGGACGCAGCTGGAACACGCATCGCAGAGGCGCCCCCGGGGGACCCTGCGCCGCGCAACACTCGCTCACCTCGGCCGGCGCAGACCACAGCGCCTGCGCGAGCGCCTCGGCCATGCCGGCGATGGCGTGGCATACCGGCTCGCCCTGCAGGCCGAGCCCACGCGCGGCGGCGGCGAAGGGTGAATTGCGCACCGTCAGGCGCAGGCCGGTGCCGTCGGGCTCGAACTCCCACACGCCCCAGCCCAGCGTGGCGGCAGCGGCGGCCATGTCGCCCAGCAGCGCCCGCGCCGCGGCTGACTCGACCGAGGCGCGCGATAGGGATGATGCGGACGGTGCGGACGGTGCGGCCCCCTCAGTTCCACCGGCCAGCAGGCGCGCGTAGGCCTGCACGCTGCCGGCGCCGTGGCGTTGTACGGAACGGCCCAGCGCGCGCAGGGCCTGCGCCCGCGGTGCCGGCTCCAGTTCGGCGAACAACCCCATCAGCACATCGGCGCGCAGCATCAGGTAGCGCCGGTCCTGGTCGAGGATCTGCCCCTGCTCCAGGTCGTGGCGCAGGCGTTCGGCGAGGCTGGGGGCGTGGCTTGCCATGGGGCCTCAGGGAAACAGCTGGATCATCGGCAGGCTGGCGCCTGCGTTGACCAGGTTCACGCGCTTGAGCGCGATGCGCAATGCGCCCTGCTCCAGGCACAGGCTGTGCTGCCAGTGCCCGGCCAGCATCAGCTGTTCCTCGCCGCGCGCCTCCACGTACAGGAAGGGCGTGTACACGAGGGCCCGCGCTGCCTCGCGCAGTTCCACCCGCGGCGTCTGCAGCAGGTGCTGGCCGCGGCTGCGCGGCTGCTGCGACCAGGCGCGCGCGTCCTGCAGGCGCTCGATGCGCAGGCGCAGCAGCAGCCGGTCCTCGTCGGCGTAGGCGTTGTGGGGCTGCGCGGGGTCCTGCGCCGCGCCCTGCAGCGGCACCCAGTAGCGGCCGTCGGCGGCGAACAGATCCAGCCATTCCTGGTAGCGGCCCGCGTCCAGCAGGCGCGCCTCGTGCAGCACGAAGTCCGCCAGCGCGGCGTCGTCGGGCAGGCTCACGGCGCGCCTCCCAGCATGGCCTCGAGCCAGGCGCGGTGCTGGTTGCGCATCAGCACCTCGTTGGTGGCGTTGATCGCCTGGCCGTACAGGCCGGCGTCGTCGCCGCGGGAATCCCGGTGCAGGCTGATCCATGGGTTGCCGTCGGCGCGCAGCGCGCGCTGGATGCCCTCGAACAGTTCGATGTCGTCGTGCGCCACCACCGACATGGGCGAGAACACCAGGCGCGTGTAGCTCAGCCCGCGCTCGAACAAAAGGTCCGGCGCGCCCTCCGCGCGCAGCACCCAGGCCTCCACCAGCGTGCGGTCCACTGCCAGCGGACGAATCACCCGCATCACCTGGGGCGAACTCTTGAGCGCCAGGCCGGGGTAGAGCACCGCGTTCTGCGGCGCGTGCTCCAGCACCTGGCGCGCACGCTCGGGCCCGTGCGCGGCCTCCAGCGCGGCCCGGTAGTCCTCGGACATGCCGTAGCCGGAGTGGATGCTGAAATGGATGCCCAGCACGCTGTGGCCGTGCGCGTGCACCCGCGCGCCCATGGCATCGTAGAAGTCATAGCCGGCACCGAAGGGCAGGATCTGCTCCACCGCCATCGGCTGCGGGTCCTGCTCACCGTGCCCCTGCCACACCGTGCGCGCGGCACGCACCGCCGATTCGTGGGTGGACACCGGATGCACGGTGTCGTTGACGTTCTCCAGGTAGACCTTCCAGTTGCAGCGGATCTCGCTGCGCAGGATGCCGCCCTCGACCCGCAGCCTGCCGACCGGGGAGCGGTCCACCATGTCGTCGATGGCGCCCAGCGCGTCGCCGAACCAGGCCTCGAAGTCCGGGCCGCCTGCGAGCAGGCGCACGAACACGAAGTCGCGGTACACCCGCAGGCCCTCCAGCTCCTGCAACCCCCGGCCGGATTCGCATGCGTCCAGGCGCGTGCCCTCGTAGCCGGCCTGCAGCGGACGCGCCAGCGGCGAGCCGTCGAGCTTGTAGGACCAGGCGTGGTAGGGGCAGCGCAGGAAGCGCCCGGTGGAGCCGCTGGGCTGCCCCAGCAGGCGCGCGCCCTTGTGGGCGCAGCGGTTGTGGAATCCGCGGATCGAGCCGTCCGCCTGACGCAGCAGCAGCAGGGAGCGTCCGGCCAGTTCCAGCGTGACGTAGTCGCCGGGTCGCGGCAGTTGGCTGGCGTGGGCGGCGAATTGCCAGCTGCCGGCGAACAGGCGCTCGCGCTCCAGCTCGAACAGGCCCGGATCGAGGTACAGGTCGCGGTGCACGCGGTCGGGCTCGACCAGCGCGCGCAGCGCGTCGCGGCTCCAGCGCGAGGGCATCGACAAGGGCACGGGGTCCATGGCCGGTCTCGGTCTCAAAGCGCCAGCGTGCCGACGCTGGCGCCGCCGCACACGTACAGCACCTGGCCGGTGACGAAGCCGTTGCGCGCATCGGCGAAAAAGCCCACCGCGCGAGCCACGTCGTCGGGCTCGCCCAGCCTGCGCACCGGCAGCGAGGCGGCCAGGCGCTGCTCCTGCTCGCTGCCCGCGGGCACGACGTCGTGGAACATGTCGGTGCGAATCGGCCCGGGCGCCACGGCGTTCACGGTGATGCCGTCGGGGGCCAGTTCCAGCGCCCAGGTGCGCGCCATGCCCAGCATGCCCGATTTGGTGGCCGAGTAGCTGGTGCGGCTGGCCAGGCCCAGCGCGGCGCGCGAGGAAATCAGCACGATGCGCCCGAAGTGCCGTGCGCGCATCGAGGGCAGGAAAGCCTGCACCAGTTGCAGCGCCGCGCCCAGGTGCAGGTTGACCAGGGCGTCGAGGTCCTCCAGGCGCACCTCCGGCAGCAGGGCCGCGCGGATCACCCCGGCGTTGTGCACCAGCGTGCTCACCTCGTGGCGCGCGGCCAGCTCGTCCGCCACGCGCGCGGTGGCCGCGCGGTCGCACAGGTCGACCTGGATGTTGCGCACGCGCGGATGGTCCATGCCCGGGCCGCGGTCGGCCAGCGAGACGACCTCGTGCCCCTGCGCCAGCAGTTGCTCGACGATGGCGCGGCCGATGCCGACGCTGCCGCCGGTGACCACCGCGACGCCGGCCGATGCGCTGGGCGGGTTCATCGCCGCCCCCCTGCCGCGGCCGCGCCGTCCACCAGGGCCAGCACGCGCAGCGGGCTTCCGCTGCCGCGCTCGATTTTCAGCGGCGCGCCCAGGATCACCGCGCCAGTGGGGGGAAGTTCGTCGAGCCGGGTCAGGCATTGCAGGCCGTAGCGCCCGCTGCCGTGCATCATCGAGTGGCAGGGGTACGGGGGCAGCAGGTGGTAGCCCTGTCCGGCGTCGGTGCCGATGGCCTCGGAGCCGAAGCCGAGCACGTCGCGCTGCTCCACCAGGAAGCGCACCGCCTCCACCCCGGGTCCGGGCGTGTGCTGGCCGGTGGCGTCGAAGTTCTGGAACTCGCGGGCGTCGCTGCGCTTGGACCAGTCGGTGCGCATCAGCACCCAGGCCCCGGCGGGGATGCGCCCGTGCGCGGCCTCGAAGGCCTCGATGTCGGCCACCGTCAGCAGGTAGTCGGGGTTGTCGCGGGCCTGCGCGCTGCAGTCGATCACACAGGCCGGCGCGACGAAGTGGCGCACGTCGATGGTGTCCACCGAGTTGTTGGGCAGGTCGCGGCCGGTGACCCAGTGGATCGGCGCGTCGAAATGGGTTCCGGTGTGTTCGCCGCAGGAGAAGTTGTTCCAGTACCACGCCGGGCCGCGTTCGTCGTAGCGCGAGATCTCCTCGAGGCGAAAGGGCTGGCACTGCCCGAACTCGGGCGGCAGCGCGATCTGCGGGAACGAGGGACTCAGGGTCTGGGTCAGGTCGATCACGCGGATGCTGCCCCGCGCCAGCGCGCCCACCAGGGCGCCGAGGATGGAGGCGGCGCCGCCCGCCGCCTGGTTCGTCGGGTTCACGGCATGGCTCCCTGCATCGCGAGTTCGTGTTCCATCCCTTTCGGGTCGGCGCGCCAGCGCTCGCGCCATTCCTGCGCGACGTCGCCCGGGTACAGGTCCTCCACGCCGTCGCGCAGGCCGGCGACGACGGCGGCGGCCAGCGCGCGCGGCGCCAGCTTGGGCGGCGGCAGTTCCTGGTTCCATTCGTGGTCGATCGGACCCGGGAAC
Organism: Pseudomonadota bacterium; assembly: GCA_021830925.1. Classification (GTDB taxonomy): domain Bacteria; phylum Pseudomonadota; class Gammaproteobacteria; order Burkholderiales; family Burkholderiaceae_C; genus Thiomonas_A. The sequence continues at coordinate 6,231 of JAKBNS010000099.1, read as the reverse complement.
ACGTTGAGCACGCGGATGCCGCCGGCACGCAGCTGCGCGCGCAGCCCCTGGGCCAGCGACAGCGCCGCGGCCATCGAAGCCGAATAGGTTCCCTGCGGCGGGTAGTTGGCCAGCGCGTACACCGACAGCACGTTGACCCAGGCGCAGGCATGCGCCACGCCGTCGGCGGCGCGCGCGCGAAGCGCGGGTGCGAAGGCCTGCGCCAGGCGCAGCAGGCCGAAGTAGTGCAGGTCCATCTCCGAGCGCGCGTTGAGGGTGCCGCGCGGCGACTCGATGCCGCCTCCGCGCAGGTATTCGGCGTTGCTGACCAGGATGTCCACCTTGCCGCCGATGCGCGCGCCCAGCTCGCGCACCGAGCCCTCGTCGCCCAGGTCCAGGTCCACCGGCGTGACCTGGGGCAGCGCGCTCAGCGCCTCCAGGCCGGGTGCGCTCTTCCAGGGCTCGGCGCAGCCCAGCCACACGCGCTCGGCGCCGGCATCGACCAGGGCGCGCGCCAGCGCCTGCCCGGTGGCCGACTTGCCGTCGGTGACCAGCACCTTGCGAAACCGGGGATCGGCGCCCATTTCGCGCAACATCGGGTCGTCGTGCATATGCGGGGTCTCCTCCAGGGGCAGGGCGAGCAGCACCGGCGCGCCCGCGCGGTCCAGGCGCGCGGTCACCCGCACGCGGCTGGGCGGGCCCGGCGGGCCGGGCTCGGCGACGTCGCCGTGCACATGCGCCATCACGCAGGGGCCGGCGTCCAGGCGCACCATGCCCACGCGCCAGGGCAGGCGCTCGCGGAAATAGGGGTCGTTGCTGTGCTCCAGGCGGGTATGCGCCAGCAGCACGCCCTCGCCGCCCTGGCTGCGCCACGCCAGGCGCGGCGAGGAGCAGGCCACGCAGGCCTCGCGCGGCGGGTACTGCAGCCGCGCGCAGTCGGCGCACACCTGCAGCGCGAAGCGCCCCTCGGCGGCGGCCGCGGCCAGGCCCAGCGCGACGCGCCCGCGCTGGGCCGGCGGCAGAGTCATGCGCGGCGTGCGCCGCAGCGGATCGCGCCGCACGGGGGCTTGCAGGGGGCGGGTCATCGGGCGGCTCCCAGCAACAACGCACCGGTGCACAGGCAGCGGTCGTAGGTGACCATGCCGAAGCCGGAGACCAGGCCGACGCGGGCGTCGGGCACCGCGCGCCCCTCGGCCCCCCCGCTGAGCTGGCGCAGGGTCTCGGTGATGCCCAGGAAGCCGCCGGCGGCGCCCGCCTGCCCGCAGGACAACTGACCGCCGCCGGTGTTGCAGGGAAAGTCGCCGTCGACGCGCAGGTCGTGCGCGCGCACGAAGGCCGGCCCCTCGCCCTTGGCGCAAAAGCCCAGGTCCTCCAGTTGCATCATCGCGATCACCGGATAGTCGTCGTAGGTCTGCACCAGGTCCACGTCGTCGGGGCCGAGGCCGGCCTGCGCGTACAGATCGTCGCGGTCCATGGCCCAGCCGCCGCGGATCATCACCGGATCGTCGGCATAGGCGTTGTGGCGCTCGATGCTGCCCAGCAGGCGCACATGGGGCAGCCCGAGTTCGCGCGCGCGCTGCGTGGACAGCACCAGGAAGGCCTCGGCGCCGGCGCAGGGCATCACGCAATCGAACAGATGCAGCGGCTCGGCGATGGGTCGCGCGCCCAGGTAGTCGTCCAGGCTCAGCGGCTTGCGCAGCAGCGCGTGGGGGTTGCGCGAGGCGTTGGCGCGCTGCGCCACCGCGATGCGCCCGAAGTCCTCGCGCGTGGCGCCGAAGCCGCGCATGTAGTGGTCGGTGATGAAGGCGAACATCGCGTTCGGCCCGCCGGCGCCGTAGGGATAGGTGGCGTCGCGCGCGAAGTCGCTGAAGGAGCCCAGCATGCGCCGGAAGGAATCGACGTGGTGGGTGTCGGCGGCGATGCAGGCGACCACCTCGGCGTCGCCGCACTGCACGGCGCGCGCCGCCCTGCGCACCGCCATCACCCCGCTGGCGCCGCCCGTGGGCACGTGATCCAGCCAGCGCGGCGACAGGCCATGGTGCTGCGTGACCCCCACCGCCGTGTCGGGCGCGAGCGAGAAACTGCTCAGCGCCAGTCCGTCGAGGTCCTGCTTGCCCAGGCCCGAGCCATCCAGCAGGCCTCGCAGCGCCTGGCCGATGAACCAGTGGGCGCCGTGGATGCTGTAGCGCACGTAGGGCACGGTCACCGGCAGCGCCAGCGCCACGTCCTCGTAGCCCAGGCGACGCTTCATCGAGCGGCTCCCGCGCCGGGACGGCGCAGCACCACGCCGGCGCGCTCGCGGTCCCAGGTGGCCGCGCCCACGCCGCGTTCGCGCAGCTTGAACTTCTGGATCTTGCCGTTCTCGGTGGCGGGCAGCGCCTCCACCACGTCGATGTAGCGGGGCACCGCGAAATAGGCCATGCGCTGCGCGCAGAAGCCCACCAGTTCGACAGGATCGATGCGCTCGCCGTCGCGCGCGACCAGGGCCGCCATGACCTCGTCCTCGGCCAGTTCGCTGCGCACGGGGAACACCGCGGCCACGGCCACCGCGGGGTGGCTGAGCAGCACCTGCTCGACCTCGTAGGACGACACGTTCTCGCCGCGACGCCGGATCGCGTCCTTCAGGCGGTCGATGAAATGGAAGTAACCGTCGGCATCGCGCAGCACGCGGTCGCCGGTGTGGAACCACAGATTGCGCCAGGACTCGACGGTGCGGTCGTCCATGGCGAAGTAGCCGTTGGCGAAGGCGAAGGGCTCCTGCGCGCGCAGCACCAGTTCGCCGGGCGTTCCGTCGGGCAGGGGGTTGTCGGCATCGTCCACCACGCGGGCGTCGAAGCCCGGGCGTACACGCCCCATGGTGCCGGGTCGTTGCTCGCCGGCCATGGCGCCGATGACGAAGTTGGTCTCCGTCGAGCCGTAGCCGTCGAGCAGGGTGAAGCCGAAACGTTCCTGGAACCTGGCGTGGAACTGGCGCGGCACGCCCGGGGCCAGCGCGATGCGCACGCGGTGCGCCCGGTCCTGCGCGCCGGCAGGACGCGACAACAGGATGGGCACCATGGCGCCGAGCACGTAGGTCACGCTGGCCCGGTGCTCGACCAGCGCCGGCCAGAAACCGGAGGCCGAGAAGCGCGGCTCGACCACCAGGGTGGAGCCGGTCAGCAGCGCCTGGAAGAAGGCGTTCATCGCATTCGTGTGGAACAGCGGCAGCGTGGTCAGCAGGATCTCGCCGTCGCCGAGGCCCAGCAGCTCGGCCGTGTGCACTCCCCACCAGAAGAACTGCGCATGCGGGCAGCGCACCCCCTTGGACAGGCCGGTGGTGCCGGAGGTGTAGAGAATCACCAGATCGTCGCCGGGGCGCACCGGCGCTGCCTCGGCCAGCTCGGCGGGCTCGGACTCGGCGCGCGGGAAGGCGCGCGCGCGTGCATCGCCGTCGGGCTCGGCGTCGATCAGCCACAGGCCGCGCAGCCCCGCCAGCGCCTGCCCCGCGTCGGCTTCGATCACCCGCAGCGCGTCGCGGCCGTCGGGTTCGGTGACGAACAGCGTGGCGCCGGAGTTGTCCAGCATGTGGCGCAACTGGGCCCCGCGTGACGCGGTGTTGATGGGCACGCACACGGCACCGGCCCAGGCACAGCCGAGCAGGATCTGCAGGAATTCCGGCCGGTTCGAGCACTGCAGCGCCACGCGGTCGCCGGGGGCCACGCCGGCTGCGCGCAAACGCGCGGCCCAGCGCCGCGCCACGGCCAGCGCGTCGGCGTAGCTCCAGCGCGTGTTTCCGGCGACGAACAGGCAGCGCCCGGCATGCCGCTCGGCCTGGCGCATCAGCAGTTCAGGCAGGGAGCGCTGCGCCGGCGCGTAGGCCAGCGGCAGGGATTGGAGCGGGGAGACTGCGGTCGGCGCGTCGGGCATGGGGATTCACATGAACAGCTGGATATTGCCGAAGGCCGCGTCGCTGTTGACCAGGTCCACGCGCTTGAGACGCATGCGCAGCGCGGCGCCCTCAAGCACCAGGGTGTGGGTGGACCAGCCGGCGTACAGGGTCTGCTCGTCGCCGCGCGTCTCCACGTAGTGGAAGGCGGTGCGGCAGGTGTAGACGCCGCCGGCGTCGTCGCGCGAGACCACGCGCGGGCGCTGCAGCAGGTGGTGGCAGCGGCTGGGCGGCTGCTGGGAGAAGGTGCGCTGGCCGCGCAGGCGCTCCACGCGCACGCGCAGCAGCATCAGGTCCTCGTACATCAGCGAGCAGTGCAGACGCGCATCGGTCTGCCCGGGCTCCAGGGGCATCCAGTACCTGCCGTCCGCGCTGAACAGTTCCAGCCAGGCTTCATAGCGCTGCTCGTCCAGCATCTCGGCCTCGTCGTGGACGAAGTCGAGCAGCTGCGCGTCGGTGGGGGCCGTCACGGGCGCGTTCATGCCGCGACTCCCTCGGGCATGTCGGCGGTCATGAACCGCACCCAGGCCCGCATCTGGTTGCGCATCTGCAGCTCGTTCGTGCCGTTGGTCACGGCCACCGTGCGCTCCTGCTCGCCGGGCTCGTACAGCCGCGCCAGGTTGAGCCAGTCCCGCGCGCGCGAGGCCAGCCCCTGCTGGGCGCGCTCGTAGACCTCCAGGTCGTCGTGCCCGACCACCGAGGTCGGCGCGTTGATCAGCCGGTTGTACATGAGGGTGCGCTCCAGCAGCAGGTCGGGCGCGCCCACCAGGCGGAAGGTCCAGCTCTCGACCAGGGTGCGGTCCACCGCCAGGGGCTTGAACAGGCGCAGGGTCTGCACCGGCCCCTTGACCATGATGTTGGGGAAATACACGGTGTTGTGCCGCACATCACCCAGGATGGCGTGCGCGCGCTGCTCGCCGTAGGCGGCCACCATGCTGTCCCAGTAGCCCGGCACCGGGGAGTAGGCGGCATGCAGGGAGTCCGAGACCCCCGTGTGCCCGTGCCCGTTGGCCCACACCCGGATGCCCATGCCCTCGAAAAAGGCGTAGGGATTGACGAAGGGGGCGAACAGCTCCACCGCCATCGGCTTGGGGGTTCCCTCCGGCGCCTCGTTCCACACCCGCACCGCGGTGCCGGCCGAGGACTCGTGCGCGACCATCGGATGGCAGGTGTCGGTCTGGTTGTCCACCAGCATCTTCCAGTTGCAGCGGTGCATGTAGCGCAACACCCCGCCGGCCACCTCGAGCCGTCCCTCGGGCGAGCGGTCCACCATGTTGTCCAGGGTCGACAGCGAATCGCCGAAGAACTCCTCGAAACCGATCCCCACGGGGTTGAGGCGGCAGAACACGAAGTCGCGATACACCCGCGCCTCGCCGACCGGGGCCAGCCCGGCGGCGGCCTCGGTGGCGCCGAAGCACTGCGGGTCGTAGCCCTGCTTGAGCGGCACCGACAGCAGGCTGCCGTCGGTGCGGAAGGTCCAGGCGTGGTACGGGCAGCGGATGAACTTGCCGGCATGCGCGCAACCCTCCTGCACCAGGCGCACGCCCTTGTGCGGGCAGCGGTTGTGCAGCACGCGCACGCTGCCGTCGGCGTGGCGCACCATGAACACGGGCTGGTCGCCGACGCTGGTGGCGTAGGTGTCGCCGACCTTCGGAACCTGGCTGGCATGGCCCACGTAGACCCAGGTGTTGGCGAACAGGTGCTTCATCTCCAGATCGAACACCTCGGCATCGGCGTAGCAGTCCCGATGCACCTCGGTGTCGCGCACCAGGGCGGCCAGCGCCGCCGCATTCTCATATCTGCCCATCGCGCCCTCCTTGCCCATGCGGCTTCACATGTCCAGCACCAGGCGCGCGCCGCAGGCGCGCGAGATGCAGATCTGGATCACCTTGCCCGATGCGCGCTCGGCCGCGCTGAGCACGTGGTCGCGGTGGTCCACCTCGCCCTCCAGCACCGGCACCGCGCAGACTCCGCAGTCACCGCGCCGGCAATCGAACAGGGGGTCGCAGCCCTCTGCCTCCAGGCACTCCAGGATGGTCTGGCCGGGCTGCACCTGCAGGCTGCGCCCGGACTGCGCCAGCACCAGCTCGAAGCCCTGGTCGCCCTGGCCCGGCGCGGCGGCGGCGAAACTCTCGAAGCGCAGGCGCTCGCGCGGCCAGCCGAGTTGCTCGGCGGCCGCCCGCGCGGCATCGAGCATCGCTCCCGGGCCGCACAGGTAGACCTGCTCGCCGGGGGCGCAATCGCGCAGCAGGCCCGCCACGTCGAGCGCCCGCCCCTGCTGCTCGTCGCTGTGCAGTTGCAGCGCGTCGCCGAGCAGCGCGCGCAGC
>JAKBNS010000291.1 GCA_021830925.1 Pseudomonadota bacterium | reverse complement strand
GGTGCTCCCGACGCCAACCTCGGCGTGGTGCTGGAGACCCTGACCGACAACGGCCGGCGCACGATCATGGCGCAGGGCTACCTGCCCGAGATCGCGCAGGGCGACAAGCGCGTGCTGCTGATCGACGGCGAGCCGGTGCCCTACTCGCTGGCGCGCATCCCGCAGGGCGGCGAGACGCGGGGCAACCTTGCGGCCGGCGGGCTGGGGCGGGCGCAGGCGCTGCAGGAAGGCGACCTGGCGATCGCACGGGCCCTGGGCCCCGCGCTGGCGGCACGCGGGCTGCTGCTGGTGGGACTGGACATCATCGGCACGCGCCTGACCGAGATCAACGTCACCAGTCCGACCTGCTTCGTCGAGATCACCGACCAGACCGGCTTCGACGTGGCGGGGCGTTTCATCGACGCGCTGGAAGCGGCGGCCGCGCGCGCGGCCTGAAGCGCGTCAGCGCGCCGCGAGCCAGTGCATGAAGTCGGCGTAGACCTGAGGGTCGCCGGCCACCCAGCCGGCCACGTGCAGCGCGCGGTCCATCGACCGCGCGTCGGGCGCGAGCAGCGCCGCACGCACCTTGCTCACTTGGTCGGCGCCCACCGAGGGCGCCGCGAGTACGGTCCAGAAGGGCATTTCCTGGTGCGCCAGCACGACGCCCCCGGTGGCGCGCCACTGCGCCGACACCAGCGGCGTGACCACCCCGATCACCGCGGCATGCGTGACCCGCATGAAGTCGGTGACCGCATTCTGGTACTGCACGTGCACGGTGGGCGGCAGCTTGCTGGCGTGTTGCAGCCACAGTTTGGCCGCCACCTTGTCCACCAGGCTGCCCTTGGCCGGGGCCAGCAACACCGCGCCGGGCTGCGTCCAGACGTCGCGCAGGGACACGCATTTCGCCGGGGCGTCGGTGGCCACGCCCAGGGTGCTCAGCGTGGGGCCTCCGAGCAGCACCTCGGCCGCGTGCCCGGGGCAGGGCTGGGCGATGAAGTCGACTCCGAAACCCTGCGGGGCCTGCGCCACCGCCACCAGGTGCCAGCCCTTGGCCAGCAGCTTGGCGCTCGCGCTGGGCGGCTTGACGAAGGCGTAGTCGGCGGGTTGCGCGGCCAGCGTGGCGCCGACGGCGTCGTGCGCCATCCACAACGTGCGCTTGCCGGTGGCGTGGCTGATGACGTCGGCCAGCGCCTGCGCGCCGTTGGCCACCGCGACCTCGTTTTCCTGCACCAGCCCGTTCTGCACGCGCAGCAGTTGCGTGGCGCCCCCGGCCGCCGGTGCCGGTGCCGCGTGGGCGGCGGCGCCGAGCGCCGCGCAGCTCAGCACCGCGACGACGGCTCGACACAGGCCGGAAAGAGGGGCGTGGGTGCGCGCGCGGCGCTGCAAGGCGAACAGGGGCATGGTCGGAGGCAGGGAGCGCCGCCGGCGCGGCAGGCGACCCAATCTAGCAGAGTGTCGTCGAGACGGGTACCTTCGAGGCACCCGCGCCCGCGCATTGGCTACGATGACGGCCCCCGTTCCCGAACCGCGCGCCCGGCGCGCCCCGCATCATGTCCGACGACCAGTACAGCCTGTATCTGCCCTGTCCGCGAGGGCTCGAGCAGGCGCTGCGCGAGGAAATCGCCGAGATCGACGGCTGCGGCGCGCAGGTGCAGGCCGAGCACGCGGCGGGGCTGAGCCTGCGCGGCAGCCTGCGCGACGTGATGTTGCTGAATCTTCACACGCGCATCGCCTCGCGGGTGCTGCTGCGCGTGGCCCAGGGCCCGGTGGCGCATGCCGACGACATCTACCGCCTGGCGCTGCGCCAGCCCTGGGAGCAGTGGTTCGACGCCGACAGCACGCTGCGCGTGGACGTGACCGCCGAGCGCAGCCCGCTGCAAAGCCTGCATTTCGCGCTGTTGCGGGCGAAGGACGGAGTGTGCGATCACTTCCGCCTGCGCGACGGGCGTCGCCCCAGCGTGGCGCGCGACGATCCGCAGGCACGCGTGCACCTGCACCTGGACGCCGCCAGCGCCACGCTGTATCTGGACACCTCGGGCGAGGCGCTGTTCAAGCGCGGCTGGCGCGGCGCGCACGGCGAGGCGCCGTTGAAGGAGAACCTCGCCGCCGGACTGCTGCGCCTGTCCGGATGGACCCCGCAGGCGGTGCTGTACGACCCCTTCTGCGGCGCCGGGACCCTGGTCATCGAGGCCGCCCAGCGTGCCTGCGGCATCGCGGCCGGCCTGGAGCGCGGCTTCGGCTTCGAACGCCTGCGCGGCTTCGATGCTGCCGTCTGGCGCGAGTTGCGCGCACGCGCCCAGGCCGCGCGCCGCGAACCCGTGGCGCCCATCGTGGCCGCCGACATCGACCCCCGCATGGTGGCGCTGACCCGGGACAACGCGCGCCGCGCCGGCGTGGAAGCCGCGCTGCAGTTGCGCCAGGCCGATGCGCTGGAGGGGGCCGCGCCGCTGGAGCTGGCGCCCGGCCAGTCCGGCTGGGTGCTGAGCAACCCGCCCTACGCCGAGCGTATCGAGGCCAAGGGAGCCCAGGCCGAGGAGTTGCTGCCCCGGCTGGGCGACCGGCTCAAGCAGCGCTTCGTCGGCTGGAACGCGGCGCTGCTGCTGGCCGACCTGCGCGCCGAGCGCGGGCTGGGCCTGAAGGCCTCGCGGCGCCACGTGCTGTACAACGGCCCGATCGAATGCCGCCTGTTCACCTTCGCGCTGGTCGCGGGGCGGCCCCAGCGCAAGCCCGGCGCGGACCCTCGGGAGGCGCAGCCCGGCCCGGGGCTTACTCAGTAACCGCGCAGCGCCAGGCGCAGCACCGCGGCCCCGTAGTGGCGGGCGATCAGCGTGGTGAACCGGTCGAAATCGATGTGCGCGCTCGCATCCGCGCGGTCGGAGATGCAGCGCACGGCGGCGAAGGGCACGCGGTAGTCCGCGCACACCTGCGCCACCGCCGCGGTCTCCATGTCCACGGCCAGCGCGTCGGGCAGCAGCTCGCGCAGCTCGGCGGCCTGCGAGGGCCCGCTGATGAAGCGGTCGCCGCTGAGCAGCAGGCCGCGGTGCAGGCGCGGCGCCGTGATGCCCAGGCCCTGCAGGCGAATCGCGCTGGCGTCGTCCTCCAGCATGCCCTGGAGCGCGCGCTGCGCGCCCGCGGCCAGGCGCTCGGTCCAGGCGGGGTCGCCGGCGAAGCGGCTGCGCCCGGTCAGCGGAACCTCGAAACGGGGAAACAGCGGCGAAGCGTCCAGGTCGTGCTGCAGGCATTGCTCGGCCACCACCACGTCGCCGATGCCCACGCCCTCGCCCAGGCCGCCGGCCGTGCCGCTGAACACCAGGGCCTCGCAGCCGAACTCGGCGATCAGGCTG
>JAKBNS010000172.1 GCA_021830925.1 Pseudomonadota bacterium | reverse complement strand
GACCAGCACCTGGGCGGCCTGATTCTGTGGATTCCCGCCTCGGCCATCAACGTGCTGGCCTCGATGGCGGCACTGCGACGCTGGATGCGCCTGTCCGAGCGCCTGTCCGAGCGCCAGCCGGCGGCCACCAGGCGTCCGGACGCGGGTGTCGCGCCGTCGCAGGCCACCCAGACTCCGCGCCACGCCTGAGCCCCGGCCTGCCCCGCCGACTCGGCGGCGCGTCATTGCGCGCCGGGTCCGCGCCGGACGGAATCAGTCGTCGATCAGTTGACGCAGGTCATGCGTGATCTGCGCCGGCGGCGAGGTCTCGGAGCCGATCAGCTTGCCGTGACCGCGCTTGTCGAACACGTAAATGGCCGCGCTGTGGTTCACCACGTAATTGCCCGAGGCGTCCTTCTGGTCGTAGTTGAAGGCCACGTGGAATCGCTTGGTCACCGCCTGGATCTGCGCCATGGAGCCGGTCAGGCCCACCGCCTGCGGGCTGAAGGCGCGTGTGTAGGCCTTCAGGATGGCCTGGGTATCGCGCGCCGGATCCACCGAGACGAACAGGATGCGCACGTCGTCCGCCTTGGCCCCCAGCGCCTGCACGGCGTCGGCCAGGTGCGACATGGTCAGCGGGCACACGTCGGGGCAATGGGTGTAGCCGAAGTACAGCACCACCACCTTGCCGGCGTAGTCGGCCGCGGTCACAGGCTGGCCTTGGTCGTTCACCAGGTTGAACTGGAGGTCGGGCAGCACGCTGCCCACGTCGTCCAGGTCCCAGTGCAGTTTCTTGCCGCAGGCGCCGAGCAGAAGCAGCGCCGCGAGGCCTGCCAGCGCGGCGCGCAGCAGGCGGCCTTTCCAGGATGTCATCGTCGGATTCGGGTTCGGGGAGAGCCGCCCGCGCGAGCCGGCGGCGAAAGCCCCATGCTAGCGCCTGGGAGCGCGAGCACGGGGGCACCCACGACCCGTGCAAGGTCGTCGGTCAATGCACGGTGCGCTCGAAGGCCAGCTTGCCGTCGACCACCTCCACCGGCACCACCGACTTGGGCCCGAAGCGCCCCTCCAGCAGCAGGCGCGAAAGCGGGTTCTCCAGTTCGCTCTGGATCGCCCGCTTGAGCGGGCGCGCCCCGAACACCGGATCGAAGCCCGCCTTGGCCAGCAGGGCCAGCGCGCCCGGCGACACCTCCAGGCGGATGTCCATCTGCGCCAGCCGGCGCTCCAGCGAGGCCAGCTGGATGCGCGCGATGCCCTCGATCTGCGACTGGTCGAGCGCGTGGAACACCACCACCTCGTCGATGCGGTTGAGGAACTCGGGGCGGAAATGCTGCTTGACCTCCGTCCACACCGCGTCCCGGATCGCCTCCTGCGGCTCGCCGGCCATGCTCATGATGTGCTGCGATCCCAGGTTCGAGGTCATCACGATCACCGTGTTCTTGAAGTCCACGGTACGCCCCTGCCCGTCGGTCAGGCGCCCGTCGTCGAGCACCTGCAGCAACACGTTGAACACGTCCGGATGCGCCTTCTCCACCTCGTCCAGCAGGATCACGCTGTAGGGCTTGCGTCGCACGGCCTCGGTCAGGTAGCCGCCTTCCTCGTAGCCCACGTAGCCCGGAGGCGCGCCGATCAGGCGGGCCACCGAGTGCTTTTCCATGAACTCGCTCATGTCGATGCGGATCAGATGGTCCTGGCTGTCGAACAGGAACTCGGCCAGGGCCTTGCACAGCTCGGTCTTGCCCACCCCGGTGGGCCCGAGGAACAGGAAGGATCCGTAGGGTCGGTTCGGGTCCGACAGGCCGGCACGCGAGCGCCGGATGGCGTCGGACACCGCGCGGATGGCCTGGTCCTGCCCCACCACGCGCTGGTGCAGCTTGTCCTCCATGCGCAGCAACTTGTCGCGCTCGCCCTGCAACAACTTGGACAGGGGAATGCCGGTCATGCGGCTGACCACCTCGGCGATCTCCTCCGCGCCCACCTGGGTGCGCAGCAGGCGCGGCGCGGCCTTGCCGCCCTCGCCCGACGGCGCGGCCTCCTTGGCCTGGGCCTCGTGCAACTGGCGCTCGAGTTCGGGCAGGCGCCCGTACTGCAGCTCGGCCACCTTGTTGAAGTCGCCCTTGCGCGTGAGCTCCTCGATCTGGAAACGCAACTGGTCGATCTGCTCCTTGACCTGTGCGGAACCCTGCACCGCGGCCTTCTCCGCCTTCCAGATCTCCTCCAGATCGGCGTACTCCTTCTGCAGGCGGCCGATCTCGTCCTCGATCAGGCCCAGGCGCTTCTGCGAGGCCTCGTCCTTCTCCTTGACCACCGCCTCGCGCTCGATCTTGAGCTGCACCAGGCGACGGTCCAGACGGTCCATGACCTCGGGCTTGGAGTCGATCTCCATCTTGATGCGCGAGGCCGCCTCGTCGATCAGGTCGATGGCCTTGTCGGGCAGGAAACGGTCGGTGATGTAGCGGTGCGAGAGCTCCGCCGCGGCGACGATCGCCGGGTCGGTGATCTCGACGCCGTGGTGCACCTCGTACTTTTCCTGCAGCCCGCGCAGGATGGCGATCGTCGCCTCCACCGTGGGTTCGTCCACCAGCACCTTCTGGAAGCGCCGCTCCAGCGCGGCGTCCTTCTCGATGTACTTGCGGTATTCGTCCAGCGTGGTGGCGCCGATGCAGTGCAGCTCGCCGCGCGCCAGCGCCGGCTTGAGCATGTTGCCGGCGTCGATGGCGCCCTCGGCCTTGCCGGCGCCCACCATGGTGTGGATCTCGTCGATGAACAGGATCACCCGGCCCTCTTCCTGGCCGACTTCCTTGAGCACGCTCTTGAGCCGCTCCTCGAACTCGCCGCGGTACTTGGCGCCGGCCAGCAGCCCGGCCATGTCCAGCACCAGCACGCGCTTGTTCTTCAGGCTGTCGGGCACCTCGCCGGCGACGATGCGCTGCGCCAGTCCCTCGACGATGGCGGTCTTGCCCACGCCGGGCTCGCCGATCAGCACCGGGTTGTTCTTGGTACGCCGCTGCAGCACCTGGATGGTGCGGCGGATCTCGTCGTCGCGTCCGATCACCGGGTCGAGCTTGCCCTGGCGGGCGCGCTCGGTGAGGTCCAGGGTGTACTTTTTCAGCGCCTCGCGCTGCTGCTCCGCGTCCTGGCTGTTCACGTTCTGGCCGCCCCGCACGGCCTCGATGGCGGCCTCCAGGCTCTTGCGCTGCAGCCCGGCCTCGCGTGCCAGCCGTCCGGCGTCACCCTTGTCGTCGGCCAGCGCCAGCAGGAAGGTCTCGCTGGGAATGAACTGGTCGCCGCGCTTGCTCGCTTCCTTGTCGGCGACGTTGAGCAGGTTGCCCAGTTCGCGGCTGGCCTGGATGTTCCCGCCGGTGCCCTGCACCTGCGGCAGCCGGCCCAGCGCCTGCTGCACGGCGGCCTGCAAGCCCTGCACGTTCACCCCGGCGCGCGCCAGCAGGGCCTTGGGCCCGTCCTGTTGCAGCATGGCACCCAGCAGGTGCACGGGTTCGATGTAGGGATTGTCGGCCCCAGCGGCGAGGGATTGGGCATCGCCGAGGGCTTCCTGGAACTGGGTGGTCAGCTTGTCGAAGCGCATGGATTTCTCCGTGGATACGAGGCACAGATGCGGGACATGACCGCATTTTCAAGGCCGGGCGGGGTTCGGGCACTTGATCTGGATGAACCACGCGCCGCGCGGAAAGTGGCATCATCGGGGGGCGATTCGTGCAAAAGGGCCTGCTTGCGCGCAGTATTTGGAGGTGGGCCTAAGCTTTCAACAATCATCGAGTCCTCCCGCGCCCGCGGGCGGACCGGGTTTCGACCAACCACCAACGGGAGAACGCACCATGGCCAAGATCGCAAGCAAAGCAGCCGCCGCAGCCGAAGGCATCCAGGCCACCGACAGGCTGGTGGCCGACCTGCGCGAAGTCGCCTCGGACGCCGAGGAACTGCTCAGCCTCACCGCCGGCCAGGCCGGCGAACGCCTGGCCGACGTGCGCGCACGCCTGGGCGAACGCCTGTCGACCCTGAAGGAACAACTGTTCGAACTCGAGGCCGACATGGTTGAGCGCGGCAAGCAGGTGGCCCGTGCCACCGACGACTACGTGCACGATAACCCCTGGAAGTCCATCGGCGCCACCGCCGGCGTGGCCTTCCTGCTCGGCCTGCTGATCGGCCGGCGCTGACGGGCGGCCGCAGGTGAAACCCCTGTTCGGCGCCGCCGGCGGCGGCAACGGGCTGCGCGAGCGCCTCGACCTGCTGCTGCAGGCCGCGCAGACCCGCCTGGAACTCCTCGGTCTGGAACTGCAGGAGGAAAAGCTGCGCCTGGCGCGCCTGCTGCTGGGCACCGTGCTGGCGGCGGTGCTGCTGGGCTTCGCGGTGGTGTTCGCGCTGATCTGGCTCACCGTGGCGCTGTGGGACACGCACCGGCAGCTCGGCCTGGGCATCGCCACCTTCATCACCCTCGCGCTGGGCGTGGGCGCGGCCGGCGTGGCCGCGCGCGCCTGGGCAGCGGGCAGTAGCCTGTTCGCCGCCAGCCTGGCCGAGCTGGAAAGCGACCGCGTCGCGCTGGAGCGGCGCCGTGGACGCTGAGCAGGTGCAACTGCTGCTGCGCAAGCAGCGGCTGCAACTGCGCATCGCGCAGCAACGCACGGCCTGCCTGGGCATGCTGGAGGAAGTCGAAAGCGTGCTGTCCACCGCCTCCCAGCTGCGCGGCCTGGGCGCGAACGTAGCCGGTCTGCTGCGCGAACATTCCCTGCTGGGCGCCGCGCTGGGCGGACTTTTTCTGCTGTGGCGCCCTCGGCGCGCGCTGCGCTGGCTGCGCAACGGCTGGCTGTTGTGGCTGGGCCTGCGCCGCGGGAGCGGCCGGTTGCAGGCCTGGGTGCGCCTGCTCGGCCGGCTGGCGGGCCTGCGATCCGTTTTCTGACGGCGTCGGCGGGCGGCTGCGCGTCGGCGATGCCGGTCCCGGCCCGGTGCTGGCCTGCGCGGTCCGACAACCGCTCGGGAAGCCCCTCAGGAAGCGCGGCTGTTGCCGGACTCGATGCCCCAGCGGGTCAGTGCCTCGTCGTCCGATTCTCTCGCGTCCACCCACTGCGCGCCCTGCGCGGTGGCTTCCTTTTTCCACAACGGCGCCTGGGTCTTCAGGTAATCCATCAGGAAGGCGCAGGCCTCGAAGGCATCGTGGCGATGACTGCTCGCCACCGCCACCAGCACGATCGGATCCCCCGGGTGCAGCAAGCCCACCCGATGCACCACCACGGCCCCTTGCAGCGGCCAGCGCGCACGCGCCTGCTCGACCATGCGCTCGATGCTGGCGCCGGTCATTTCCGGGTAATGCTCCAGTTCCAGGGATTGCACGCCCTCGGTCCCGGGTGCGTGGTCGCGGCAGATGCCCTCGAACACCACCAGCGCGCCGATGTCGGTGCGCCCGGCGCGCAAGCGGCGCGATTCGGCGCCCGCGTCGAAGGCCTCGGTCTGGATGCGCACCTCGAACATCGGCTGCCCCTGTCGTTCAGCCACCGGTGACCGGCGGGAAAAAGGCGATCTCGCGACCCGGCAGCAAGGGCTGCTCGGCGTCGCCCATCACGTGGTCGCAGGCCATGCGCAACGTGCGTGCGGTGCCCAGCGCGGCGGCGTGCCGATCGCTGCGCTCGGCCAGCCAGGCCCGCGCCTCGCCCAGCGTGCGCAGCGTGTCGGGAAGGTCGAAGATCTCGCTGGAGGTACCCAGCGCCTCGCGCACGCTGGCGAAATAACGAATCGTGGTCTGCATCGGCGCACCGCCCGGGGCTCAGGTCAGGAGACTGGAAAAGGGCAGGAAGCGCACCGTGTCGCCCACGGCGAAGGCCTGCCCACCGGGATTGTCGACCAGGCCGTCGCCCCACACGGCCGAGCTGAGCACGGCAGAATTCTGCTGCGGGTACAGCTCGACCCGGCCCTGCTCGTCCAGACGGGCGCGCAGGAATTCGCGCCGCCGATCGGCTCGCGGCCAGTCGCTGGCGCTGGGCAGCAGCAGCGCCGGCGGCTGCAGGCGCGAGGCGCCTTGCAGGGCCAGCACGAAGGGACGCACGAACAGCGCGAAGGTGACGAAACTCGACACCGGATTGCCCGGCAAGCCGATGAAATGCGCGGCACTTCCGTCCTCGCGGCGCAACTCGCCGAAGGCCAGCGGCTTGCCCGGCTTCATCGCGATGCTCCAATGCGCCAACCGGCCCTGCGATTCGACCGCCGGGCGTACGTGATCCTCGCCCCCCACCGACATGCCGCCGGAGCTCAGCACCAGATCGTGCGCGCGCGCGGCGGCACCCAGGGCTTCGCGCGTGGCCTGCAGGGTGTCGGCCACCTGGCCGAGGTCGCTGACCTCGCAGCCCAGCGCCTCGAGCATGGCGCGCAGCATGAACCGGTTGCTGTTGTACACCCCCCCGGGGCGCAACGGCTGGCCGGGTTGCGCCAGTTCGTCCCCGGTGCACAGCAGGGCCACGCGCGGACGCGGGGCCACCGACACCTGCGCCACCCCGACCGAGGCGATCTGGCCCAGGTCCTGCGGGCGCAGGCGCTGCCCGCGGCCGAGCACGACGCTGCCGGCGCGCACGTCGAAGCCGCGCGGGCGCACCCACTCGCCCGCACGCGGCACATGGTCCACCAGCACCTCGCCGTCCTCGGCCCGGCATTGTTCCTGCATCACCACCGCATCGGCGCCGGGGGGCATCGGCGCTCCGGTGAAAATGCGCGCGGCTTGTCCCGGCGCCAACGGCACGCCCATCTGCCCCGCCGCGATGCGCTGGGCCACGCGCAGGCGCGTTCCCGGCGCGGGAACGTCGGCGCTGCGCAGCGCGTAGCCGTCCATCTGGCTGTTGTCGAGCCCCGGCACGTCGATCGGGCTGCCCACGTCCTGCGCGAGCACCCGGCCCAGGCCCTGCTCGGTGGGCAGGGCCTGCGGCGGGTTCAGCGGCGCCGCCTGCTCGAGCAGGCGCGCCAGCGCGGTGTCGACATCGAGCATGCCGGCGGAGAGATCCTGGGACATCGGAGAGGCGGAGGATGGAAAAGGGACGGCGCGGCGCGGCGCGATCTGCGCATGATACGTACGGGAGTCTCCACGCGTCCCGACGCGCGACTCGCTCTCAGGGACGTGCCGCCGGATAGCTGAAAAGCTCGCGGCGCTCGATCAACCACGCCGCGATGCGCCCGGGCTGGCCGAGTTCGAGCACGGGCAGGCCCGGCGGCATGCCCGCCGGCGCCTCGCCGTGGCAGGCCAGCGCCGCCAGGCCGGACTGGCCGAGAAAGCGCGGCGCGCGCCCGTGCGCGGCCCGCCAGACCTCGATGCGCGGGATCGGCGCCTGGCTGAAACCCTCCACGAACACCCAGTCCACCTCGCGCAGCAGACCCAGCAGCTCCGGCAGTTCGTACTCGCGCGCCTCGCGGGTCTCGCGCTGCAGCGCCAGCAGGTGCGGCGAAGCCACCAGCACCTCGAAGGCCCCCGCCTTGCGGTGGCGCCAGGAGTCCTTGCCCTCGCGATCGAGCTCGAAGCCGTGGTGCGCGTGCTTGATCACCGACGCACGCAGGCCGCGCGCGCCGAACTCCCGCAGCAAGGCCTCGATCAGCGTGGTCTTGCCGCTGCCCGAGGAGCCGACGAAGCCTGCGACCTGCATGGCACGCTCCGCCGCCTCAGCAATGCTCGGCGATGTACGCCTTGAGGGCATCCACCTCGGGCTTCATGACCACGAAGCGTTGCGGGCGCAGTTCGAGCTCGCGCATCGCCGGTGGGCGCTCGGGCGTGCGTCCGATGGCCTCCTGGATGGTGGCCTCGAACTTGGCCGGCAGCGCCGTTTCCACCACCAGCATGGGCACGCCTGGCTCGAGGTTGCGCCGGCCCACCGCGACGCCGTCGGCGGTGTGCGGATCGATGACCACTCCGCTGGCCTCGAAGGTCTCGCGGATGGTGCGCACGCGCGTGGCGTGATCGCTGCTGCCCGAGACCATGCCCTCGCGCATGCGCGCGAAGGCCGGGTCGGCCGACAGGTCGAAGCGCCCCTGGGTCGACAGCTGGCGCTCGAACAGCTCGCGCGTGCGCGCGGCGTCGCGCCCGAGCATGTCGAACACGAAGCGCTCGAAGTTGGAGGCCTTGGAAATGTCCATCGACGGACTGGAGGTCTGGTGGGTCTGCTCCGGCCCGCGCGGCCGGTACACCCCGGTGCGCAGGAACTCGTCCAGCACGTTGTTCTCGTTCGTGGCCAGCACCAGGCGACGCAGCGGCAGACCCATCTCGCGCGCCACATGGGCGGCCAGGATGTTGCCGAAATTGCCCGACGGCACGGCCACGTCCAGCGGCTCGCCGACCTCGCGCGCACTGCGCAGGTAACCGGCGAAGTAGTACACCACCTGCGCGGCCACGCGCGCCCAGTTGATGGAGTTGATGGTGCCGATCTTCCAGCGGCGCTTGAACTCCAGGTCCGCCGACACCGCCTTGACCATGTCCTGGCAGGTGTCGAACACGTCCTGCACGGCGATGTTGTGGATGTTCGGCTCGTCCAGGCTGTACATCTGCGCGGTCTGGAACGGGCTCATGCGCCCGAAGGGCGAGAGCATGAACACGCGGATGCCGCGGCGCCCGCGCATCGCGTATTCGGCCGCGCTGCCGGTGTCGCCCGAGGTGGCGCCCAGGATGTTGAGCTCGGCGCCGGCCGCCGCCAGCGCACGCTCGAACAGCCCGCCCAGCAACTGCATGGCCATGTCCTTGAAGGCCAGCGTCGGCCCCTGGGACACGCCGAGCAGGCCGATGTCGGCGTCCAGGCGCTGCAGGCGGATGATGTCGGGGCTGCCGAAGGCCTGCGCGGTGTAGGTGCGGCGCAGCAGCTCGCGCAGGTCCTGCGCCGGCATCGGAGCCAGCAGCGGATGCAGGACCTCGAAGGCGATGTCCGCGTAGTCCATGCCCTGCATGCGCCGCAGGCCGGCGGCGTCGATGCGCGGGTACTCGACCGGCAGGTACAGGCCGCCGTCCGGCGCCAGGCCCTCGAGCAGGATGTCGTCGAAACCGGCTTGCGGCGCCAGGCCGCGGGTGCTCAGGTACTTCATTCAGCGCAGCTCCTCTTTGCGCAGGCGCACCACCGGCGCCAGCACGGTGTCCAGCGCCTGGATGCGCGCCAGCGCCTGGTCCATGCGTTGTTCCACGGTCTCGTGGGTGAGCAGGATGACGTCGGTGTGCTGGTCGTCCTCGCCCGACGGGCGCTGCAGCAGCGCGTCGATCGACATGCCGTGCTCGGCCAGGATGTGGGTGATCTCGGCCAGCACGCCGGCCTCGTCGCGCACCCGGATGCGCAGGTAGTACGAGGTGCGCACCTGCGGCATGGACAGGATGGGGGTGTCGGCCAGCGCCCCCGGCTGGAAGGCCAGGTGCGGCACGCGGTGTTCGGGGTCGGCCGTGTGCAGGCGGGTGATGTCGACCAGGTCGGCGATCACGCTGGAGGCCGTGGGCTCGGAGCCGGCCCCCTTGCCGTAGAACAGCGTGGAGCCCACCGCGTCGCCCTGCACCACCACCGCGTTCATCGCGCCTTCGACGTTGGCCACCAGGCGCGTGGACGGAATCAGCGTCGGATGCACGCGCAGCTCGATGCCGTCCTCGGCACGCCGCGTGATGCCCAGCAGCTTGATGCGATAGCCCAGCTGCTCGGCGTAGCGGATGTCGGCGGTCTCGAGATCGCGGATGCCCTGCACGTGCACGCGGTCGAACTGCACCGGCACGCCGAAGGCGATGGCGCACAGGATGGTGATCTTGTGCGCGGCGTCGATGCCGTCGATGTCGAAGGTGGGGTCCGCCTCGGCATAGCCCAGGCGCTGCGCCTCGGCCAGCGCGGTGGCGAAGTCCACCCCCTTGTCGCGCATCGAGGACAGGATGAAATTGGTGGTGCCGTTGATGATCCCGGCCACCCATTCGATGCGATTGGCGGCCAGGCCCTCGCGCACCGCCTTGATGATGGGGATGCCTCCGGCCACCGCCGCCTCGAAGGCCACCATCACGCCGTGTTCCTGCGCCGCGGCGAAGATCTCGTTGCCGTGCAGCGCCAGCAACGCCTTGTTGGCGGTGACCACGTGCTTGCCGGCGCGAATGGCCGCCAGCACCAGCTCGCGCGCCGGCTCGATGCCGCCCATCAGTTCGGCCACGATGTCCACGTCCTCGCGCGTGGCCAGGCCCATGAAGTCCTCGGTCAGGGGCAGCGCGTCGCCGACGGCGCGGCGCGCCTTGTCCGCGTTGCGCGCGGCCACCGCCACCACCTCGATGCCGCGCCCGGCGCGACGGCAGAGTTCATCCTGGTTGCGGTGCAGGACCCGCACCACTCCCGAGGCGACGGTACCGGCGCCGAGGAGTGCGATTCGCATGGCTTTCATGGGCAGATTCAGGTTGCGGACGCGGCCTTCGCCCGTGCGCGGCCGCGCGACGGACAGGCGAAGGCGCCGGCCGGTGGGACTCGGGGATTCAGGCCGCGCTCACCTGGCGGCGGCGCATGCGATCCAGGAAGCGCGCGATACGCCCGACGGCGTCGGTCAGGTCGTCCGCGTTGGGCAGGAACACCAGACGGAAATGGTCGGGTTGCGGCCAGTTGAACCCGGTTCCCTGCACGATCAGAACCCGTTCCTGGGCCAGCAGGTCGAAGGCGAACTGCTGGTCGTCTGCGATCGGGTAGACCTTGGGATCCAGGCGCGGGAACATGTACAGCGCGGCCTTGGGCTTGACCACGCTGACCCCGGGAATCTGGCTCAGAAGTTCGTAGGCCAGGTCGCGCTGGCGGGTCAGGCGCCCGCCCGGGGCCACCAGGTCCTTGATGCTCTGGTAGCCGCCCAGCGCGGTCTGGATGGCCAGTTGTCCCGGCGTGTTGGCGCACAGGCGCATGGACGCCAGCATGCCCAGGCCCTCGATGTAGTCCCGCGCGTGGCGCTTGTCGCCCGACACCACCATCCATCCGGCACGGTAGCCGCAGGAGCGATAGTTCTTGGACAGGCCGTTGAAGGTGATGAACAGCACGTCGTCGGCCAGCGACGCGATGCTGGTGTGGACGTTGCCGTCGTACAGGGTCTTGTCGTAGATCTCATCGGCGAACACGATCAGTTGGTGACGCCGCGCGATCTCCACCAGTTCCAGCAGGAACTCGCGCGGGTACAGCGCGCCCGTGGGGTTGTTCGGATTGATCACCACCAGCGCCTTGGTGTTGGGCGTGATCTTGCGCCGGATGTCGTCCAGGTCGGGCAGCCAATCGCTTTGCTCGTCGCACATGTAGTGCACCGGGCGCCCGCCCGACAGCGACACCGCGGCGGTGTACAGGGGATAGTCGGGCGCCGGCAGCAGCACCTCGTCGCCGTTGTTGAGCAGCGCGTTCATGCTCATGGCGATGAGCTCGGAGGCGCCGTTGCCGATGAACACGTCGTCGATCTCGACGCCCGAGATGCCCTTTTCCTGGGTGTAGTGCTGTACCGCCTTGCGCGGGGCGAACAGGCCCTTGGAGTCGGTGTAGCCGGCATTGCCGGCGAGGTTGCGGATCATGTCCTGCACGATCTCGTCGGGCGGATCGAAGCCGAACACGGCCAGGTTGCCGATGTTGAGCTTGATGATGCGCTGGCCGTCCTCTTCCATCTGCCGCGCCTTGTCGAGCACCGGTCCGCGGATGTCGTAGCACACGTCCGCCAGTTTGTCCGACTTGCGAAATTCCCGGGTCGCCATGGAGTGTTCCTGCGTTGCCGCGGCCGCAGCCGCGCCTTCCGATAGGGGGTGAACCCTATAATGTACCTGTAGGCGGGCGGCTTGCGCCGCGTAGTCGGAGCAGCTTGCCGCCCCCATCGCATCCCCATCCCACCGCGCGATGAAATTCCAGGCAGAAGACAATGCGGCCGCCTACACGGTGAGCGCCCACGGACCCGGCTTCGTCGAGATCAACCGCGTGCGATTCGAGGCCGGCGTGTGCGTGGCCAGCGACGTCGCGCCCGAGCCCTGGGGCGAGCGCGGCTTCGCCGCGCTGACCGAGCAGGATTTCGCGCGCCTGGCCGAGCGCGAGCCCGAGGTGGTCATCGTCGGCACCGGCGCCACCCAGCGTTTCGCGCCCCCGGCCCTGCTGCGAGCCCTGATCCAGCGCGGCATCGGCTTCGAGGTCATGAACACCGCGGCCGCCTGCCGCACCTACAACATCTTGGTCGGCGAAGGCCGGCGCGCGCTGGCCGCGCTGGTGGTCGAGCCCCCGCGCAGGCCTGAGCCGCAAGCGGGATCCGGATGATTTGTAACGCGATTCGGTAAAATGCGAAAGCTGACTCGACGCGAGGCTTGGCGGCACGGCGTTGCCGCCTCGGGCGGCGCCGCGGCGCAGGCCACCGGGCCCGGTCGACGCTAACAGGAGACTTCATGGCTTTGGTTCTGAACAAAGTGGTACCCGATTTCGAGGCGATCGCCACCAGCGAAATCAAATTCAACCCGAAGAACTACCTGGGCAAGAAGCTGATCCTGTACTTCTATCCCAAGGACATGACCCCCGGCTGCACCACCGAGGCCCAGCAATTCCGCGACCTGTACGCGGAGTTCGAAAGTGCCGGGGCGATGATCTTCGGCGTGTCGCGCGACAACCTGGCGTCGCACGACAAGTTCCGCAGCCAGTTGGAACTGCCTTTCGACCTCATCGCCGATACCGAGGAAAAGCTGTGCCACATGTTCGGCGTGGTCAAGAACAAGATCATGTACGGCAAGAAGGTCAAGGGCATCGAGCGCAGCACCTTCCTGGTCGATGCCGAAGGCGTGCTGCGTCAGGAATGGCGCGGCGTGAAGGTCGCCGGCCACGTGCAGGAAGTGCTCGAGGCCGTGCGCCAGCTCTGAGCCCGCGCTCGACACCCCGGGCCTGAAGCCCTTGTACCGCACCGTTCTCCGCCCCACCCGCCAGGCCCCGGCCTGCGCGGGTGATTGTGCTCGCGTTCGTGCCGGACACGCCGCGCCGGCGCCGCCCGACCTCCGGCGCGAACATCTCGATTAGCCACGCATCCAGCCGCCGCCATGCCCCTGCCCAAGCCTCCCACCAAACTCGGTTCCCTGCTCAAGGCGCCAGCGGCAGGCGCATCCACCGCGCAGGCAGCCGAGGTCGAACTCGAAGCCAGCGCGCCGCTGGAGCAGCCCGCGCAGGCCAGCCGCGGCGCCAAGGCGACAGCGGCCGCCGGTCGCGGGCGCCAGGCGGAGCGCCCGCGCGCAGGCGCGCCGGCAGGCGCCGAAGCCCCGCGCGGCGCGGCCAAGACCGCCACGCGCACGACATCGGCCAGGCCCGCGCGCACGCAGCCCGGAGCCCAGCCGCGCGCAGCCGCCCCCGCAGCGGATTCAAGGCGCGGGTCGCGCCAGACTCCGGCATTGACCATGCCGCCCGCTGCGCCCTCCGGCTCCAGCGCGCCGGCCGTTGCCGCGCCGGTGGCTCGCGCCCTGCCCGCCGCGGCCCCGGCGCGGGCGCCGCAAGCGGCCCCGGTCGCCCGCCGTGCCGGCGCTCAGGGCGCGGTCGAGCCGGGCAAGCTGTTCGTGCTGGACACCAACGTGCTGATGCACGATCCGACTTCGCTGTTCC
>JAKBNS010000155.1 GCA_021830925.1 Pseudomonadota bacterium | reverse complement strand
TTCGATGAGACTCACACTCCGCCAACTCGACGTCATGGCCTCGATCGCCCGCACGGGCAGCACCACGGAGGCGGGCAAGCAACTGGCCCTGTCGCAGTCGGCCGTCAGCGCGGCGCTGGCCGAACTGGAAAGCCAGCTGGCCACCAAGGTGTTCGACCGCGTGGGCAAGCGCGTGGTGCTCAACGATTGCGGGCGGGTGTTGCTCCCGCGCGCGCTCGCGGTGCTGGACCAGATGCGCGAGATCGAGCACCTGTTCGACGACGGCGCAGGGGCGCTGCGCGTGGGCGCCAGCACCACGGTGGGAAACTACATGATCCCCTCGGTCCTCGGAACCTTCCAGCGTCGCTGGCCGCTGGTGCAGGTGGAACTGGACGTGGGCAACACGCGCGATGTGGTCGACGCGGTGGCCTCCTACCGGGTCGACATCGGCTTCATCGAGGGCCCC
Source organism: Pseudomonadota bacterium (assembly GCA_021830925.1). Taxonomy (GTDB): domain Bacteria; phylum Pseudomonadota; class Gammaproteobacteria; order Burkholderiales; family Burkholderiaceae_C; genus Thiomonas_A. The sequence continues at coordinate 13,157 of JAKBNS010000155.1, read as the reverse complement.
TGCCATCACCCGGAGCTGGAGGTGCATCCCTGGCTGGAGGACGAACTGTGCGTGGTGGCCGCGCCCTCGCACGCGCTGGCGCGCGAGACATCGAACCCCGCGGCGCTGTCGGCCGCGCGCTGGATCCTGCGCGAACCCGGCTCGGGCACCCTGGAAGCGGTGGAGTCGCTGCTGCTGCCGCATCTGGGCACCTTCGGCTCGACCATGCACCTGGGCAACTCGGAGGCGATCAAGCGCGCGGTGGCCGAGGGCATGGGCGTGAGTTGCCTGTCCCTGCGCGTGGTGCAGGACTGGCTGGATAATGGGCGTTTGCAGCGGGTGGATGGCGCGCTGCCCAGGCTGCAACGGACCCTGTTTCGCATCCACCCCCGGCGCAAGGTGCTGTCGCAACCCCTGCAGCGCTTCGTCGAACACTGCCTGGCGTGGCACTGAGCCCCGCCCCACCCCCTCTTTCTCGTCGCGCCTTCATGTCCGACACGAACTCCCCCGCCGCCGGCCCCCCCCGCGCGGAACCCCGCCTGACCTCGCTGTCCCACGGGGGCGGCTGCGGCTGCAAGATCGCCCCCGGCGTGCTCGGGGACATCCTGCGCCGCCAGGCGCCGATGATCGTGCCCCCCCAGTTGATGGTGGGCATCGAGACCGCCGACGACGCCGCCGTCTGGCGCCTCGACGACCGCCAGGCGCTGGTGGCCACGACCGACTTCTTCATGCCCATCGTCGACGATCCGGCGGATTTCGGCGCCATCGCCGCGACCAACGCGATCTCCGACGTCTACGCCATGGGCGCGCGGCCGCTGCTGGCGCTGGCCATCGTGGGCATGCCCATCGGGGTGCTCGGGCCCGAGACCATCGCCAGCATCCTGCGTGGCGGCCAGCAGGCCTGCGCGCGGGCCGGCATCCCGGTGGCCGGCGGGCACTCCATCGATTCGGTGGAACCCATCTACGGGCTGGCGGTGATCGGCATCGGCCACCCCGATCGCATCCGGCGCAATCGCGACGCACGCGAGGGCGACGTGCTGGTGCTGGGCAAGGGCCTGGGCGTGGGCATCTATTCGGCGGCCCTGAAGAAGGATCGCCTCGACGCCGAGGGCTACCGCCACATGCTGGGCGCCACCACGCGCCTGAACACGCCGGGGCCGCTGCTGGCGGAAATCGACGAGGTGCATGCGATCACCGACGTCACCGGCTTCGGCCTGCTCGGCCACGCGCTGGAACTGTGCCGCGGGGCCGGCCTGGGCGCCAGCATCCGCGCGGACGCCGTGCCGCTGCTGCCGGGGGTGCGCGAACTGGCCGCCGCCGGCCTGCTCACCGGCGCCTCGGGGCGCAACTGGAACAGCTACGGCGACGAGGTCGACCTCGACAGCGCCGATCCGCTGGCGCGCAGCCTGCTGACCGATCCGCAGACCGCCGGCGGCCTGCTCGTGAGCTGCGCGCCCGATGCACTGCCCCGGGTGCTCGACGTGTTCCGCGCGCAGGGCTTCGACGACGCCGCCGCGATCGGCGAGATGCACGCGGGCCCGGCCCGCGTGCACGTCGTCTGAGGCGCCCCGCGCCGCGCGCTCAGGCGGCCCGCGCCTGCTCGGGCTGCGCAGCCGCCGCGGGCTCCACCTCGGGCATGCAGGCGCATTGCAGGTTGCGGTCCCCCCAGACGTTGTCCACCCGGCCCACCGGCACCCAGTACTTGTGACGCCGCAGCGCGGGCACGGGGAAGGCGGCCTGTTCCCGGGTGTAGGCGTGTTCCCAGTCCTCGGCCAGCGCCACGGCGGCCGTGAACGGCGCGGCCTTCAACGGGTTGTCCTGGCGCGGCCACTCGCCGCGCTCGACGCGCGCGATCTCGGCACGAATGGCCACCAGGGCGTCGACGAAACGGTCCAGCTCGGCCAGGGATTCGCTCTCGGTGGGCTCGATCATCAGCGTGCCGGGCACCGGAAAGCTCATGGTCGGCGCATGGAAGCCATAGTCGATCAGGCGCTTGGCCACGTCCTCGTTGGTGATGCCGCTGGACTCCTTCAGGCCGCGCAGATCGATGATGCACTCGTGCGCCACGAAACCGCCCTGGCCGCTGTACAGCACCGGGTAGTGCGGGGCCAGGCGCCGCGCCAGGTAGTTGGCGCCCAGGATGGCCACGGCACTGGCCTCGCGCAGGCCCTGCCCGCCCATCATGCGCATGTACATCCAGGCGATCGGCAACACCGAGGCGTTGCCCAGCGGGGCCGCGCTCACGGCGCCCACCGCGCCGGCGCCCTCGCCTGCCGTCGCGTGACCGGGCAGGAAGGGGCGGAGGTGTTCGCGCACCGCCACCGGGCCCACGCCCGGGCCGCCGCCGCCGTGGGGAATGCAGAAGGTCTTGTGCAGGTTCAGGTGCGACACGTCGGCGCCGAACTCGGGCGGGCTGACCAGGCCCACCATGGCGTTCATGTTGGCGCCGTCCACGTAGACCTGGCCGCCGTGCTCGTGCACGATGTCGCAGATCTCGCGCACCCGCGGCTCGAACACGCCGTGCGTGGAGGGATAGGTGATCATGCACGCGGCCAGGCGCGGCGCGTGCTCGCGGGCCTTCGCGCGCAGGTCGTCCAGGTCCACGCTGCCCTGGGTGTCGCAGGCCACCACCACCACGCGCATACCCGCCATGTGCGCCGAGGCCGGGTTGGTGCCGTGCGCGGATGACGGGATCAGGCACACGTCGCGCGCCTCCTCGCCGCGGCTGCGGTGCCAGGCGCGGATGGCCAGCAGGCCCGCGTACTCGCCCTGCGAGCCCGCATTGGGCTGCAGGCTCACGGCGTCGTAGCCGGTGGCCTGCGCCAGCCAGTCCTGCAACTCGTCGGCCAAGCGCTGGTATCCGCGGCGCTGTTCGGCCGGCGCGAAGGGGTGCACGGCGGCGAACTCGGGCCAGCCGATGGGTTCCATCTCGCTGGTGGCGTTGAGCTTCATGGTGCACGAGCCCAGGGGGATCATCGCGCGATCCAGCGCGATGTCCTTGTCGGCGAGCTGGCGCAGATAGCGCAGCATCTCGGTCTCGCTGCGGTGGGCATGGAACACCGGATGCATGAGATAGGAGCCGCGGCGCGCCAGCGACCGCGGCCAGCGCGGCTCGATGCCGGCGGCCGCGGCCTCGAACAGTTCGGCCCGCGGCGCGGCCGCGCCGCGCACCGCCGCGAACACGCCGAGCAGGCTCAGCAGGTCCTCGCGCTCGACCGTCTCGTCCAGCGTGACGCCCACGCGGTCGTCGCCGGCGCGGCGCAGGTTGAAGCCGGCCGCGACGCTGGCCGCGTGCACGGCCTCGGTGTGGGTGCCGGTGAGCACGGTCAGGGTGTCGAAATAGCTGGCATGGCGCAGTTCCCAGCCCTGCGCCTGCAGGCCGTCGGCCAGCAGCGCCGTGTAGGCATGCACGCGCTGCGCGATGCGCAGCAGGCCTTCGGGGCCGTGATAGACCGCGTACATCGCCGCCAGCACCGCGGGCAGCACCTGCGCGGTGCAGATGTTGCTGGTGGCCTTCTCGCGCCGGATGTGCTGCTCGCGGGTCTGCAGCGCCAGGCGCAGTCCGCTGTTGCCCTGGGCATCCACGCTGGCTCCGACCAGGCGCCCGGGCAGCTGGCGCTTGAGCGCGTCGCGCACCGCCAGGTAGGCTGCATGCGGGCCGCCGCAGCCCAGCGGCAGGCCGAAACGCTGGGTGTTGCCGACGGCGATGTCGGCCCCCAGTTCCCCGGGGGGAGCCAGCAGGGTCAGCGCCAGGATGTCTGCGGCGACGATGACCAGGCTGCCGCGCGCGCGCACCGCGCCGATCAGCTCGCGCAGGTCGTGCACCCCGCCGTCCACGCCGGGATACTGCAGCAGCACCGCGAAATGATCCCCCTTGGCCGCCTGCGCGGCCGGGCCCACCTGCACCCGCAGGCCGATCGGCTCGGCGCGGGTGCGCAGCACCTCCAGGGTCTGGGGCAGCACGTCGTCGGCGACGAACACGCTGTCGGCCGCGTGGTCGGACACGCGCCGCGCCAGCGTGACCGCTTCGGCGGCCGCGGTGGCCTCGTCGAGCATCGAGGCGTTGGCCACGTCCAGCCCGGTGAGGTCGGCCACCATGGTCTGGAAGTTCAACAGCGCTTCCAGGCGCCCCTGGCTGATCTCCGGCTGGTAGGGCGTGTAGGCCGTGTACCAGGCCGGGTTCTCCAGCACGTTGCGCCGGATCACTCCGGGCATGTGCGCATTGGCGTAGCCCTGGCCGATGAAACTGCGCAGCACCCGGTTCTCGCGCGCCACGTCGCGCAGTTCGCGCAGCGCCTGCTGCTCGCCCACCGCGGCCGGCAGGCGCAGCGGCGCGTCGCGCCGGATGGATTCGGGAATCACGCCGCGCATCAGCCCGTCCAGGTCGTCCTGACCGAGCATGCGCAGCATGCGCGCCTGCTCCTGGGCGTCGGGGCCGATGTGGCGGCGGCGGAAGGCCTCGGCGTCCTCGAGCTCGGCGAGCGCGGGGAACTGGGATGCGGAAGACTGGGACATGGTGACCTCGGTGCGAATGCTCCCCGAGCCTCGCGCGCGCGAGGCGCTTTCTCGGGCGTTGTTCAGGCGTTGTTCAGGCGTCGTTCAGGCGTCGGGCGGGCGCCGTTCAGGCGTCCTTGAGCAGGCGGTCGTAGGCGGACTGGTCGAGCAGTGCCTCGAACTGCGCGGCGTCGCCGGGACGCACGCGGAAAAACCAGCCGGCGCCCTGCGGGTCGCTGTTGGCCAGCGAGGGGTCGGCGACCAACGCCTCGTTCACCGCCACCACCTCGCCGGCGATGGGCATGAACACGTCGGCGGCAGCCTTCACCGATTCGACCACGCCGGCGGTGTCCTTTTGCGCGTAGCTGCGCCCCGTGGCGGGGAGTTCGACGAACACCACGTCGCCCAGCGCGTCCTGCGCGTGCGCGGTGATGCCCACGGTCGCGGTGCCATCGGCTTCCATGCGGACCCATTCGTGGTCGGTAGTGAACTTGGTGGTCATGACGAACTCCGGTTCAAGGATGGTGGGAGTGTTGAAAATCGATGCGCGGCGCGCGCAAGGCGTGGGGAAAACGCGATTCAGCCGCGCGCGTAGCGATGCGCGACGAAGGGCATGTCGACGACCTGCATGGGCAGGCGCTTGTCGCGCACCAGCGCGTACAACTCGGTACCGGGCGAGGCGCAGGCGGTTTCGACATAGGCCATTGCGATGGCCGCGTCGGCAGTCGGAGTCAGCGCGCCGCTGGTGACGCTGCCGACCTCGCGCTGCTGCGCGTCGAGCAGGCGAGCGCCCTCGCGCACGGGGGCGCGCTGCAGCCCGCGCAGCCCCACGCGCACGCGTCCCACGCGCGACGGGTCGTCGAGCTGGGCCAGCACGATGTCGGCGCCGGGAAAGCCTCCTGCGCGCGCGCCGCCGCTGCGCCGCACCTTCTGGATGGCCCATTGCAGGCGCGCCTGCACCGGCGTGGTATCGGTGTCCATGTCGTGCCCGTAGAGGCACAGGCCAGCTTCCAGGCGCAGGGTGTCGCGCGCGCCCAGGCCGGCCGGTTCCACCCCGGGCAGCTTGAGCAACGCGCCGGCCAGCGCCGCCGCGTGTTCGGCCGCCACCGAGATCTCGAAACCGTCTTCGCCGGTGTAGCCGCTGCGACTGACGAACACCTCGGCATCGCCCACGCTGGGCGGCAGCGCGACCCACACCGCATCCATGAAGCGCATGGCCCCCACCGCGGGCATCAGGCTTTGCAGCGCGGTCGCGGCCGCCGGCCCCTGCAGCGCCAGCAGCGCATGCCGGGGCATGGCCTCGATCTCGCAGCGTGACGCCAGGTGCCCGCTCAGCCAGTCCAGGTCGTGCTGCTTGCGCGCGGCGTTGACCACGACGAACAACTCGCTGCCCGCGTCGCCCGCGCCGGAGCGCGCGCGGTGCGTGAGCATCAGGTCGTCCAGAATGCCCCCGCCCGCGTCGAGCAGGAAGCCGTAGCGCTGGCGCCCGCGGGCCAGGCCCTGAAGGTCCACGGGAACCAGGCTTTCCAGCGCGGCGGCGGCCTGCTCGCCGCGCACGCGCACCTGGCCCATGTGGGAGACGTCGAACAGCGACGCGGCCTCGCGTGTGTGGCGGTGCTCGGCGACGATGCCCTTGCCGTACTGCAGGGGCATCGAGTACCCCGCGAAGGGCACCATGCGGGCACCCAGGCTCAGGTGCAGTTCGTGCAGCGGGGTCTGCTGCAGTTCATCCGCGTCGGCGGACGGGTTCGCGTTGGACATGCGGGGCTCCTTGGAACTCAGACCGCGCCGCGAAGGGTGTTCCGCGACGCTTTCCCGTCCCCCGCTGTCCTTGGTACCTGAGAGATTGACCCGGCTTACGCCAGGGCTTGCCCCTTCGGTGGACGCCGCTGCGCGGCGCCGCTCTCCAGTGAGGTGAACCCCGTTGCCGGGGCCCCGTCAGTCCTGGTGCCTGCGCGGTACGCACGCCGCGCGACCGGAACCGGCCATGCAGCGCGCTTACGCCTTCGGCGGCCCGTCGCGCGACGCATGGAAGCGCGCACGCCAGGCGCTCTCCTGACGGCGCGAAGTGTAGCCCAAAGCAAGGCCCCTGGAAGCGAATGGCCTCGACGCGGCCGGCCGGCGCCCGCGGCTCAACGGCCCTTGCCGTTCTTGCCGCCAGGCGGCGCGCGCAGGCCGAGGTTGCGGCGCGCTCGCGTGTTGCGCTCGGCCTTGCGTTCCTCGACCTTGTTCATCGCCCGACGCTGGGACACGCCGAACATGGGGTCGATGATCTCCCACCAGAGAAAGGCCAGGCCCAGGGGAATCGCGATCCACCACCACGACAAGGTCGCGAAGGGCCCGACCGCGCCGAGCTTCAGGCCCAGTAGCAGGATTGCAACAAGAAGAATCCACATCGAGGCTCTCCCACCTGGATTGCGATGAATCGGGATCAAAATTTGGAACCGTCACGCGCCGCTCGCGCTGCAGGCGCGGTTCCTGCATCGGCACGTCGGGTAGCATATCTGGTGCTGTTCCACGACGGGCGCGTTTTTTCGCGGTGGCGGTCAACGAGCCCGTGCGCAGGTGCGTTTATCGCACAGCCACAGCGCAAACGCTTCGCTCAACCTTGGAGATCGAGAATGAAGAAACTCGTCATTGGTGTCGGCCTCGCCGTCGCCGCGATGTCGCAGGTCTACGCCGCCGACATGCTGGCCCTGGCCAAGTCGAAGAACTGCCTGGCCTGCCACGCCGTCGACAAGAAGCTGGTCGGCCCGTCCTACCAGGACGTGGCGGCCAAGTATGCCGGCAAGCCCGGCGCGGAAGCCACGCTGGTGAACGCCGTGCTGCACGGCGTGTCCGGCACGTGGGGCCCGGTGCCGATGCCGGCCAACCCGCAAGTCACGCCGGCTGAAGCCAAGGAACTGGTGACCTGGATCCTCAGCCTGAAGAAGTAAATCGCCGTCGGCACGCGCCCTCGGGCGTGTCGCTCCGGCAGGTGACGGCGCAAGCGAAAGCTTGCGCCGTTTTTGTTTGGGAAAGCCGGCACCGCCGGGCGCCGCCCCTCAGCGCTGGCGCTCGACCCACTGCATGGCGCTGCGCGTGAGCTCTCCGGCACTTTGCAGGCTGAGCTTTTTCTTGATCTTCTCGCGATGGGTCTCCACCGTCTTCACGCTCAGGTGGATCTGCGAGGCGATCTGCGACGGACGCATGCCGCGCCCGATGAGCTCGAACACCGCCAGTTCGCGATCGGTCAGGCTGGCCACCGCGTCCGCGGGTGCCCGCGCGCTACCTTTGGACAGCGCCTGGTCGGTCATCTCGCGGCTCAGCCAGACATGTCCGGCGAGCCCGTGGCGCACTGCCTCCACCACGTGACGCCCCGCCTGCTCCTTGCCCACGTAGCCGCAGGCGCCGGCGGCGAGCGCGCGCAAGGCGAACAGCTTCTCGTCGTGCATCGAGCACACGAGCACGCGCAGCCCGGCATGCTGCGCGAGCAGGCGCTTGATCAGTTCCAGCCCGTTGCCGTCGCCCAGGGACAGGTCCGTGATCACCAGATCGGGCTGCTGCTTGCGCACGATGGCCAGCGCCTCGGCCACCGAACCGGCCTCGGCGCACACGCGCAGGTCGCTTTCCGCCTCCAGCAGGCTGCGCAGGCCCATGCGCACCAGCGGATGGTCGTCGACGATCAGGATATTCCAGGGCTGCGCGACCGCGCCCTTCGCGGGACGGTCCTGATCGGACGACGGGTCGGTGGGGTTCACGGCTTCGCAGGGCGCACGAGGAGGGATGGACGCGAAGGTAGCCCACGCAGCCGGCAACTCGCAAGCGCCGGCCGCTGCGCCGGCGCCGCGCGCGGGCCCGCCTCAGGCCGGCATCGCCACCTCGCGCCGCACCAGGGCCTGCACCGGCGGGCGTTCCACGCCGCGCGCCGGCATGATCGTGTGGGGAGTCGCCCGCGCGAGCGCCGCCGCCGGAGCATGCTCGTGCTCGGGCCGCGCGGCGCCATCGAGGATTTCCAGCAACGCCGCGCGATCGAGCAGACGCACGCGTCGACGTGCCAGCCCGATGATGCCGGCCCTGTGCAACTCGGTGAACACGCGGCTCACCGTTTCCAGGCGGAAACCGAGGTATTCGCCGATGTCCTCCCGGCTCATGCGCAGCGTGAACTCGTCGGGCGACAAGCCTCGCTGCGCATAGCGCCTGGACAACTCCAGCAGGAAACGCACCAGGCGCTCGCGCACGTGCATGCTGCCGAGAGCGAACTGCTGGCCCTGGGCATGCACCAGGGCCTGCGCCATGGCTCGGCACAGGTGGCGTTGCAACGCCGGTACCCGCGCGGCGAGGCTTTCCAGTTGTCGCAAGTCGAGCTCGCACACCTGCGAGGGCTCCAGCGCCACCAGATCGGCGCGGTAAATCCCGGACATGCCCTCCAGGCCCAGCCAGTCGCCCGCCTCGTGGAAACCGACGATGCGTTGACGGCCATCGGCGAGCCCGACGAGGGATTTGAAGGCCCCGTTGTGGAGCACGTACACCCGATTCGCGGCCTGGCCGGAGCGCAGCAGCCGGGCGCCTTTGGCCACGCGCATGGGCGCCCCCACCAGCCGCTGCAGGGACAGCGATGCGCTGTCCTCGGCAAGGACCGCGGGCAGGCAAGTCCTGCGGTGGAAGCACATCGCGCAGGATGCACCCGGCAGGCCGGCGGACGATGCCTCGCCCCCGGGGCGATCAACGTTTGCGGGGTTGTTCATGCATGCCTCCATCAAGGCTGATTGGCTGAGCTGGGCGGGCTTGTCGCGCCGACCTGAAGACCATGCTAGAAACAAATGGCTACATTCCCCATCGGAGAGGCCCCTATGTACCCCTAGGGGTTCCCCCGATCATCCCGCCCGGACACCGCGCTCGGCGCGCACCACCTCCAGCCAGGCCCGCGCGGCATGCGACAGGTAGGCTCCGCGCAGCCAGGCGACGTCGATGCGCCAGGGAATCTGCGGCTCGACCAGGGCCGAGATGGAAAAGTCTTCCGCCCCGAGATGACGCAGTTCCGAACGGGGCAGCAGCGCCACGCCCACCCCGCTGCGCACGAGTTCCTGGATGAATCCGATCTGCCCGCTGCGTCCCGCGATGTCGGGTACGAAGCCGCATTGCCGGCAGGCCTCCTCGATGCGCTCGTTGAGCATATAGGGGGCCAGGAACAGGATCAGCGACTCCTCGGCCAGCTCGGCCAGGCGCACCACGGGGCGCCGGCTCCAGCGCGAGCGGGCGGGCGCGAGCAAGGCCAGGCGGTCATCGATGAGCATGATGTGCTCGAAGCGCCGCTCGTCCAGCGGTGCCAGCAGGCCGCCGAGCTCGAGTTCGCCGGCCAGCATGGCCGCCTCGATGGCCTTGGAGCCGTCCTCGAACAACTTGAGCTCGATGCCCGGATGGCGCAGCTTGAACGCGTGCATCAGGGGCACGAACAACTGCGGGCCCAGCGGAGGAATGCCGATGCGCAGTTCGCCGCCCTGCGCCAGGCTCAGATCGGACAGCCCCGCGCGAATGTTGGCGGCAGCCAGCAGCATGGGTTCGGCATGCGTCAGCACCAGGCGCCCGGCGTCGGTGGCGACAGGAGGGCGCGTGTCCCGACGCAGCAGGGGTTGCCCGAGTTCGCGCTCGAGTTGCGCGACCAGCTTGCTCACCGTCGGCTGCGTGGTTTCCATGCGGTCCGCCGCGGCTGTGAAGCCGCCGCAGCGAAGGACCTGCACCAAGGCTTCCAGCGCGCGCAGTTCCATGACGCATGCTCCATTCCCGTTTGGAATGAAATTTATACCACACAAGCATTCAGGGAATGCCTGGACAGGTCTACAGTTCGTTGCATCCGTTGTCGCATCGCAGCATCCGATCTTCTCGCCCCATGCCCACCCTGGATACGAGCCCGCGCCCGCCGACGCCTGGCCTCCGTTCGAATCTCCTGCGCGGCACCGTGCAGGTGTTGTTCTTCGTCGTCGTGTGGTGCGCCGCGCAGGCCGTCGTCCAATGGCTGCGGTGGCCGCTGCCCGCGGCCGTTCCGGGCCTGGCCCTGGTGCTGGCATTGCTGGCGGCGGGCGTGCTGCCGGAGCACCGTCTGAAGATCGGCGCCGACTGGTTGCTCGGGGAGATGCTGCTGTTCTTCATCCCCCCTCTGCTCGCCGTCGTGCAATTCGGCCCGCTGCTGGCGCACAGCGGGCTGCGGCTGCTGGCGGCCATCGGGCTGGGCAGCCTGCTCGTGCTGGCGGGCACCGGCATGGTGGTCGAACACACCCTGCGCTGGGAACGCGCGCGCCATGCGCGTCAGGAGCGCGAGGAGCCGCGATGATCCCGAACGCCCGCTTCGACTCCGCCGCCAGCCTGGCCTGCCTGCTGGCGACCGTCGGCCTGTACGCGCTGGCACGCTGGCTGTATCGGCGCCACCGCCGCGCCTGGCTGCAGCCGCTGGTGACGGCGCCGCTGGTCCTGCTGGCCTTGCTGCAGTTCAGCGGGGTCGGCTACGGCGTGTACCTGCGCGATACCCATTGGCTGATGTGGATGATGGGACCTGCCACCGTGGCTTACGCCTATCCGATCTACCAACGCCGGGCGCTGCTGCGCCGCTATCCGCTGAGCCTGGGTGCCGGCGTGCTCAGCGGCCTGGTGCTGGGCGTGCTCGGATCCTGGCTGCTCGCGCACCTGTTCGAGTTGCCGCAGCCGCTGGCTCGAAGCATGCTGACGCGTTCGGTGTCGACTCCCTTCGCGATGGCGGCCTCGGGTTACTTCGGGGCTTCGCCGGACATCGCGGCGCTGTGCGTGCTGGGCACCGGGGTGTTCGGCCTGCTCGTCGGCGAGGCGATTCAGGCCCGTATCGGACTGCGCTCGGCGATGTCGCGCGGGGCCTCCCTCGGGGCGGCAGCGCACGCGGCCGGCACTGCGCGCGCCTACGAACTCGATCCGGAGAGCGGCGCTGTGTCCAGCCTCACCATGGTGTTCGCCGGCATAGCCATGGTGCTCATGGCGCCCTGGATCGGACACTGGTTCGCTTGACAGGCTGCCAAGTGCGCGCAAGTGCTGGTCGCGGCGGGCGCTGTCGGCGAAAATGCGGGCAAATGCGTTTACAAGCCATTGCATCGACCTCGAACCCGTAGCCCGCCCGAACATCACCATGTCCACTCCGACCCCCCCCGAGAACGCGGCATCGATTCCCCGCGCCGTATGGATCGCGCTGATGACCATCGGCGCGCTGATCGTGGTGCTGCTGGCCGCGGTGCTGTACAAGATCAGCGTGCCGGGATCGCCTCAGGCCCCGGCGAGTTCCACGGCCAGCGCCAGCGCGCCGGCCTCGGGCACCGCGCCCCAGGCCTCGCAGGCGCCGGCTTCGGCGCAGCCCGCGCAGCAGCCTCGTTCGGCCGTGGCGGTCACCGGCACGAGTCCGTCGCGCGCGGCGCCCAGCAACTTCCCGGCCATGCGCCAGGGTTCCACCGAGGCGTCGCGCACGACGACCGCGCCGTCCGCGCGAGACACGGGTGCCCAGAGCTTCCAGCCGCAGACCTTCACCCAGCAGGCCGCGCCCGCGGCGCCAGCGGTATGCGCTGACTGCGGAACCGTCGAAGCCGTGACCCCGGTGCAGCGCCCGGGCAGTTCCAACGGCCTGGGTGCGGTGGTCGGAGGCGTGCTCGGCGGTGTGCTTGGCAACCAGGTCGGGGGCGGCAACGGCCGCACGGCGGCGACGGTGATCGGTGCGGTCGGTGGCGGCCTGGCGGGCAATGAAGTGCAAAAGCGCATGGACGCCACCACGGTCTACCAGGTCCGCATCCGCATGGACGACGGCGCCACCCATGTGCTGACCTTGAGCAGCGCCCCGCCCGTCGGCCAGCGCGTGCGCGTCGGAGCGAACGGGTCGATCAGCCCGATGTGATTTCCCCGCCCCCGGCTCCGGGCATGCCCGGAGCCGGGAGTGCGCGCGGTAGTCGCGCATTTCGGCACCGGCCCGCTCGGTCCCGCTACCATGCGGGGCGTGGATGCATGCATAAAGCGAATCCGCCGGCGGCACCGGGTGCCGCGAATGGCGGCGCGCCCGGGGGGGACTGGCACGCAGGCCGTGGAAGCGGTCGCGCCGGCAACCGCCGCATGAATCGCCCCGCATGGGCGCGGCTGCGCTTGCCGGCGGGTCCCGCCGCCTGCGATTCGGCGCCCCGAGACGGGCGCGTGCATTCGTGGCCGCCCCGGCCGGGTTCCGCGGGCGCCCAGGGAGACGATTCTTGATCGGCATGTCCCGTGCGAGCCTGGCACGCCTGTCGGGCGCTACGCTGGTGCTGGCGCTGCTCGCGTCTTGCGGGGGCGGCTCCACGGTCGCGCCCACGGCCACGGACATCGCCGCGATCTCGCTCGGCACGGTCACCGGCTTCGGCAGCGTCGTCATCGAGCACCGCGCCTACGAGGGAACACCCCCGCACTACTTCGACGACAACGCTCCGGGAGCCGCGCAGGCGCCCGACGCGGTGGGGCTCGGCCAGCGCCTGCAACTGGTGCGCTCGGCGACGGGCAGCGTCGCCCTGATCCAGCCGGACCTGCTGGGGCCTGTGCAGGCGGTATCCGCCGACCACCGGCGGTTCACGCTCAACGGCGTGGAGGTGCGGGTCAACGACGATCCCCGCGCCGGGCCGGTGACCTTCTACGCGGGCCTGGCGGGCCCTTCCGGACTGCGCGCCGGCGCGATG
>JAKBNS010000226.1 GCA_021830925.1 Pseudomonadota bacterium | reverse complement strand
CGTCGGCCGGAAGCAACTGCTCGGCCACGCGCCGGAACAGGTATTTGCCGCGGCCGTCACGCATCTTCATATCGAAGGGCAGGCGCGCGGAGAACTCCAGCAATTCGTGGTCCAGCAGCGGCGCGCGCGCCTCGAGGGAGTTGGCCATGGTCATGCGGTCGACCTTGACCAGGATGTCGTCGGCCAGGTAGGTGCGCAGGTCGCCGTCGAGGATGCGTTCCATCGGGTCGGCCACCTCGTCGCGCTGGAATTGCGCCCGTATGCTCGCGTAGGGATCGTCGCGTCGCATGCCGGGTGCGAGCACTCGCCGCAGGTCGTCGGCGTTGGCTAGCGCCACGCCCGAGATGTAATCGTCGGGGAAGGGCAGTCCGGCACGCTCGCCGATGCGCCGCAGGCGCCTTCCCCGGCCGCCGCCCAGCAGCGCGCCGCCCGCGCGCAGCAGCGGGCCCAGCAGCCCGGCGGTCGACGCGCGCAGCGATCGCAGCCGCGCGTAGCGCGCGTAGCGGTCGTAGCCGGCGAACAGCTCGTCGCCGCCGTCGCCCGACAGCACCATCTTCACATCCCGCGCGGCCAGGCGCGAGACCAGGTAGGTGGGGATGGCCGAGGAATCCCCGAAGGGTTCGTCGAAATACCAGACCAGGTCCTCCAGCGCGCTGGTGGCGTCGGCTTCCACCACCAGTTCGGTGTGCTGCGCGCCGATGTGCGCGGCCACCGCGCGCGCGGCGGGCAGCTCGTTGAAACTGTCCTCGCGAAAACCGATGGAGAAGGTCTGCACCGGGCGCGTCATGTTGCGCGCCATCAGCGCCGCCACCACGCTGGAGTCGAGTCCGCCGCTGAGAAAGGCGCCGAAGGGCACGTCGCTGACCAGGCGAACCCGCACCGCCTCGTCGAGCTGCCCCAGCAGGCGTTCGCGCAACGTGGTTTCGTCCTCCTCCCACTTGGGGCCGAAGGCGGGCTTCCAGTAGCACTGGGTGCGCAGCGCGCCGGCCTCGGCCACCAGCAGATGTGCCGGCGGCAGCTTGTAGACCCCCTCGTAGATGCTGGCGGGCGCCGGCACGTAGCCCAGCGCCAGGTAGTCGCGGGTGGCCTGCGCGTCGATGCGCGGCTCGAAGCCCGGCACCACGCTCAGGCACTTGAGCTCGGAGCCGAAGGCCAGGGTGCCGTCGCGCAGGCGGGTGTAGTACAGGGGCTTCTTGCCCAGGCGATCGCGCCCGAGCAGCAGGCGCCGCCGCGGCAGGTCGACGATGGCCACGGCGAACATGCCGCGCAGCCGGGAGAACACGGCGTCGCCCCATTGCTCGTAGCCGTGCACGATGCACTCGGTGTCGCTGTGGGTGGCGAAGGCGTGGCCGTGGCCTTCGAGCTCGCGGCGCAACTCGCGGTAGTTGTAGATCTCCCCGTTGAACACGATCCACACCGAGCGGTCCTCGTTGGCGATCGGCTGGTGACCGGTCGACAGGTCGATGATGCTCAGCCGGCGCATGCCGATGTGGCCGATGGGGTGACGGAACACCCCCTGGTCGTCGGGGCCGCGGTGCACGATCTGCGCGCACATGTGTTCCACCAGGCCGTCCCGGGGCTCGGGGGCCCCGTCCAGCGCGAAGAGTCCGGCGATTCCGCACATGGTCGTTCAGGCTCCGTCCTGCGTGGCCGCCTGCGGCGCGCCGTCGGCGGCCGGCGCGGGCGCGTCCACATGGGCCTGCTGCCAGAGTTCGAGCATGGCCAGCACGTGCAGGTCCGCCGCGTGGTCCCACAGCCCCTTGCGGTGGCGATCGACCAGTTCGCGGATGAAGGTGGGTTCGAAGTGACCGCGCTCCAGCGCGCGGGCGGACAGCACCGTGTCGAGCACCAGCTCGGCGTAGGGTCCGCCGCGGCGCAGCCACACGCTGGTGGGCAGGCCGAAGCCCTGCTTTTTCTTGGTGCGGATCTCCTCGGGCAGGATGTCCTGCGTGGCCAGCTTGAACAGGTGGCGCTTGTGCAGGCCGCGCACCATGTCGCTGCCGGGAAGCCGGCCGGTGAACTCGAGCAGCCGGCGGTCCAGGTAGGGGAACAGGGTGTTCACCCCCGCCAGCTTGGCCGCGCGCGTGACCTTCACGAGATCGTTCTCGGCGATGGTCATGCGCAGGTCCAGGTACATCAGGCGGTGGATTTCCGACGGCGCGTCGCACTGGCGGTAGATGCGGCGCAGCACGTCCAGCGCGTCGTCGGCTCCCACCGCGGCGCGCATGCGCGGCGTGAGCAACTGGTTGAAATGCTTGGACGCGAAGGCGTCGTCGTTGTAGAAGCGGTCGGGGTTGGGCAGGCTGGCGCGCTCGACGAAATTGCGCACCCGGTTGGCGCCGCGGCTGCGCAGCGACCCGGCGCCGGCGGCCAGCGCCGAGCCCAGCAGGCGCAGCGGTGCCGGCGCGCGGTGGTAGGCGCTGAAAATGCGGTCCTTGCGGTAGCGCTCGTTGCCGCCGAAGATCTCATCCCCGCCATCGCCGGCGATCATCAGGTCCACCCCCGAGGAGGCGGCGAGCTCGGCGCAGAACAGCGTGGGGATGCTCGAGGAATTGCCGAAGGGCTCGTCGTAGGCCTGCAGCAGGCGCAGCAGCGCGCCCACCGCGTCGCTCTCGCCTACCCGGAACTCGTGCCCCTGCAGGCCGAAGGCCCTGGCGGCGATGCGCGCGTAGGGCAGTTCGTCGTAGCCCTCCTCGGCGAAACCGATGGAAAAGCTGTGCACCGGCGCGTCGTGGGCGCGCGCCAGGATGCCGGAAATGCTCGAACTGTCGGTGCCGCCGCTGAGGAAGGTGCCCCAGCCCGCGGGGTCGGCGCAGCGGTAGGACTCGACCGTGCCCACGATGGTCTCGCGAAGCTGGCGCACCCGCTCGGCCTCGGGCGCGCGCAGGTCCTCGGGATAGCGTGCGTCCCAGTAGCGGCGCAACTCCACGTTCCCGCGGCGCGCGCTCAGCAGGGTGCCCGCCTCCAGCTTGGCCACGTCCTCGACCGCGCTCAGCGGCGCCGGCACGTAGCTGAAGTTCAGGTACTGGTACATCGCCGCCGTCGACACGCGCGGGCGCAGCAGGCCGCTGCGCAGGATCAGGCGCAGGTCGCTGGCCAGCAGCAGGCCCTCGGAGGTGGTGGCGTGATAGACGGGGCAGGTGCGGAAGGCATCGGTGCAAGCCAGCACCGCGGCTTGCGGGTCGGCCGGCCACAGCACATAGCCGAAACGCCCGTCGAGGCGCTCGGGTTCGAAGCGGCCCTCGCTCAGCCAGCGTTGCAGCACCTCGTCGGCCGCGCCGGCCCCGGCGGCGCGCGCGCCGCCGCCCGCCGGGCGCAGCGCCAGGCCCAGCGCGCCG
>JAKBNS010000094.1 GCA_021830925.1 Pseudomonadota bacterium | reverse complement strand
CGCGCGGACGTGGCCGCGCACCCGAGGATCCAGGACAGGTGCATTCATGGCGCAACAGGCAGGTGCGGAAGTTCGGCGTGGCGCGGTCGAGATGGTCGCCGCGATGCTGATATCGGGCACGATCGGGTGGCTGGTCGTCGCGTCGGGCCAACCGCCGCAGAACGTGGTCCTCGTGCGTTGCGCGCTCGGCGCGCCGACGCTCGCCGCGATATGCATGTCGCTCGGCTTGATCCGCAGGGATCTGTTGACGTGGCGTACCTTCGGCCTCGCGGCGGCGGGCGGCGTGGCGATCGTCGCGAACTGGGTGTTGCTCTTCGCCGCCTACTCGCGCGCCTCGATCTCGATGGCCACCATCGCCTACAACACACAGCCGTTCATGCTCGTAGGCCTTGGTGCGGTGGTGTTTCGCGAGCGGATCGCGGCGTCGACCGCGGTGTGGCTCGGCATTGCGTTCATGGGGCTCCTGCTCGTCATGAGGGCCTCGCCCGGCGTGCTCGCGGTGCCCGGGCAGTACCTGGAGGGGATCGGCTACGCATTGGGCGCGGCCTTGTGCTACGCGGTGTCATCGATCATCACCAAGCGATTGAAGGGCACCCCTCCCCAATTGATCGCGCTGATCCAGGTCGCGCTCGGCGTGTTCCTGGTCGCCCCCTTCGTCAACTTTCGCCTGCTGCCGACCGCGCTGATGCCGTGGGCCTGTCTCGGCACGATCGGTGTCGTGCATACCGGACTCGTCTACATCCTGCTGTACGGCGCGATTCAGAAGCTGCCGACGTCGATGACGGCCGCGCTGTCCTTCATCTATCCGGTGGTTGCGATCGTGTGCGACCGCTTGGCGTTCGCACAGACCTTCGCCTGGATTCAATTGGCCGGCGGGGCCTTGATCCTGCTTGCCGCCGCGGGCGTGAATTTCGGCTGGCGAATCGTGCCGATGCGCCTGGAGCCAAGCTGCAGGTGAGCGTCTGCGCCAATCGTTCCGATGCGTGGTGCCCCGGGCCCGGGGGTCTCTTCTAAGCCGTTTGCTTCGCCTCGCCGATCAGCCATGAGAGGAACGCCTCGTGTGTCGCGGGGTCGCAGCTCAGGGGCTTGCGCCAGACAAGGAACCAGGCGTAGTCGTCCTCGATGGCCACGTCGAAGAGGCGAACGAGGCGGCGTGCCGCAAGGTCGTCCTCGGCCAGCGCGGCGCGGGCGAGCGCCACGCCCTGGCCGGCGGCTGCCGCCTGCAGGATAAGCGCCGAATCGTCGTAGATCGGCCCTCGCGCCGGTTCGGGCACATCCACGCCGGCAGCCAGGAGCCAGGGTCGCCATTTCTGCCGGGGCGTGCGCAGCAAGGGCGCGGCGAGGAGGTCGCGCGGTCGTGTGAGCTCGTGTCGATCGAGAAAGGCCGGGCTGCAAACCGGGAAGGTCCAGCTCGGCATCAGGCGCATCGCGTGAAGGCCCGGCCAGCGTCCTGGGCCGTAGCGGATGGCGAGGTCGATGCCGTCGCGGCCGTCGAGCGTGGCGAGCGCCGCGGTCGGGTGGACGGCAACTTCGACTTCAGGATGGCGCTCCTGAAAATGCGCGAGGCGGGGTAGCAGCCAACGCGCGGCGAATCCGGGCAGGACGCTGACGTGCAGCGAGCGCCGCAGCGCATCACGCCGGGGACGGGCGCCGGCGGCCGCGAAGGCATCGGCAAGAAGCTCGAGGCCCCTGCGCACATCGTGGACAAGAACCTGAGCGGAATCGGTCAGGATCATCCGCTGACCGTCGCGCACGAAGAGTCTGACCCCGAGGGCCTGCTCGAGTCGCGCGACGTGGTGGCTGATGGCGCCGTGGGTGAGTCCCAACTCCCTGGCCGCATGGCTGTAGTTGAGGTGGCGGGCCGCGGCCTCGAAGGCGCGGAGCGCTTGCAGCGGTGGGAGTTTGACCGGCATGCTTGTCAATATCGCTCACAACGCATGTGAACGCAACTGCCCGTGGTTTCCCGTAATCTGGGGCGATCCAATGACCAGTGCGGCCGGCAGGCGTGAGATCTCGCTTGTCGCGCTCACAAGTATCCGGGGCGCCCATCTTGATCGACAAAGAACGTACTCGCAGTGAGACGGACACGCTTACGCCCCTGTGGGTGGTGGTCGGCCTCGCCATGGCGCCGACGGTGGCCCTCGGCCTGGCGCGTTTCGCCTATGCGCTGTTGCTGCCGCCGATGCGCGCGGAACTCGGCTGGGATTACGCCGTGGCCGGGACGCTGAACACGGCGAACGCCGCGGGCTATCTCGTCGGCGCCCTGGCGGCCGCGGCGATCGGCCGGCATTTCGGGGACAAGAAGGTGTTTGCCGTGAGCCTCCTGTTGACGGCGATGGCTGTCGGAGCCTCGGGCCTGACCGACGCTTACTCGCTGCAGTTGGCGCTGCGCTTCCTTGCCGGATGCACGGGCGCACTCGCCTTTGTCGCCGGCGCCGGGCTGACCGCCGCCGCTGCCCAAGGCGGGACCCCCGGCCGCGCCCCCACTCTTCTCGGCGTCTATTTCGCCGGCGGTGGACTCGGCGTCGCCCTTTCGGCACTGGCGGTACCGCCGCTGATCTCACTGGCCGGTTGGCGTGGTGGCTGGTTGGCGCTCGGCGGATTGTCCCTGGCGGCTACGTTGCTCGCCTGGGCGGTGCTGGGCCGTGCGCCGGACACGGGGAGCGTCGCGGGTCGCCAAGGTCGCGGTGGGTGGTCGGCTCGATTCCTGGCTCCCAAGCTCATCGCCTATGCCCTTTTCGGCGCCGGCTACATCGCTTACGCGACGTTCATCATCGCCTACCTGCGCGGCACCGAGCACCTCGCCAGCTCCGTCGCCTCGGCGTTCTGGGCGATGCTCGGTCTGTCCTCCATCGTGGGCGCCTTCGCCTGGGGACCGGTGCTCAGTCGGCTCAAGGGCGGCCGTGGCGCGGCGGCAACCATCGGTATGGTGACGATCGGCGCCGCGCTGCCACTCGCATGGCCTGGAGCCACCGGTGCCTTCCTCTCGGCCGTTCTGTTCGGGGGTTCGTTTCTTGCGGTCGTCGCCGCGGTGACCTCCTTCGCACGGCGCGCCGCGCGGCCGCACGCATGGACCTCGGTGATCGCTGCGCTGACGGTGGCCTTCGGAATCGGTCAGAGCATCGGTCCGGTACTCAGCGGGGCGTTTTCCGACGGACCCGGAGGAGTGCGGGCCGGCCTTTGGCTCTCCGTCGCGATTCTCGCCGTGGCGGGCCTTGTCGCCTTGGCGCAGCGCGAGCCGGACAACCCGATGTGAGTGACACGAATTGCCCCAGGAAAGCGCCGGAGTGACGTGGATCGGCCTCAGTAGAGTGTCATGTGCGAGGCGCTCGGTGTCTCGCGGAGTGGCTGATGAGGTGCTGGGTGCGCAAGTGCGCCACAGCTTCATCGGCAGCGACCGCACCCGTCAGATCCCCCGTCAGGTGGACAGCTCAGCCTTGGAGACTTCCTGCTTGCCGTCCTGGAAGCACTTCGTCATCCGCTCGCCGGGCTGACGTTGACGGCGACGTGCAGCGCGTGGCGGCCGCCGCCGCGGATGACGCCGCGCAGCGGCGACACGTCGGCGAAGTCGCGGCCCACGGCGACGCGCACGTAATCGGCCGCGGGACGACGGTCGTTGGTGGGGTCGAACTCGACCCAGCCGTTGGCCGGGCACCACACCGAGACCCAGGCATGGGAGGCGTCGGCGCCCACGAGAGCCTGTTCCCCGGGGCGCGGCCTCGAGCGCAGATAGCCGCTCACGTAGCGTGCCGCCAGGCCCAGGCTGCGAAGCGCCGAAAGCATGACGTGGGCGTAGTCCTGGCACACGCCGTGGCGCAGTTCCAGCGCCTGCGGCGCGCGGGTGTGCGCCTCGGTGCTGTCGGGGTCGTAGGTGAATTCGGCGTGGATGCGGCGCATCAGGTCGTGCGCCGCATCGAGCAGCGGGCGCCCCGGTGGGAAGCTGGGCGCGGCGAATGCGGCGGCCGCGTCGAACACGGGCGAGAAGTCGCTGCCGAAGCTGAACTCCTCGGCCGGCTCGCTGGGGCGACCGGCGCGGTAGCGAAGCCGTTCGCGCACCTGCTCCCAGGCCGGGCTGGCCTCCCAGTCGGGCTGCGCGGGAGCCTGTACGCGCACGAGACTGACGGCGCGCACGCTCAGGGTGTCGTGGGGCGCGTAGTGCGCGAAGAACAGGCGCTCGTTGCCGTAGGCGTCGAGATCACGGGCGAGGTGTTCGGGGCGCGGCTCGATGTCGCATTGGTACGCCTCGCAGTGCTGCACGCCTTCCAGGCTCAGCGGTCGCAGCTGCGCCAGATGGTGCGCGAGCTCCACCGCGGACTCGTAGTCGTAGCGGGTGTCGTGCTGCACGCGGTACAGCACGCTGGCATCGTTCCCGGCGGAGTCGACGGACGACATGGGTGTCTGCTTTCAGTACACGCCCAGCGAGCGGTCGGCGGCCAGCGCGTGCGCGAAGTAGCGCCGGCTGATCTCGTCGGCGAGGCGGCAGCCGCCCTCGACCGCCTGGGCCAGGGTTCGCTCCAGCCAGGCGTGGCGCTGATCCGCGCCGCAGCTGCACAGCTCGGGCAGTTGCCACGCCTCGGGGTCGGGCACCAGGGCCAGCAGCTCGTCGATATCGGAGCGCTGCCCGGGCAGCTTGGCCAGGCGCGCGCGCAGGGTCTGCGTGACCCAGCCCAGGCTGCGGGGGTTCTCGCGGTCCAGCATCAGCAGGTCGAGCAGCGGCGGGATCTCCAGGCGCTTCTGGTACAGCGCGCGGTAGGTGATGGTGCTGTCGAACAGCTCGAGCAACTGGTTGAAGGCGTCCTCGGCGTACACGGCACCGGTTTCGAAGGCCGTGCCCAGCGCTTGCCCGAGCAGGCCCAGGCGCTCGATGTGGCGGCCGATGCTCAGCAGGCGCCAGCCGTCGTCGCGGGTCATGCGGTCGGTCTGTGCGCCGGTGATCGCGCCGAGCAGCTGGGCCAGCTGCTCCAGCCCGCGCAACGCGTCGGCCGCCGTCGCTTCGCCCCGGCGCGGCGTCAGGCGCAGCGCGGTGGCCGCGGCGATCCACTGGCGGTGGTCGCTGCCCAGGCGTTCGCGCACCTGGGAGGCGGCGCGCCCCAGGGACTGCAGGTCGAAGGGCAGACCCAGGCACGGCTCGCCGCTGCCGAGGCCGGCGACGATGACGCGTCCGAATCCCGCGGGGTCTCGCGCCAGCGGCTCGGCGGCCTCGGGTACGAGGCCGCTGGCGCGGCACCAGCGGTCGAGCATGTCGCCGCGTCCGCCCTCCAGGTCGTCGTCGTCGATGATGGCGCGCAGCGCCAGCCGCGCCAGCTGCGTGGCATGCTCGGCGCGCTCGCAGTAGCGCCCCACCCAGAACAGGTTCTCGGCGGCGCGACTGGTGACCACGCGGTGGCGCTCGGCCAGGTCCTGGGGACGGATCGGGGCCGGCAGCAGGGTGGAGCGATCGACCGCGTCGCGGGTGATCACCCAGGCGTCCTGGCTTCCGCCGCCGGCCTGCATCGACACGGTGTTGCCGCCCGGCGAGGCCGTGCGCACCAGTCCGCCGGGAATCACGCGCCAGGCGCCGGCTCCGTCGGACAGCGCGTACACCCGCAGCAAGGCCGCGCGCGCGTGCATGCGCCCTTCGCTCCACACCGGCACCTGCGGCAGCGGCAGGTACTGCTGCAAGGTGGTCTGCTCGGGCTTGCGCAGCACCCGCGCACGCCAGGCCTCGAGCTCGGCGGGGCCGAGCCCGGCCATCACGGTGGCCTCGAAATCGCACTGCGCGTGCACCGGCTTGACGACCCATTCCGTCAGGCGCCGCAGCGGCGCCTCGCACACTCCCTGCTCGCCGCACCACCAGGTCGGCAGCGAGGGCAGTTGCAGGGGCTGGCCGAGCAGGGCCTCGCACAGCTTGGGCATGAAGCCCTGCAGCGCCGGGGACTCCAGGAAGCCGGCGCCCAGCGCATTGGCCAGCAGCACCTTGCCCGCGCGCACGGCCTGCAGCAGGCCGGGCACGCCGAGCATCGAGTCCGGGCGCAGCTCCAGCGGGTCGCAGAAGCTGTCGTCGAGGCGGCGCAGCATGGCATGCACCGGCTCCAGGCCGCGCACGGTCTTCAGGAACAGCCGATCCTCGCGCACGGTCAGGTCGCTGCCCTCGGCCAGGGTGATGCCCAGGTAGCGCGCGAGGTAGACCTGTTCGAAATAGGTTTCGCTGTAGGGTCCGGGGGTGAGCAGCACGATGCGCGCGTCACCGTCACCCGGTGCCAGGCGCTGCACCGTGTCCATCAGCAAGCGATAGCTGGCGGCCAGGCGCTGCACCCGCAGCGCCGCGAAGGCCTGCGGGAACAGCCTCGAGATGAGCAGGCGGTTCTGCAGCAGGTAGCCCAGGCCTGACGGGGCCTGCACCCGCTGGTTGACCACGCGCCACTCCCCGTCGGGCCCGCGGGCGAGGTCGAAGGCGGCGATGTGCAGCCACACCGAGCCCGCCGGGCGGTGACCCTGCACGGCACGCAGGTAGCCGGGGTGGCCCTTCACCAGCGCGGCCGGAAGCAGGCCCTGGCGCAGCACGCGCTGTTCGCCGCTGTACACGTCGTCGAGCACCGCGTTGAGCAGCGCGGCGCGTTGCGCGGCGCCCGCCGCGATGCGCGCCCATGCCGGGGGGTCGATGATCAGCGGGAAGAGATCCAGCGACCAGCTGCGACTGGCCTGGTCGGCGTCGGCGTGCACGTTGTAGGTGACGCCGTCTTCGAGGATCTGCTGCTGCAGACTGCGCTGGCGGCGCTCCAGTCCGTCGAAGCCTTCGCTGCCCAGCAGTTCGAAAAAGCGCTGCCAGCTGGGTGCCAGGTCGCCGCCGCGCTGGCCGTCGGAGACGTGGCCGCGCAGCTCGTCCCAATGCCCGGCGCGCGCCGCCGCGGCGAGTTCACGCGCCAGCGCGTCGGGTGCTTCACCCGCCAACGAGGAGAACAGACCGCCCATGGCGTGATTGTGACACGCCGTGTCAGGGCCGCCGCAGGTCCAGGGTCATCGGGAACTCCAGGCCGGGCCGGGCCGGCGCCACGCGCATCGGCCCCGGCGTGTGCCCGATGCGGAAAAAGCGCGCCAGGCGCCGGCTCTCGGCCTCGTAGGCGTTGATCGGCAGGGTTTCGTAGTTGCGCCCCCCGGGGTGCGCCACGTGGTACTGGCAGCCGCCCAGCGAGCGCTCCATCCAGTTGTCCACGAGATCCACGGTCAGCGGCGCGTGCACCCCGATGCTCGGATGCAACGCCGACGGGGGGTGCCACGCGCGATAGCGCACGCCGCAGACGAATTCGCCGGCGCGCCCGGTGGGATGCAGGGGCAGCGCCCGGCCGTTGACCGTCACCACGTGGCGGCTGTCGACCAGGCCGCGCGCCTTGATCTCGATGCGTTCGAGCGAGGAGTCGACGTAGCGCACCGCGCCGCCCGCCGCCCCTTCCTCGCCCATGACGTGCCAGGGCTCCAGCGCCAGGCGCAGCTCGAGCTCGATGCCCGCGACCGCAAGCTGCCCGAGCGCCGGGAAACGGAACTCGAAATGCGGCGCGAACCACGCGGCGTCGAAGCCGAAGCCGGCCTCCTGGAGTTCGCGCAGCACGTCGTCGAAATCCATGGCCACGAAGCTGGGCAGCAGGAAGCGGTCGTGCAGCGAGGTGCCCCAGCGCTGCAGCGGCACCTCGTAGGGGCGGGCCCAGAAACGTGCCACCAGGGCGCGCAGAAGGAGTTGCTGCACCACGCTCATGCGCGCGTGCGGGGGCATCTCGAAGGCGCGCAACTCGAGCAGTCCCAGTCGCCCGGTGGCGCTGTCCGGGTTGTACAGCTTGTCGATGCAGAATTCCGCGCGGTGGGTGTTGCCGGTGACGTCGATCAGGATGTTGCGAAGCGTGCGATCGACCAGCCACGGCGGCGCCTGCTCGCCGAGGCGCTCGCGCGCTGCGCGCAACTCGCCCAGCGCGATCTCGAGCTCGCGCACCTGGTCGTTGCGCGCCTCGTCGATGCGCGGGGCCTGGCTGCTCGGGCCGATGAACAGGCCGCTGAACAGGTAGCTCAGAGAAGGATGGTTGTGCCAGTACCCGAGCAGGCTGGCCAGCAGGTCCGGGCGCCGCAGGAAGGGGCTGTCCTGCGGTGTGGCGCCGCCCAGCACCACGTGGTTGCCGCCGCCGGTTCCGGTATGGCGACCGTCCAGCATGAACTTCTCGGCCCCCAGGCGGGTCTCGAAGGCGGCCTGGTACAGGAACTCGGTCTGGTCCACCAACTGGCGCCAGTCGTGGGCCGGATGGATGTTGACCTCGATCACCCCGGGGTCGGGCGTGACCTGCAGGATTTCCAGGCGGGGATCGCGCGGCGGCGGGTAGCCCTCGAGCACCAGCTTGACGCGCAGGCGCCGGGCCGTGGCCTCCACCGCAGCGAGCAGTTCCAGGTAGTCGTCCAGTTCCGCCAGCGGGGGCAGGAATACGTAGAGGATTCCCGCGCGCGCCTCCACGCACAGCGCGGTGCGCAGGGTCGACGCCGCCGACTGTCCGCGCGCGGGCGCGCCGGCGACGGCGCCCCCTCGCGGTGCGCCTCCCCCGGCGTTCGGCACCACGCTGGTGCCGTCGTCCCCATCCCGGTGCCTCGGCGCCGGCTGCGCGTACTGCGCGCGCAGGCGCGCCGCCTCGGCCAGCGGCGCGCGCGGCGCGAAGGGGTCGGGCGCGAGATCCAGTTGCCGCTCGGTCGGCGTGGCCCACGGCAGGCTGTCCAGCGGCAGGCGCCAGCCCATCGCCGAATCACCCGGAACCAGGTACATGCGCCCGTCGCGGAACAGCCACGGCCCGGATACCCAGCGCGGCCCGCGCAGCCCCGGGCCGGCCGCCTCGCGCCGCAGCGGAAGCGCGTAACCCACGACGCTGCGCAGTCCGCGCCCGAATACGCGCCGCAGGCGCTCGCGCTCGAGTTCGTCGTCGAGCCTGGCGTCGAAGGGGTCCACGTTGACCGGCAGCCGGCGCTCGCGCCACAGGTAGTACCAGGTGTCCTCGTAGCCCTCGCACACATGCGCCGGCTCCACGCCCAGGGCGTCGACCAGCGCGAGCATGAACATGTGCGCCTGCTCGGGACTGCCGGTCCCCGGCTCGCGCTCGTCGGCGAACAGCGAGGGGTCGTGCCAGCAGGGCTGGCCGTCGCGGCGCCACACGGCCGACAGGGCCCAGCGCGGCAGCTGCTCGCCCGGGTACCACTTGCCCTGGCCGAAGTGCAGGAATCCTCCGTGGCTGTAGCGCCCTGCCAGGCGAGCGATCAAGGCGCCGGCATAACCGCGCTTGGTGGGACCCAAGGCCTCGGTGTTCCACTCGGCCGCGTCACGGTCCACCGTGGCCACGAAGGTGGGCTCGCCTCCCTGGGTCAGGCGCACGTCGCCGTCGACCAACGCGCGGTCCACCCGCGCGCCCAGCTCGAGCACCCCCTGCCATTGGGCGTCGGTGTAGGGCCGCGTGACCCGCGGAGACTCCAGCAGGCGCAGCACCTGCATGGTGTGCTCGAACTCGACCTCGCATTCGTCGAGCAGGCCCTCCACCGGCGCGGCCGAAGCCGGATTCGGAGTGCAGGCCAGCGGGATATGCCCTTCCCCGGCGAGCAGCCCGGAGGTCGGATCCAGCCCGATCCAGCCCGCGCCAGGCAGGTAGACCTCGCACCAGGCATGCAGGTCGGTGAAGTCCCGCTCGGCGCCGCTGGGCCCGTCCAGCGCCTTCACGTCGGGCACGAGCTGGATCAGATAGCCCGACACGAAGCGCGCGGCCAGCCCGAGGTGGCGCAGGGCCTGCACCAGCAGCCAGCCGGTGTCGCGGCAGGAGCCGGAGCCCAATTCCAGCGTGCGCTCGGGGGTCTGCACACCGGGCTCCATGCGGATCAGGTAGCGGATATCGTGCTGCAGGCGCTGGTTGAGCTCGACCAGGAAGTCCACGATGCGCCGCGGACGCCGGTCGATGGAGTCGAGCAGCTGGCGCAGGCGCGGCGTCAGCGGTCCGGCGGCCAGGTACGGCGCCAGGTCGGCGGCGAGCTGCTCGCCGTAGGCGAAGGGATAGTGCTCGGCGCCGGGCTCGAGGAAAAAGTCGAAGGGGTTGTACACCGCCATCTCGGCCACCAGGTCCACGGTGACCTCCAGCGCCCTCGCCCGTTCGGGAAAGGTGACTCGCGCCAGGTAGTTGGAGAAGGGATCCTGCTGCCAGTTGACGAAGTGCCCCGCCGGCTCGATGCGCTGGCTGTAGGCCAGGATCGGGGTTCGCGCGTGCGGCGCCGGGCGCAGCCTGATGACGTGCGGCGCCAGGTTGACCGGGCGGTCGAAGCGGTAGCGGGTGACGTGGGTGAGGGCTACGTGGATGGACATGCGGCACCTGCGCGCGGAAGGGTCGGAGGAAGGCGGAGATCACGACGGCATCGACCGCGGCCGGCGCTGCGGCCTCAGGCGGCGAGGAAGTCCTGGCTGATGGCGCTGCCCAGTTCGTTGATGCGCCCCAGGAAATCGGTCAGATAGGCATGCAGTCCGGTGGACATGATGTCCTCGATGCGACCGAACTGCAGTTGCGCGTTGAGCAGCCCGGCTCGGCGCAGCGTTTCGGCGGACTGCGGGTTGGCCACCCTGGACAGGTTGCTGACGATCTCCGACATGCACGCGGCCAGCGAACGCGGCATGTTCGCGCGCAGGATCAGCAGCTCGGCGACCCGCTCGGGGGTGATCGCCTCGCGGTAGGTCTTGCGGTACACCTCGAAGCCCGACACCGAGCGCAGCACGCCGGCCCAGTGGTAGAAGTCCTGCTCCTGCCCGCGATTGCCGGCCGAGCCGTGGAACTCCGAAGCGTGCGTGTGGAACTTCACGTCCAGCAGCCGCGCCGTGTTGTCGGCGCGCTCCAGCAGGGTGCCGATGAGCAGGAAGTGGAAGGCCTCGTCGCGCAGCATCGTGCCCGAGGTGACGCCTCGCAGCAGGTGCGAGCGATACTTGACCCACTCGAACAGCATGCTGGGATCGTGCCGGATCCGGGGCTCGGCAGCCAGGCGCTGCAGTTCCAGCCAGGTCTGGTTCACCGTCTCCCAGGCCTCGGTGGTGATGGCGCCACGCACCGCGCGGGCGTTCTCGCGCGCCGCGCGCAGGCAACTGCAGATCGACGAGGGGTTCGCGCTGTCGCGCACCATGAAGGCCAGCACGTTGTCGGCGTTGATGTCGCCGTGACGGGCCTTGAAATCCGCGGTGAGCTCGGAAATGCCCAGCACGCTGGCCCAGCCTTCGCTGCGGGCCTCGACCGAGGGCTGCAGCAGCGCGGACTGCACGTGCACGTCGAGCATGCGCGCGGTGTTCTCGGCGCGCTCGGTGTAGCGCGCCATCCAGAACAGGTGATCGGCGGTTCGGCTGAGCATGTCGAAGCTTCCGAAAAAAGGGGTTCAGGCGTCTCGGCGGCGCGGGCGGTGGCGCGCTCAGCGCTCCAGCACCCAGGTGTCCTTGGTGCCGCCGCCCTGCGAGGAGTTGACGACCAGCGACCCCTCGGCCAGCGCGACCCGCGTCAGCCCGCCCGGGGCGATGCTCACAGTCTTGCCCGACAGCACGAACGGGCGCAGGTCGATGTGGCGCGGCGCGATTCCCGCCTCGACGTAGGTCGGACAGGTCGACAGTGCCAGCGTGGGCTGCGCGATGTACCGCTCGGGATGCGCGCGCAGCTTGTCGGCGAAACTGGCGATCTGCGCGCGCGTGGCCGCCGGCCCGACCAGCATGCCGTAGCCTCCGGCGCCGTGCACCTCCTTGACCACGAGTTCCGGCAGGTGCGCCAGCACGTAGTCCAGGCTTTGCGGGTCGCGGCACAGATGGGTATGCACGTTGCGCAACAGGGGCTTCTCGCCCAGGTAGAACTCCACCATCGCAGGCACGTAGGGGTAGATCGACTTGTCGTCGGCGACCCCGGTTCCCACCGCGTTGGCCAGGGTCACGTTCCCGACGCGGTACGCGGCCATGAGGCCTTCGCAGCCCAGCGCGGAGTCGGCGCGGAACACGCGCGGATCGATGAAGTCGTCGTCGATGCGCCGGTAGATCACGTCCACCCGCTGCGGGCCCTGGGTGGTGCGCATGAACACGAAGTCGTCGCGCACGAACAGGTCCTGCCCCTCGACCAGTTCCACCCCCATCTGCTGCGCCAGGAAGGCGTGCTCGAAATACGCCGAGTTGTACATGCCGGGCGTGAGCACGACCACCGTCGGATCGCTGACCGCCTGGGGCGCCACGTCGCGCAGCTTCTCCAGCAGCATGTCCGGGTAGCGCGCCACCGGCGCGATGGGGTAGTGGGAGAACAGGTCCGGAAACAGGCGCATCATCATGCGCCGGTTTTCCAGCATGTAGCTCACGCCCGAAGGCACCCGCAGGTTGTCCTCCAGCACGTAGTAGCGGCCCTCGCCGTCGGCGTCGGGCGCGCGCACGATGTCGACCCCGGCGATGTGCGCGTAGACCTGGTGGGGAATGGTCACGCCCATCATCTCGGGGCGGAACTGGCGGTTGCCGAGCACCAGCTCGCGCGGCACGATGCCGGCGCGCAGGATGTCCTGCTCGTGGTAGATGTCGTGGATGAACCGATTCAGCGCGGTCACGCGCTGCACCAGCCCGGCCTCCAGCTCGGCCCATTCGGCCGCCGGGATGATGCGCGGGATCAGGTCGAAGGGAATCAGGCGCTCGGTGCCGGCCTCGTCGCCGTAGACGGCGAAGGTGATGCCCACGCGGCGGAAGATCAGCTCGGCCTCCTCCCGCTTGGCCTGCATGATCTCGACCGGCTGCTGGCGCAGCCAGGCTTCGTACGGCGCGTAGTGGGCGCGCACGCCGCCGCCGCTCTCGCTCATCTCGTCGAATTTGCGCATTGTCGCCTCGCCCGTCCAACCAACTGTGTGGGACCGTACGCCGACGCGCGGCCCCGCGGAAGCCCAAGCAATTTCCAGGCCAAGGCGCAGTCGCGCGGACTCACACGGGGCGCCGCCCCGCCAGCTGCAGCAACTGGGCACACACGGCAACCGCGATGCATTCAGGGGACTTGTCCGGGATCGCGTCGATGTTGACGCCGAGGAAACCACATGCCACCAGGGACACCGACATGAGCACCCACTGGAAGGACATCGCCCGCAGTTGTCTGGAGGGCGCCGAGTCCGGCACCATGAGCTTCCCGTGGATCGTCGCCACGCTGATCGAGGCCGGCTTCGACGGCTATGCCGTCGACCTGCGCCGGCTACCTGGTTTCGTTCCCCGGCAAGCGGGTGCTCCATTGCGGCCGCACCGGGGAGACCCACACGGAGTACTTCCCCGGTACCCAGCACGTCGGGCGCAGGTCCTTTCTTCGATCACCCGGCTCAAAGCCGGACCGTGTTGACCGCGCCGCCGAACACGTCCTGCACAAGCGGCAGGACGTGTTCGTGGTGGGTCAGGAACAGCACCTGGGTGCGCTCGGACAGCATGGCCAGGGCCTCGAGCCCCGCGCGGGTGCGCCGGTCGTCGAAATTGATGAACAGGTCGTCCGCGACGAAAGGCATGGCATGGGCGCGCGCCAGGTGCATGTCCAGCGCCGCCAGGCGCAGGGCCAGGTAGAGCTGATCCCGCGTGCCCTCGCTCATGCCCTCGACGCCCACTGTCGTGCCGTCCGGGCGTCTTCCGTGCAGCGACGGGGGTTGGGC
>JAKBNS010000180.1 GCA_021830925.1 Pseudomonadota bacterium | reverse complement strand
GGCGCGGCCCGCCAGCACGCATCGGCGCAGCCGGACAGCCCGGCCGCGCCGGGCGAGCGCGCAGGCACTGCGCCAGCCAGGCGTGCGTAATGCTCGCGCATGTCGGGGCGTGTGCCGCCGCCGTCCCCAGCCGCCAGCGCATGGGTCAGCAGCGCGCCTGCCGCCTCGCCGTTCCAGCCTATGCGAACCGGGATTCCCGCCAGCCACGGAACGAGCCGTGCCTTGACGTTGTTGCCCAGCACGTAGGCCCGGGCGAATCCCTGGTCGCGCAGCTCGGCCGCCAGGCGCAGCCGCGCCCGCAGGTCGAGGCGGCCGTGCGCGAAGCCGGTCTGCACCACCTGCGCGACGCCCGGCATCGCGCGCAGCACGTCGGCCACTCCCGGCAGCGCCAGCGCAGTGAGCTGCTCGCCACGCGCGTGCAGCAGCCCCACCAGCGGCTGCGCCATCACGGCGTCGCCGATCCACTGCGGCGCAACCAGCAGGCTGCGGTTGCCCGCGTCGCCCCGCGGTCCGTGGGCGGCGGGGCTCGCCGGCCGGCCCGGTGCGCTCAATGCCCGTGCACGACTTCGCCGTCGGCCAGGCGATAACGCGTGCCGCAATACGGACAGGCGGTCTCGCCGTGGCTGACCTCCAGGAACACGCGCGGATGCGTGCTCCACACCGGCATCGCCGGGTTGGGGCAGAACGCGGGCAGGTCGGAGGCCTTGAGTTCGACCACCGGCATCTCGGGCTTGGGAATGGCGCTCATGACGTACGGATCTCCATGCGGGGGGCGGGCTGCTGCGAGCCGGCGTCAGACGCGGGCAAGCCAGTCCGCGTATTTCGGGTTGCGCCCGCCGACGATGTCGAAGAAGGCGTTCTGGATACGCTCGGTGACCGGGCCGCGCTGGCCGGCACCGATGGTCACGCCGTCGAGTTCGCGGATCGGCGTGATCTCGGCGGCCGTGCCGCTGAAGAAGGCCTCGTCCGAGATGTAGATCTCGTCGCGCGGGATGCGCTTGGCCTCCACCCGCAGGCCCAGGTCCTCGCAGATCGAGAACACGGTGCGCCGGGTGATGCCGTTGAGCGCGCCCGACGACGCGTCGGGCGTGTAGACCACGCCGTCGCGCACGACGAAGATGTTCTCGCCGGCGCCCTCGCTGACGAAGCCCTGCGGGTCGAGCAGCAGCGCCTCGTCGTATCCGTCGGCCGTGACCTCGAGGTTGGCCAGGATGCTGTTGGTGTAGTTGCTCACCGTCTTGGCATTGCACATGGTGATGTTCACGTGGTGCCGGGTGTAGCTGCTGGTCTTCACGCGGATGCCCTTGGCCAGGCCTTCCTCGCCCAGGTACGCGCCCCACGGCCATGCCGCGACCATCAGGTGGATGGTGTTGCCGCGCGGGGAAACGCCCAGCTTCTTGTCACCGATCCACACCAGCGGGCGGATGTAGCAGGAGCTGAAACCGTTGGCGCGCACCACGTCGATCTGCGCCTGCATGGCCTGCTCGAGCGTGAAGGGAATCTGCATGCGCAGGATCTTGGCGCTGTCGAACAGGCGCTGGGTGTGCTCGCGCAGGCGGAAGATGGCCGTGCCCTGGCTGGTCTCGTAGGCGCGCACGCCCTCGAAGGCTCCGCAGCCATAGTGCAGGGTGTGGGTCAGCACGTGGATCTTGGCATCGCGCCACTCGACGAGCTGGCCGTCCATCCAGATTTTCCCGTCGCGATCGGACATCGACGTGGGCGTCGGCAAAGCCATGTGAGTCTCCAGGGTCGGATGTGAAAACCGCATTTTAAGGGCGGCGCCTGCGCGCCATGAAACGGCATGATGCGGGCACAATGTCGGCTGCCGGCACGGCGCATCCCAGCGCCCGTCGCCGCGCAGCCCCCCGTTTCCCCACCCGCGTTCGCTCCATGTCCCGTCCAGCTCCCGTCAGTCGGCCCTACCGCTTCTCCATGCGCCAGTTCCTGGAGATCGCCAAGCCCTACTGGGTCTCGGAGGACTGGCGAATGGGCTGGCTGCTGCTGGGCACCGTGCTGGCGATGAACCTGGCGCTGATCTGGATCAACGTGCGCCTGAACTTCTGGAACCGGGACTTCTTCAACGCGCTGCAGGCGCATGCCTATCCGCAGTTCAAGCACCTGCTGCTGGTGTTCACGATCCTGGCCTTCATCTACATCGTGCTGGCCGTGTACTCCCAGTACCTGCAGCAGATGCTGCAGATCCGCTGGCGCCGCTGGGTCACCGAGGTGTTCCTGCGCGACTGGCTCGAAGGCGGCACCCACTACCGCATGGCGCTGCGCCGCGGCCAGGAGGACAACCCGGACCAGCGGATCTCCGACGACATCAACAGCTTCGTCAGCAGCACGCTGAACCTGTTCTTCGGCGTGATCTCTTCGGTGGTCACGCTGTTCTCCTTCCTGTTCGTGTTGTGGGAGCTTTCCGGCGCCTTCACGCTGTGGGGCGTGCACATCCCCGGCTACATGGTGTGGGCGGCGCTCGTGTACTCGGGCGTCGGCAGCTGGCTGGCGCACGTGGTGGGCAAGCCGCTGATCCGCCTGAACTTCGACCAGCAGCGCTACGAGGCCGATTTCCGCTTCGGGCTGGCGCGCACGCGCGAGCACAACGAGGGCATCGCGCTGTACCGCGGCGAGCCGCGCGAGCTCGAGGGGCACCGCGCGCGGTTCGCGAACATCTGGAACAACTGGTGGGGCATCATGAAGCGCCAGAAGCTGTTCACGTGGTACACGTCGTTCTACGGCCAGCTGGCGATCATCTTTCCGATCCTGGTGGCGGCGCCGCGCTACTTCGCCGGCAAGATCCACCTCGGCGGCTTGACCCAGACCACCAACGCCTTCGGCCAGGTGCAGGGCGCCCTGTCCTGGTTCATTTCCTCCTACGGCAGCATCGTCAGCTGGCTGGCCACGCTGCAGCGTCTGGCGACTTTCGTGGAATCGGTCGAGCAGGTGCGCGCGCAGGGGGCTGCGCCCGCCGCGGCGCAGCCGCGCCAGGCACCGTCAGGCGCGGCGCCGCGCCAGGGTGTGGAGCTTGGCGACCTGCGCATCGACGCCCCCGACGGACGGCCGCTGTTGCAGGCTGCCGGCCAGCGCATCGAGCCCGGCCAGCACACGCTGATCATGGGACCGTCGGGACTGGGCAAGAGCACGCTGATGCGCTGGCTGGCCGGCATCTGGCCCTACGCGCAAGGCCGCGGCCAGCGCCTGCCCGACGGGCGCGTGCTGTTCCTGCCGCAAAAGCCCTACCTGCCGATGGGCACGCTGCGCGAGGTGCTGACCTACCCGATGCCCAGCGAGTCCTTCGACGACGCACGCCTGCGCCAGGTGCTGGACAGCGCACGGCTGCCGCACCTGGTGCCCTTGCTCGACGTCGAC
>JAKBNS010000188.1 GCA_021830925.1 Pseudomonadota bacterium | reverse complement strand
GTGCTGTTCGTCTCCATGCTGCCCAAGACGCGCTCGGGCAAGCTGCTGCGCCGCTCCATCCAGGCGCTGTGCGAACAGCGCGCGCCCGGCGACCTGACCACGCTGGAAGATCCCGCGGCGCTGGAGCAGATCCGCGCCGCGCTGGCCGGGCAGCCCTGAGCCCGACCGGCGGCCGCCGGCCGCACGCGCCGGAACCCCCTTCCGCATCAAGATTTCGACCCGCCGCATAGGGAAAGCACTATGCGGCGGGGCTGGACGACGGCGCCGGCTACCCTACAATTCATAAGTGATTGCTTATACGCACATTTCATTAACCAGTGATGCCCACACCGGCCCTTTCTCCCCAGTTGCTCGGCGACGAATCCGACGCGCAGGCCGCCGAGCGGGTGTTCGACTCCGCGGCAGAACTGTTCGGCGTGCTGGCCACGCCGCTGCGCCTGCGCATCCTGAACGCGATCTGCACGCATGAAAAGAGCGTGGGCGACATCATGGATGCGGTGGAGTCCACGCAGCCCAACGTCTCCCAGCACCTGAAGGTGCTGTACCAGGCGGGCATCGTGGCCAAGCGCCGCGTGGGCAATCAGATTCATTATCGGGTGCAAAGCGAGAAGGCGGTTCAGCTGTGCCGCACCGTGTGCACCCAGATCGCGATCGAACTGGACGATCCGGATTCGGTTTCGCAATCCGAGCGCCTGGCCCGGCGCACCTAGGTACCCACAGCCAACCAGCGAGTACGAGGATGAGTGACTACAGCAACAAGCTAGGCCGGCTGCGTCCCGCGCCGGAAAACTTCCTGAGCCCCGAGCAGATCCAGCAGGTGCAGTCGGGCCGGCGCGATTTCCTGCGTCGGGCCATCGCCGGCGCCAGCGCGGCGATGGTCGCCACCGGAGCGGCCAGCGCCTATGCCGACGAGGCGTCGGACAAGGGCTCGAAACTGATCCTGGACAAGCCCGAGTGGGGCACCACGCTGGGCCGTCCGGTGGACGAGCCGCCCTACGGCATGCCGTCCAAGTACGAGTCCCATCTGGTGCGCCGCATCAGCCCGGGCCTGTCGGCGGTGAACCAGGCCAACGTGGCCTTCGCTCCGCTGCAGGGCATGTTCGGCATCATCACCCCGTCGGGCCTGCACTTCAACCGTTCCCACCAGGGCTGGTACGAGATCGATCCCTCCGAGCATCGACTGATGGTCATGGGCGAGGAAGGCCTGGTGCGCAACCCCAAGGTCTACACCGTCGGCGACATCATGCGCATGCAGCCGGTGTCGCGCATCCACTTCATCGAGTGCGGGGCCAACTCGGCGATGGAATGGGGCAACGTGGCGGTGCCGACCGTGCAGTACACCCACGGCATGGTGTCGTGCAGCGAATTCACCGGCGTGCCGCTGATCAAGCTGCTCGAGGACTGCGGCGCCAATCTCAAGGGGGTGCGATTCATCCTCGCCGAGGGCGCCGACGGTTCGCACGAGACCCGCACCATCCCGATGTCCCTGGTGCTGTCGGGCGAGGTGCTCGTGGCCTACGGCCAGAACGGCGAGATGCTGCGTCCGGAGAACGGCTATCCGCTGCGCCTGGTGGTGCCGGGGGTCGAGGGCGTGTCCAACATCAAGTACCTGCGGCGCATCAAGCTGGGTACCGAGCCCTTCGCCGCGAAGGATGAAGTGCTGGGCTACGTCGACCTCATGCCCGACGGCAAGTTCCGCCAGTACACGTCCTTGATGGAGTGCAAGTCGGTGATCACTTCTCCGTCGGGCGGTCAGGTGCTGATGGACAAGGGCCTGTACAACGTCACCGGCATCGCCTGGTCGGGACGCGGACGCATCAAGCGCGTCGACGTGTCCTTCGACGGCGGCGTGAACTGGCATCCGGCGCGCCTGGAGGGGCCGGTGCAGAACAAGGCCCTGACCCGTTTCAACATCCCCTGGGTGTGGAACGGCGGCGGCGCCTTCCTGCAAAGCCGCGCGGTCGACGAGACCGGCTACGTGCAGCCCACCTACGAGCAGCTGCGCAAGGTGCGCGGCACGCGCTCGGTCTACCACAACAACGCGATTCAAACCTGGCAAGTCGAAGCAACTGGAGATGTGCGCAATGTTCAACTCGCCCATTCGTAAAGCAGCGCTCGCGGCCGCGCTGGCCGCAGTGGCCTCGGCCGCGTGGGCAGCCAACCCCGGCGCCTCGCTCGGGCGCGCCGCCACGCCGGCGGAGATTCACGCCTGGAATATCGATGTGCGCCCGGATTTCAAGGGGCTGCCCGACGGCAAGGGCACGGTCGCCGAAGGCACCAAGCTGTGGGAGGCCAAGTGCGCCTCGTGCCACGGCGACTTCGCCGACTCCAACGCGGTCTTCCCGCCGCTGGTAGGGGCCTTCCAGGCCACCAAGGAGGAGATGAAGACGGGCTGGGTGTCCAGGCTCGCCAATCCCTCCGAGGGCATCGGAACCTCGATGGAGCGCCTGTCGACCCTGTCGACCCTGTTCGACTACATCCACCGCGCGATGCCCTGGACGGCACCGGACACGTTGACCTGGGACGAGACCTACTCGCTGGTCGACTACCTGCTGAACCTGTCCAACATCGTTCCGGCCAACTTCGTGCTGACCCGCCAGAACGTCCAGCAGGTGCAGGACGAACTGCCCAACCGCAACGGCATGACCTGGAACCACGGCATGTGGCCGGGGGGAAAAGTGGTACTGCCCTCGGGTAAGGTGCTGGGGAACGGGGGTATCCCGGATGTTCACGCGGTCGAGTGCATGAAAAACTGCGCTCCCAAGCCCGCCGTGGCCAGTTCGATCCCCGACTACGCGATGAACACCTGGGGCAACCTGCAGGACCAGTATCGCCAGTGGGGCCCGATCCGCGGCCAGGTGACGCTGAGCAAGGCAGAACTCGAGAAGGCCGCCGCAGCCAAGCAGGCCGCGGCTTCCGACCCGAACGCGAAGGTGATCTCGCTGCTCAAGCAACATGGCTGCATCGCCTGCCATGCGATGGGCGCGAACAAGGTCGTCGGGCCGGGCTACGCGGAGGTGGCGAAGAAATATGCGGGCAAGCAGACGGAAGTGGCAGAATTGACCCAGCGCATCATCAAGGGCGGTTCCGGCACATGGGGGAGTATCCCGATGCCTCCGCAAAGTATCAGCGAGGGTGACGCGAAGATGATCGCCACCTGGCTGGTGGATGGAGCAAAGCAGTAGTTCAGTAGTTGCATCGGTTCGCGCTGCTGAACCCGCGGGCGCGCACATCACTCAATGTCTCAGTGAGGAGTTTTTGCAAATGAATCAGTCTCGTCGTCAGGTCATTCAGATCGGTGCTGGCGCGACCGTGGCCGGCCTGGCCGCCACGGCAGGCCTCGTGCCCTCTGTCGCGCAGGCCGCCGATGCTCCGGGCTGGAATGCCCAGGAGTTCGCGGTGAAGTCGCTCGACGAGGTGGCCAAGGCCATGGGCGCGACCGCGACCCCGAGCACCGAAGTGTCGATCATCGGACCCGACATCGCGGAAAACGGCGCGGTGGTGCCGGTGGGCATCAAGTCCACCGCGGCCGGCGTGACCATGCTGGGCATCGTCGTGGAGAAGAACCCCAATGCGCTGGCGGCCACCTTCCACCTGAAGAACGGCGCGGTGCCCAGCGTGGCGACCCGCATCAAGATGGCGCAGACCTCGGACGTCTACGCCGTCGCCAAGGTGGGCGACAAGCTGCTGTACAGCAAGAAGGAAATCAAGGTCACGCTGGGCGGTTGCGGCGGCTGAGCCCGCGCCCGTTCCGATTCCACGATTTCCAACGAACATTCACCGGAGTTTGCAATGCC
Organism: Pseudomonadota bacterium; assembly: GCA_021830925.1. Lineage (GTDB taxonomy): Bacteria > Pseudomonadota > Gammaproteobacteria > Burkholderiales > Burkholderiaceae_C > Thiomonas_A. The sequence continues at coordinate 9,979 of JAKBNS010000188.1, read as the reverse complement.
CAACATGATGCGCATGCGCGCCAGCCTCGACGGCGACACTGTTGTCGTCCGCGTGCTGATGACCCACCCCGAGGACACCGGCCTGCTCAAGGGCCCGGACGGCAAGATCATCCCCGCCCACTTCATCCAGACCGTGGTGTGCAAGCACGGCGACACCGAGGTGCTGCATTGCGACTGGGGTATCGCCGTGTCGAAGAACCCGTTCCTGGAGTTCAGCTTCAAGGGCGGCAAGTCCGGAGACACCGTCTCCGTGACCTGGCTGGACAACAAGGGCGAAACGCAGACCGGAAGCACCACGGTCTCGTGATCGCCTGACGGGGGGCCCGGCTCGGAGGGCCCCCTGAGTTCCATGCAGCACGAACCGTTCGCGAGGAGACCATGAAACAGCGACTATCCAGCAAGAAGAAGGCCGCGCTGGCCGGGTTCACGATGCCCGTCCTGATGCTGATGGCCGGCTACGCCGCCCAGGCGCGGGCCGATTCGGTCACGCAGGAAGGCAACGCCTACCTGCAGATGATGAACGAGATGGGCGGCAACCCCGCCGATTTCAACATCGACGACGGCAAGAAGCTCTGGTCCGAGAAGGCGGGCCCGAAGCACGCCTCGCTGGAACAGTGCGACCTGGGCCTCGGCCCGGGCGTGGTCAAGGGTGCCTACGCGCAGCTGCCGCGCTATTTCGCCGACACGGGCCGCGTGCAGGATCTGGAATCGCGCCTCGTGACCTGCATGGAAACCCTGCAGGGCCTGACGCCGATGCAGGCCGACAAGGACCACTTCGCCAAGGAAGGCGGCAACGCCTCGCCGCTGGAGAACATCGCGATGTACGTCGCGCACGAGTCCGACGGCATGAAGATCGCGATCCCGCAGGGCACCCCGCAGGAGCGCCTGGCCTACGAGAACGGCAAGAAGCTGTTTTTCTATCGCGCGGGTCCCTTCAGCTTTTCCTGCGCGGCCTGCCACTCCGAGAGCGGCAAGCGCATCAAGATTTCCGCGCTGCCCAACCTGACCAACGCCGAGGCGGCCGGCTCCTACGCCACCTGGCCGGCGTATCCGAACTCGCAGGGCGTGGCGCGCACGCTGGAATGGCGCATGCTGGCCTGCGAGCGCCAGCAGCGCTGGCCGGCGCCGAAATTCACCTCCAACGCGGTCATGGACCTGATCGAGTACATGGGCGTGAATTCCAACGGAGCCACGCTGCACACGCCGACCTTCAAGCGCTGAGCCAGGAGACGACATGAACAAACTAGCACTCATTGTGTCGGCAGCGCTGGGGGCCGCCGTGCTGGCGGGCTGCGCCGGCGCCAAGCAGGAGGCCGCCGGTCCCGGCGGCAACCCTTTCGCCACCGCGTCCTTCCAGGACATCCTCAAGCACGACTTCGCCGACAAGGGCCAGGCCAAGGTCTCGCGCCTGCAGCAGACCCCGGCGCAGTACGAATGCTCCAAGTACGCCTACCTCGGGGAGAAGATGCCCGACGGCGTGGCCAAGGGCATCGAGTCCAGGGCGCAGGCAGGGGTGGTCTACCCGGCCGACGGCAAGTACCTGGGCAACTGGAAGGAAGGCCTGAAGATCGCCGAGGACGGCAAGGGCATGCAGTGGAGCGACAAGCCCACCAGCCCCAACGGCGGCAACTGCCTGGCCTGCCACAAGATGATCGCCAACGATCCGTCGCAGGGCAACATCGGTCCCGAGCTGTACCACTACGCGAAGCTGCGTGGCGACAGCGAGGCCATCCTGAAGTACACCTGGGCGCGCATCTACAACTCCGAGGCCTTCAACGCCTGCAGCTACATGCCGCCCTTCGGAGCGCACAAGATCCTGACCGAACAGCAGATGAAGGACGTGATGGCCCTGCTGATGGATCCGAACTCTCCGGTCAACAAGTAGGGATTTTCCAGATCCGGTGCCGCCTCGCGCGGCCCGGTCGTGCCGCGCTGCCCGCCACGCTGCATCGGCGGGCATTTTTACGTCGAGGATCCGTCATCATGAGCATTACCCGCCGCGAATTCCTGAGCGTGCTGGCCGCGGCCGGCGCCAGCGGTTTTCCCCTGATGCGCGAGGCCAGCGCCGCCGAGGTCGACGCGCTGTACAGCCCGCCGGTCAGCGGCAACGTGCACTTCCTGCACATGACCGACAGCCACGCGCACCTGCAGCCGCTGTACTTCCGCGAGCCCAGCGTGAACATCGGCGTGGGCTCCATGAGCGGACATCTGCCCCACCTGGTGGGGGCCGACTACCTCAAGCGCGTGGGCTTCAAGCCCAACACGCGCGAGTCCTACGCCTTCACCTACCTGGACTTCGAGCGCGCCGCCAAGCAGTACGGAAGGATGGGCGGCTACGCTCACCTGGCCACGCTGGTCAAGCGCCTGAAGGCCGCCCGCCCCGGCGCGCTGCTGCTGGACGGCGGCGATACCTGGCAGGGCACGGGCTTGTCGCTGTGGACCGAAGGCCAGGACATGATCGACGCCCAGCTGCAGCTGGGCGTGGACGTGATGACCGCGCACTGGGAATTCACCTACGGCCAGGAGCGGGTCAAGGAGGTGCTGGCCAAGGACTTCAAGGGCCGCATCGATTTCGTCGCGCAGAACGTGAAGACGGCCGATTTCGGCGATCCGGTGTTCCCGTACTACACGATGAAGCAGATGAACGGGGTGCAGGTGGCGGTGATCGGCCAGGCCTTCCCGTACACGCCCATCGCCAATCCGGGCTACCTGACGCCCGACTGGACCTTCGGCATCGACACGGACCACATGCAGAAGGTGGTCAAGGAAGTGCGCGCCAAGGGGGCGCAACTGGTCGTCGTGCTGTCGCACAACGGCATGGACGTGGACCGCAAGATGGCCAGCATGGTCGAGGGCATCGACTGCATCTTCGGCGGCCACACCCATGACGGCGAGGCGGTGGCCGTGGAAGTGCGCCGGCCCTCCGGCGGCATGACCCTGGTGACCAACGCGGGTTCGCACGGCAAGTTCCTGGCGGTCATGGACTTCGATGTGCGCGGGGGCAAGATGGTGGGCTACAAGTACCGCCTGCTGCCGGTGTTCTCCAACCTGCTGCCGGCCGACCCGGACATGGAGGCGTTGATCAAGAAGCACCGCGCGCCCTACGAAAGCAAGCTCACCGAGGTGCTGGCCCATACCGAGGGCGTGCTGTACCGCCGCGGCAACTTCAACGGCACCTGGGACCAGCTGGTGCTGGACGCGATGCTGGCGGTGCGCGGCGGCGATCTGGCCTTCTCCCCGGGATTCCGCTGGGGCGGCAGCCTGTTGCCGGGCGAGCCCATCACGCGCGAGGCGCTGATGACCCAGCTGGCCATCACCTACCCCTACTGCACGCTGACCGAGATGACCGGCGCCACGGTGAAGGCGGTGATGGAAGACGTCTGCGACAACCTGTTCAACCCCGATCCCTACTACCAGCAGGGCGGCGACATGGTGCGCGTGGGCGCGCTGACCTACGCCTGCGAGCCGGGCCAGAAGCAGGGCAGCCGCATCCAGGACATGCGCCTGAACGGCAAGCTCATCGACCCGAAGAAGACCTACAAGGTCTCCGGCTGGGCGCCGGTGCAGCAGGCCTCGGCGAACAAGAGCAACCCGCCGATCTGGGAAGTGGTCGAGGAATACCTCAAGCACAACCCCAGCATCAAGCCCCTCAAGCCCAACCAGCCGCGACTGATCGGGGTCAAGGGCAACGCGGGCCTGGCCGTCTGAGGCGGCGGCGCGAAGCACAAGGGGGTGCCGAAACCAGGCACCCCCCTGCCGTCGCAGCGGCGTCGCGCCGCCCGCGCTTACTGGTCGCTCCAGATGGTGCCGTCGCCGGGGGACGTCCCCGCACCGCCCTGGGTGGCGGCGCCGCGGATGCGTCCGTCGGGCAGCAGGTTGAGCGCGCTGTAGGTCGAGTTGATTCCGTCCCCGGTGGCACCGAAGGCGTGCGGCGGCATCGCCGTGGTCGCGCCCGGTGCGAGCGCATACAGGCCGCCATGTCCGGCGCACGTGACGCTGTCGGGGATGGCCGTGTCGGCCAGGGTCGGTGGAGCGGTGGAGGCGCTGAGGTAGGCTGCGCCATCGCTCAGCAGGAGCGAGAATCGGTCTCGAACGATTTCGAGGTCGAATTGTTTGTCGAGTCCATTTTGCAAAGCGATAAATCTCAATTCAACGCCCTGGTGCTGGAATGAACCTTGAATCGTGCAGAATGAATCTTGGATGAATATTGGCGTGCTGCATGGGGCGAAAATCATGCATTGAATGTTCCGGTAGGCAGAGCATTCTGTCGCCGAGGCGCGATCGGATGCCACGGGATGGCATGCCGAAGCCAGGTTTCGCGTGGTGCTGGCGCGGGGTGAGCGGCGACGGTCGGCGGGGCGCGGCGTCGCGCATCGGCATCGCCGGAGGGTTGGCCGGCGTGACGGGACGTCATCCCGTCGGGTCTGCGTAGCCAGAAAACAGGGGGTGCCGCGACCCGCGACACCCCCTGCGATCGAGGCGGCGTGAGCCCCCGCCGCACGCCTGCCGGCTCCTGCTCGCTTACTGGTAACTCCAGACGGTGCCGTTGTTGCCGGGGCCGCCGGGGCCGGTGCCGCCGTAGATGCGCCCGTCGGGCAGCATGGTGATGGGGCAGTTCTGCGGAGCGCTTCCCTGTCCGTTGGCTCCGAAGGAGTGCCTGATCCCGAAGGTGCCCGACAGGTCCATGTCCCACAGAGTGCCGGTATTGGCCGAACCTCCAATCATCGTCAGGCCGTAGATCTTGCCGTCGGTGCCCTGCACGACCCCACCCCAGGAATTGCCTCCGTCCAGGGTTCCGCCCGCGAAGCTGTGGAGGATGGTGTAGCCGCTTCCGTCGGTGTTCAGGCTGTAGATGACACCGAGGTTGTTGCTGCCGCCGCTGAAGGTCGCGCCGTAGAGTCGGCCATCGGTGGCCTTGACCACCCCGTAGGAGCTGGATCCGTCAGTTTGGCTGCCGATCGTGCCGCCGAAACTATGCAGGACGGTATCCGTCGCCGTATTCCCGGACACGGTCAGTTTGAATACGGTGCCTGCGTTGTTCTGGCCTCCACTGTTCGATGCCCCGTAGAAGACGCCGGGGCCGTCCTGAATGAGCGCGAAAGGTGCTGCGCCATCGGCGGGTTGCCCGCCGAACTGGTAGAGATCGGTATACGTGCCGGTGGCCGGGGCGTAGCGGTAGGCGGTTCCGAAACCTCCGGTCCCGCCGGCCGACGTCGTTCCGTAGAGCATGCCGTCGCTGCCGAAAATCGGCGGCACGAAGGGGATCTGCCCGTCGCTGGGCGTCGCACCGAAGTTGACCAGCACGGTGTACGTGCCGGTGGCCACCGAATAGGAATACAGGGTCCCGCCCGCGTTGGCGGTGCCATGCGTACCCCAATGGCTGGTCACGCCGTACAGGGTGCTGCCGTCGGGCGAAAGCTCCACGCCGTCCGGGTTGCCGCCGTCGCTGGTGCTGCCGCCAAAAGCATGCAGCAGGGTCGCTGTGCTGGCGCCCGGGGCCAGTGAATACAGTCCACCGGATCCGGTGGACGCGACGTTGGACCACGTGGCGAAATAGATGGTCCCGTCGGCGGCGACCGCGACCTGACCCGAAACCGAATTGCCGCCGGCGCTGTTCGCCGCAGCCTCGGTGAAGGTACGTGCCTTGCAGGCCACCGCGACATTGCCGACATTGGCCTTGGCGACCGTGCCGCTGGCCCCCGTGGCGGTGCAGGCCAGGGTCGGCGGTGCCGTGGAGACGGTCACGTCGTACGCGGCCCCGGCGGACAGAAGGGTCGGGAATACGAAGGGGCCCGCGGCGGAAATGGAGAGCAGGTCGCCACCGTTATCGAGCAGGGACAGACCGGGGCCGCTGATGCCGGTGGCGGTGCCGCCGATCGAGTACTGGAGCGGAGTCGGGGTCGGGGGCGTGGGAGGGCCGGGAGGCTTGGGGGTCGGGCCGCTTCCGCCGCCGCTTCCGCCGCCACCGCAGCCACCCAGGCTCAGGGCCGCCGCCGCGACGGCGCAGGCAAGGATTCGAGACGTATTCATGTGCTTGGCTCCTGGATCGGGAAGCGATCCCGAATGATTTCGGGGTCGAGTTGCGTTGCGAATCCATTTTGCAAAGCGGTAAGTCTCAATTCAACGCGCTGGCGCCGGAATGCACGTTTAATCACGGATAGAAAATCGCCGGCAAATGATCGAGCGATTTCCTGGCGCGATTTATTTGCGGGAATATGGATGGGCGGACAATATGCCGTCGCGCAGCCGCGGGCGAATCGATCCCGTTTGCGCGCCCGGGGCGGATTCCGCGCGGCGACCGGCGCGCTGGCAAGGGCGTGGCGTCGGCGCAAGGAAATTCCAGGGCGCGTGATCTCCGGGGCGCGCGATCGCGGCGGCGACCCGGGCCGCATGCGGGCACCGCCGACCCGGGCGCCCGCGCCTGACCGGGGTCAAGGGCAACAGTGCGTTGCCGATCCGGAGCGCGAGACACGGCACCGCCGCTGGCGTGTCATCCTGCGTACCCTGGCTAGCCAATTGATAAAAATTGGCAAAAGATGTCTTGATGACAACTTTTATTTGTTTTCACGGGCCGGCGCCACGATGCGGCTTTTTGCGTCGCGTCAAAAGCGCTGCTAAAGTGCGATCTGGTTCAGTGTCATCGGACCGCTGTGCACGCGCGTGGGGTACCCGGTCGCGTGCGTGGTGCTTCACCCACTCCATGCCGGGGTACCCGGCGACCCAGTGAGCTCACCATGACCATTCAGCAGCAACGCGCGAACTCCTATCTGTTCGGCGGGAACGCTCCCTATGTCGAGGAGCTGTACGAAACCTATCTGGCCAATCCGGGCGCGGTTCCCGATCATTGGCGGGACTACTTCGACGCGTTGCAGCACGTGCCGGCGGTGGACGGCAGCAATTCCCGCGACATCCCGCACGCACCGGTGGTGTCGGCCTTCGCGCAGCGCGCCCGCAGCGGCCCGACGCGCGCCATCCAGCTCGGCGCCGACGTCGAGCTCGCGCGCAAGCGCGTGGCCGCGCAGCAACTGATCGCGGCTTATCGCAACGTCGGCGTGCGCTGGGCGGACCTCGATCCCCTCAAGCGCGCCGAGCGCCCCCAGATTCCCGACCTGGAGCCTTCCTTCTACGGCTTCTCCGACGCCGACCTGGAAACCAGCTTCAACGTCAGCAACACCTATTTCGGCCAGGAGACGATGAGCCTGCGCGAGCTCATCAACAACCTGCACGAGACCTACTGCGGCTCCATCGGCGCCGAGTTCATGTACCTCAGCGACCAGGGGCAGAAGCGCTGGTGGCAGCAGCGCCTGGAGAGCACCCGCACGCGCCCCACCATGAGCGCGGAGAAGAAGCGTGACATCCTCGACAAGCTGACCGCGGCCGAAGGCCTGGAACGCTATCTGGCCACGCGCTACGTGGGCCAGAAGCGCTTTTCGCTGGAAGGCGGCGAGAGCTTCATCGTCGGCATGGATGAGGTCATCCAGCGCGGCGCCGAGCGCGGCGCGCAGGAAGTGATCATCGGCATGGCCCACCGCGGGCGCCTGAACGTGCTGGTGAACACGCTGGGCAAGCGTCCCAAGGACCTGTTCGACGAGTTCGAGGGCAAGCATGCCTCCGACCTGCCGTCGGGCGACGTCAAGTACCACCAGGGTTTCTCCAGCGATGTGTCGACCCCGTCGGGCCCGATCCACCTTTCGCTGGCCTTCAACCCCTCGCACCTGGAAATCGTCAACCCGGTGGTCGAGGGTTCGGTGCGCGCCCGCCAGGAGCGCCGCGGCGACAAGCGCGGGGAGCAGGTGCTGCCGGTGCTGGTGCACGGCGATGCCTCGTTCGCCGGGCAGGGCGTGGTCATGGAAACCCTGGCGCTGGCGCAGACCCGCGGCTATTCGACCGGCGGCACGCTGCACATCGTCATCAACAACCAGATCGGATTCACCACCTCGGATCCGCGCGACGCGCGCTCCACGCTGTATTGCACCGACGTGGTGAAGATGATCGAGGCGCCGATCCTGCACGTCAACGGCGACGATCCCGAAGCGGTCGCGCTGTGCTGCGAGCTCGCGGTGGACTACCGCGCCGAGTTCGGACACGACGTGGTGGTCGACATCGTGTGCTTCCGCAAGCTGGGCCACAACGAGCAGGACACGCCGGCGGTGACCCAGCCGCTGATGTACAAGAAGATCGCCGCGCACCCGGGCACGCGCAAGCTCTACGCCGACCGCCTGGCCAGCCAGCAGGTGATCAACGACTCCGACGCCGATGCCATGGTGCAGGGCTTCCGCCAGGCCATGGAGGACGGCGAGCGCGCGCTCGAGCCGGTGCTGTCGAACTACAAGAGCAAGTTCGCGGTCGACTGGAGCAACTTCCTCAACCGCAAGTGGACCGACAGCGCCGACACCTCGCTGCCGATGACCGAGCTCAAGCGCCTGGCCGAGCGCATCACCACCGTGCCGGCGGACATGAAGCTGCATACCCTGGTGGAGAAGGTGGTGGCCGACCGCGCGCGCATGGGCCGCGGCGAGCTCACCCTCGACTGGGGCATGGGCGAGCACCTGGCCTTCGCCTCGCTGGTGGCCAACGGATACCCGGTGCGGCTGTCGGGCGAGGACTGCGGGCGTGGCACCTTCAGCCATCGCCATGCCGTGCTGCACGACCAGAAGCGTGAGCGCTGGGACGCAGGCACCTACGTGCCGCTGCAGAACGTCTCGGAAGACCAGGCGCCGTTCGTGGTCATCGACTCCATCCTGTCGGAAGAGGCGGTGCTGGGCTTCGAGTACGGCTACTCCACCGCCGATCCCAACACCCTGGTGATCTGGGAAGCCCAGTTCGGCGATTTCGCCAACGGCGCGCAGGTGCTGATCGACCAGTTCATCTCGGCCGGCGAGGTCAAGTGGGGCCGCGCCTCGGGCCTGACCCTGATGCTGCCGCATGGCTACGAAGGCCAGGGCCCCGAGCATTCCTCGGCGCGCCTGGAGCGTTACCTGCAGCTGTGCGCCGAGACCAACATGCAGGTGTGCCAGCCGACCAACCCGGCGCAGATCTTCCACCTGCTGCGCCGGCAGATGATCCGCCAGTTCCGCAAGCCGCTGGTGATCATGACCCCGAAGTCGTTGCTGCGCCATCCGGAAGCGCGCTCGGATCTCAGCGACCTGGCGAACAGCCATTTCCACACCGTGCTGGGCGAGCGCGACGAGCTCGATCCCGCGAAGGTCAAGCGCGTGGTCGCCTGCAGCGGCCGCGTGTACTACGACCTGCTCGCCGAGCGCCGCCAGCGCGAGCTGCACGACGTGGCCATCGTGCGCCTGGAACAGCTCTATCCCTTCCCGCACAAGGCCTTCGCCGCAGAACTGCGCCGCTATCCCAACCTGCGCGACGTCGTGTGGTGCCAGGACGAGCCGCAGAACCAGGGCTCGTGGTTCTTCATCCAGCACCACGTGCACGAGAACCTGCAGGAAGGCCAGCGTCTGGGCTACGCCGGACGGCCGGCCTCGGCATCCACCGCGGTGGGCTACTACGCCAAGCACGCGGAGCAGCAAAAGGAATTGCTCGCCGCCGCCTTCGGCAAGCTCAAGGGCTTCGTGCTCACCAAGTGAGGCGCCGCACGCGGCGCGCGCGGGCCTGAGCGCGCATGCCGGGACCAGCCAGCCCTGGCCCCGGCATGCGCTCCCCGGACCCCCGGCGCGCCGCCCTGGCCGCTCCGCTCGTCACACCACACAACACCTACCCATCGCGAGACTCCACCATGGCACAGATTGATGTCAAGGTTCCCCAGCTTTCCGAATCCGTGGCCGAGGCCACGTTGCTGCAGTGGAAGAAAAAGCCCGGCGAAGCCGTGGCGCAGGACGAGATCCTGATCGAGATCGAGACCGACAAGGTCGTGCTCGAAGTGCCGGCGCCGGCCGCCGGCGTGCTGGCCGCCATCGCCAAGGGCGACGGCGCGACCGTGGTCGCCGACGAGGTGATCGCCACCATCGACACCGAG
>JAKBNS010000276.1 GCA_021830925.1 Pseudomonadota bacterium | reverse complement strand
AGTCCAGCCCGCTGGCCACGCGGAAGGCATGGCGCACCGCGCCTTCGTGGACCAGGCGGTAGCTGTGCTGCAGCAGGTCGACCTCGCGCAGTTCGCGCGAGTTCGCCAGCCAGTTCACCAGCGCCTCGCGCGGATCGGTCTGCGCCGCGCAATAGATCTCGGTGCGGTTGCAGGTGGACAGGATCGCCGTCTCGACCGCGCTGCCGCCGCTGCGTGTATGCAGCGAATCCCGCAGCGCGCGCAACCCTTCCTTCAGCCCTTCGGCTGAAAATGCCAGACGCTCGCGCAGGTCCAGCGGCGCGCTCTGATGGTTGACTCCGACGGCTGCTAATAACATGACACATTCAATTCTACGAAGCCGGGCGGGTTTTTGCGGATGACCAAAGTCAAAGCCGCGTGCGATTGCGCCCCACCGCGGCGATTCAACCTGTCCCCGAAGCGCCCGATTCCCCCATGCTCGCCCTCATCGCCCTGCGCTGGCTGCTCGCCACCAGTGTCATGCCGCTGTTCGTCGGCGCCGGTACCGGGCTGGCGGCCCGGCGCCTGCTGCGCCCCTGCCCCGGGCGCTGGACCCGCCAGGCCGCGTGGGGGGCGCTGGCGGCCTGGGTGGCGCATGTGCTGCTGACGGGCTCGGGCCTGCTGCGAGACGGAGCCATGCTGGACTACGGCGCGGTGTTGCTGGCGGCGGTGGCCGGGAGCTGGCTGGCCTGCGCGCGGTCCTGATCAGGCGGCCACGCCCGCGGGACGGCGCCGGCGCAGCATGCCTTCGGCGAGATACAGGCCGATGCCGGCCCAGACCAGGCCGAAGCCCAGCACCTTGGACGCGCCGAAGGCCTCGTGGTACACGGTCACGCCCAGCACCAGCAGCAGCGTGGGCGTGGTGTACTGCAGGATGCCCAGCAGGGAGAAAGGGATGCGCCGGGCCCCGGCCGCGAACATCAGCAGCGGGATGGCGGTGACCGGCCCGCTGGCCATGAGCAGCAGCTTGAAGTTCAGGTCGCCCAGCGCGAAGGCGTTGTCGCCATGCAGGCTGGTCCAGCCCAGATACAGCAGCGCCACCGGCAGCAACACCGCCGTCTCCAGCGCCAAGCCCTCGAGCGAACCCAGGGGGGCGATCTTGCGCAACAGGCTGTAGCTGCTGAAACTCACCGCCAGGATCAGCGCCAGCCAGGGCATGTGCCCAACGCCGAAGGCCATCCACAGCACCCCGCTCGCGGCCACCGCCACCGCCGCCCATTGCAGCGCGCGCATGCGTTCGTGCAGCAGCACGGTGCCCAGCGCCACGTTCATCAGCGGGTTGATGTAGTAGCCCAGGCTGGCCTCCACCACGTGGCCGTTGTTCACCGACCAGATGTAGGTCAGCCAATTGCAGGAAAGCACCAGCGCGCTGGCGGCGAAGCGCCCGACCACCGCCGGGCGCTCGCGCAACACCCGCAGCCAGGACCAGCGACGCAGCGCCAGCAGGATCAGCAGCACCAGCAGCGCCGACCAGACCATGCGATGGGCGAGGATCTGCGGCGCCGGGACCGATTCCAGCAAATGGAAATACAGCGGGAACAGGCCCCAGACGACGTAGGCGCCCAGGGCGTAGGCGATGCCTGGATTCATGATCGGGCCGCGCTCGCGGCTTCAGGGAAACTTTGGATGCTACGCGCTGCCGCGGGGCGAAGAGGCAAGTACCGTCCAGTTGACGCGGGGCTTTTCCCGAATTCAGGCCCAAGGCCCTATGTTCCCTGGACCATCATTCCAGCAGGGGGCCTGGGAATGGAACGGAATCCGCGAACCCGCCGCGAGCTCGACCCCACCGACCGGCGCATCCTCGAAGTCCTGCAGGCGGACGCCAGGCTGACCATGGCGCAACTCGCCGAACGCGTCGCGTTGTCGGCCTCGCCTTGCTGGCGGAGGGTGCAGGCGCTGGAGAAGGCCGGCGTCATCACCGGCTACCACGCGCGCCTGGACCGCCGGCGCATCGGCCTGGGCGTGCACGGGTTCGTCCACGTGCGCATGCAGGAGCACACGACGCGCAGCGCCGCCGGCTTCGAGGCGCAGGTGCTCGCGATCCGCGGCATCGTGGCCTGCCAGAACCTGTCGGGCCGCTATGACTATCAGCTCGAACTGGTCGCCACCGACCACGACGCCTTCGCCCGGTTGGTGCGCGAACAGATCTGCGCGCTGCCCGGCCTGCGCGACATCCACACCAGCCTGTCGCTGCGCGAGGTGAAGGCCGCCGGCATGCTTCCGGTGCCGGGCTGAGTCCGCGGCGCCGCGCGCCCTGCCTCAGGGCCTGTCGCGATCGTGCGGGCAGGAGCGTGCGCGCATCAGACGTTGAACAGGAAGTTCAGCACGTCGCCGTCGTGCACCACGTACTCCTTGCCCTCGGCGCGCATGCGCCCGGCGTCCTTGGCGCCCTGCTCGCCCGCGTATTTCACGAAATCGTCGAAGGCGATGGTCTGCGCGCGGATGAAGCCGCGCTCGAAATCGGTGTGGATGACCCCGGCGGCCTGCGGTGCCGTGGCGCCCACCGGGACGGTCCAGGCGCGCACCTCCTTCACGCCCGCGGTGAAGTAGGTCTGCAGCCCGAGCAGCGCGTAGCCGGCGCGGATCAGCCGGTTCAGGCCGGGCTCGCTCTGCCCGAGCTCGGCCAGGAATTCGACCTTCTCCTCGCCCGACATGCCGGCCAGTTCGCTTTCCAGCTTGGCGCAGATGGCCACCACCGGCGCGCCCTGCGAGTCCGCGTACTCGCGCAGGCGGTCCAGATGCGGGTTGTTCTCGAACCCGTCCTCCAGCACGTTGCCGACGAACATGGCCGGCTTGGCGGTGATCAGGCACAGCGGCTTGAGCAGCGCGCGGTCCTCCTCGGACAGGTCCAGCGCGCGCACCGGGCCGGCCTCGTTCAGCGCGGCTTCGCAGCGCTGCAGCACGCCGAGCAGACGCTGCGCCTCCTTGTCGCCGGCGCGCGCGGTCTTTTGCGCGCGCTGCACGGCCTTTTCCACCGTACCCAGGTCGGCCAGGCACAGTTCGGTCTGGATCACCCCGATGTCGGCCAGCGGATCGACCCGCCCGGCCACATGCACCACGTTCTCATCGTCGAAGCAGCGCACCACGTTGACGATGGCGTCGGTCTCGCGGATATGGGCCAGGAACTGGTTGCCCAGGCCCTCGCCCTTGGAGGCTCCGGCCACCAGCCCCGCGATGTCGACGAATTCCACCACCGCCGGCACCACGCGCTGCGGCTTGACGATCTCGGCCAGCTTGTGCAGGCGCGGGTCCGGCACTTCCACCACGCCCACGTTGGGCTCGATGGTGCAGAAGGGATAGTTCTCGGCCGGGATCGCGCTCTGGGTCAGCGCATTGAACAGGGTGGACTTGCCGACGTTGGGCAGGCCCACG
>JAKBNS010000010.1:2260-3393 GCA_021830925.1 Pseudomonadota bacterium | reverse complement strand
CAAGCCCAGCTCGCGCCGTCCGCAGAAGGCATGCATGTCCAGCACGTGGCGCGCGAACTCGCGCACCAGGTAGCTGCCCGGAACCCACACCGGCAGCCACAGCTCCTGGCCGGCCGGGTCGGGGTTCGCCAGGTCGAGCTCGACGTCGAACACATGCGCGTGCAGCTTGTGCATGCGCACGCGGTAGCGGGGCCCGATGGTGGCGGGCGTGGCGGCCTTGGCGCGCTTGCGCGCGGCGGGCGTGGCCTTGGGCGTTGGAGGCATGGCGTGCGGGCAGTGGAATCGGGCTTCATGCTAATCTGCCCAGCCGCGCGCCGGGCGGTGCGGCGCGCGAGGCCCCGCGCATGGTGCGCGGGCGCAGGCCCAGGCTCTTCAGGAACTTCGCGCGGGATCGGTAGTGGAACGAGACGTTTTCAGCGAGATCGCGGTGCATACCGGCTCCGGTTCACCGTCGCTGGTGTACCTGCCGCAGGTACGCTACCCCAGCGGCGAGGTCATCGGGCTGGAGGCCCTGTTCCGCTGGCGCGCCGACACCGCGCCGCGGCGCCACTCCCCGCTGTCCTTCCTGCCGCGCCTGTCGGTGTCGCAGACCAGCGAGCTGTTCTTCTGGGTGGTCGACACCGCCGTCGCGGAGGCCCGCGTGCTGTCCGACTGGACCGGCTGGGAAGGCATCGTGGCGGTCAACGTGGAAGCCGACCAGCTCGGCGACCCGGACCTCGTGCACCACGTCCAGCGCGTGCTCAACGAAAGCCGCTGGCCCGCCCAGCGCCTGGCGCTGGAAGTCACCGAGCGGCGCCAGATCCCCGTCTACCCCAGCGTGGTGCGCAACATCCAGGCCCTGCAGCAGGCCGGGGTGCTGCTGGCCATGGACGACTTCGGCGAGGGCTACGCCTCCTTCGAATACCTCAAGCGCCTGAGCCCGGCGCTGATCAAGCTGCCGGCCGGGTTCACCGGCGGCCTGGAGCGCGACCCGCGCAACCGCGAGATCGTGCGCAGCGTCACCGCGCTGGCCCAGCGCCTGGGCGTGCAGGTGGTGGCCGAGGCGGTCGAGCGCGCCGAGGACGCGCAGGCCCTGCGCGAACTCGGACTGCAGGTGATGCAGGGCTACCTGTTCGGCGAGCCGCGCGAGCTCG
>JAKBNS010000010.1:0-2250 GCA_021830925.1 Pseudomonadota bacterium | reverse complement strand
CCGGCGGCGTCAGGGCGGCAAGCGCTGCCGCCCCGGGGCCCGGCTTCAGCCCACGTGCTTGGCCAGGAAGGCCAGCGAACGTTCCATGGCCAGCTTGGCCGACGCCGCGTCGTAGCTGCCGCGGGCGTCGCAGTTGAAGCCGTGGTCGGCGTCGTACACGTGGAACTCGGCCGTCGGGTTGGCCTTGCGCACCGCTTCGCGGTCGGCCTCGCCGATGTGGGCGTCCTTCAGCCCGTAATGGAACATCAGCGGCGCCTTCGCCTGCTCGCCCACGAACTGCACGTTGCGCCCGCCGTAGTAGCTGATGGCCGGCAGGCCCAGGCGAATGGCCGACAGGTAGCTCACCGTGCCGCCCCAGCAATAGCCCACCGCAGCCACCTTTCCGGCACGCTGGACTTCCTGCGCCGCCGCTTCCACGCCGGCCAGCGCGCGCTCGAAGCCGAGCTTGCCCAGGTATTCCTGACCCTTGGTCACGCCTTCCTGGTCATAGTTCAGTTCCACGCCGGGTTCCACCGGATCGAACAGCGCCGGCGCGATGGCCAGGTAGCCCTGCGCGGCGTAGCGGTCGGCCACGCTGCGGATGTGCGCGTTCACGCCGAAGATCTCCTGCACCACCACCAGGCCCGCCTTGGGCGTGCCGGCCGGCTCCGCGACGTAGGCGCCGATGCGGGTTCCATCCTTGAGTTGCAACGAAATGCTCTTGCCCATGACAAGTTCTCCGTAGGGTTGTACGTGGTCGTTCTCGGGAGGGCGTGGCGGGCGGGCCGGCGCGAGTCGCGCGGGCACCGCCGCCAGGGCCGCGCGGGCGCAGGCTGCGCGCCCGGCTTGCACGGCTGCCGCGAGGCGGCAGCTGACTCGGCAAATGGTACAGGCGGAAGGCCCAGGTCTGCAGGACCCGCCGCGGCAAGGTGGCGCCCCCCCACGAGGGGCTGTCGCCACTCAATCGCCGGCGCGCTGCTCCAGCACCCGGGCCAGGTACGGCGCGGTGGCCGACTCGGCCTGCGCGGCCAGTTGCTCCGGCGCGCCCTCGGCCACGATGCGCCCGCCACCCGCGCCCCCCTCGGGGCCCAGGTCGAGCACCCAGTCGGCGCTGGCGATCACGTCCAGGTTGTGCTCGATCACCACGATGGTGTTGCCGGCGTCGCGCAGGCGCAGCAGCACGTCCAGCAGCATGTCGATGTCCGCGAAATGCAGCCCCGTGGTGGGCTCGTCCAGGATGTACAGCGTGCGCCCGGTGTCGCGGCGCGAGAGTTCCAGCGCCAGCTTCACCCGCTGCGCCTCGCCGCCCGACAAGGTGGTGGCGCTCTGGCCCAGGCGGATGTAGCCCAGCCCCACCTCGCGCAGGGTCTGCAGCTTGCGCGCGATGGCCGGCACGCTCTTGAACTGCTCCAGCGCCTGGTCCACGCTGAGCTCCAGCACCTCGGCGATGTTCAGCCCGTGCCAGGTGACGTCCAGGGTCTCGCGGTTGTAGCGCTTGCCGTGGCATACGTCGCAGGGCACGTACATGTCGGGCAGGAAGTGCATCTCCACCTTCACCAGCCCGTCGCCCTGGCAGGCCTCGCAGCGCCCGCCCTTGACGTTGAAGGAGAAGCGCCCGGCGTCGAAGCCGCGCTCGCGCGCCAGGTTGGTCTGCGCGAACAACTCGCGCAGCGGCGTGAACAGCCCGGTGTAGGTGGCCGGGTTGCTGCGCGGCGTGCGCCCCAGCGGCGACTGGTCCACCGCGATCACCTTGTCCAGCAGCTGCAGCCCGTGCAGCGCCTCGTAGGGCGCCGGCTCGGTGTGCGCGCCGTTCAGCGCCGCGGCGGCGGCCGCGTACAGCGTGTCGTTGACCAGCGTGGACTTGCCCGAACCCGACACCCCGCTGACCACGGTCAGCAGCCCCAGCGGAATGCGCGCCGTCACCTCGCGCAGGTTGTTGCCCCGCGCGCCCACCAGTTCCAGCCAATGCTCGCCCGGCGCGCGGCGCGAGCCCGTGGCCGCCGCGTGGCGCCGCCCCGACAGGTACTGCCCGGTCAGCGAGTTCGGGTCCGCGGCCACCGCCTCGGGCCGGCCCTGCGCCACCACCTCGCCGCCGTGGATGCCCGCGCCCGGGCCCATGTCCACCACGTGGTCGGCGGCGCGGATCATGTCCTCGTCGTGCTCCACCACCAGCACGCTGTTGCCCAGGTCGCGCAGGTGCTTGAGGGTGGCGATCAGGCGGTCGTTGTCGCGCTGGTGCAGCCCGATGCTGGGCTCGTCCAGCACGTACAT
>JAKBNS010000285.1 GCA_021830925.1 Pseudomonadota bacterium | reverse complement strand
TTTCCGGTGGTGGCTGTAGCTCAGTTGGTAGAGTCCAGGATTGTGATTCCTGTTGTCGTGGGTTCGAGTCCCATCAGCCACCCCACCCGATGCTAGAAGTGGGCACCCGAGCGGTGCCCATTTTTTTGCCCGCCGCGGCCGCCAGCAGCGCGGCGTTGGGCCCCTGCATCCGCACCACCTCGCCGTCGAAGGTGATCTCGTCTACGACTTGGCGATGGAAGATGCCCTGAGAGGCAAGCGGTGGGCGGCATGATCGAGTCGGCACTCCGGCCCTGAGGCTTATGAGTGTGTACGCAGCCAGTCTTTCAGGGCCTCATCCATGCGCCCTTGCCACCCGGGGCCGGAAGCGCGGAAACTGCTGACCACATCGGGTGACAGGCGGATGGTGATGCGCTCCTTGGTCGGCGCCTTCTGCGGGCCTCGCACACCGGCGCGACGATTCATCGCGACGAGCTCTCCATACAGCTTCGGCGGCAGCACGTCCTTCGCCGCTCGGAACTCGGCGACATCGTCACGATCGAGCTCGCGCACTTCTCCATCGGCACCCACCAACGGCAAGCGTGGCTTGGGTGGCTTGCGACTACCGTGCGGCTTCATAGTGGCTCACCTCTCGTGGGTTGGCTTTGCGCAAGCTGATCACACGAATGCCCTCGCGGATCGGCGTGAAGCAAAGCACATGCAAGCGTCCGTCGATCTGCCCGAGCGCCACGTAACGCGGCTCGGGGTAGGCCTTGCGGACATCCTCCCAGAGCAAGGCCGTCTCGAAGTCGAACTCGGCGACCCGCTCGAACGAAAGATCGCGCTCCCGAACGTTGCGCGCGTTCTTCGCAGGGTCGAACGCGATGTGCATGGCCTGATTGTATGCACAATCCGTCGCGACGGCAGTCTCAGTACCAGGGCCCTTTCGTCGCTAGGGCGATCACCCAGTTAGCGTCTTCGTCCCGCCCCGCACCCCACGAATGAAAGCCGAAAGCCCAGGCATCCCCGGGCTTTCGCATTTTTGGCCGCCTCATCCGGGGTTTTCGGTCGTGGGCGTGGCCTGGTGGTAGCGCACCTGCCATCGCCCTTCGACGCGCAGCCACAGGGAACAGCGGTGTGCATGCCTGATGTCCGAACCGTCCGCCAGACGTTCGTCCGTGCGGTAGGTCAGCAGCGCAGCGTCGTTCGCCATTCCGCGGGCGCGTGCCACATGCCCAAGGGCGCGGATGATCTCGTCGGAGTCCCCGTCGGTGAACACGGCCGTGATCGGCCCGGGCCCCGAGATGCGAAGCAGGAGTGGCCGGTCGCGCGGTATCCGCGATTGCGTTGATCGAATCAGCGGCGGCTGCCCTGGGCGGCTGGCTCGTGCGTGCGGCGCCGACGCGCGTGAGGCACTACTCCCAGGGGCAGGGACGATCGACGAGCACATCCATCATGCCAATTCCGCACCAACGCGACCGCCTCCGGCATTTCAACAGTCTGCTCGTATGATCGCCGCGATCAACTCCCGCACTTTGCGATGAGAGCCCGTACCTCGCGGCCGTGGAACCGTCGCTCAGGACCGACGATCCCGTTTCATCCTGGCCTGGGATTCCTGTTGCTGCTGCGCGGCAACGGACAGGGTCGCGGTCGGGCGCGCGACAAGCCGGGCAAGGCCGATCGGATCGCCACTCTGCTCGCACCAGCCGTAAGTTCCGTCCTGAACCCGCACCAGGGCCTGCTCGATGGCGTGCAGCTGCTTCAGTTCACGGCCGCGAATGTGCAACTCCAGAGCGTGGTCCTCCTCTAGCGAGGCGCGGTCCGATGGATCCGGCGTCGCCGCGAGTTCCCTGAGTTCGGAGACGGTGGTCTGCGCCGCCTTCAGCAACACGTTGCGCTCGCGCTCCAGGACCTCGCGGAAGTAGGCAAGCTGGTCGCTGCACATGTACTGTCTGGCCGATATTCCGGCGGGCAACTCGGATTCCCAGGTACCGTCCATCGCACACCTCCCTCGGAACGAGGCGTCCCGTGTCCGCATGATGCGCCACTTCTGTGTCAAGGCACATGGCTCCGAGGTCGAGATGCCCTGACCACGGCCCGGCAGGCAGGGCTCAGTGCCGCCGGCGACCGCGCTCGAATGCCGCAAGAGACCATTGCGCCACGTCTTCAGGCGTTACGTCGACCATGGTTTCGAGGTCGAGGGTCCTCATGCTGGACCAGCTCCCACCATCCGTGGCGCGAAACAGCGTCCCCGTGACCACGTCCGCCCATGAGCGAGTCAGCTCGATGTTCAGCAGCGCGTAGATGCGCCCGTCACCGGCGCGCGCGTAGCGCTGCACGTAGATCGATCTCGTGAACCAATCCGGCAGCTTGCCCTTGCGCGGAAGAAGCCCGATCAGCCTGGTGGAGGCTTCGCTGAGGTAGTGCGGATTGCTTGCATACACGCTCACGGCTGTTCCCTTGGTGGCGCGGCATGCGGTCCATTCCTTCCCGGAGCGCCGGCCTGGTCGCGCAATACTGCGAATTCTTCGCTCTGCCTCTGCCTGGGCGAAGGCAACGGCGTCAGACTACACTGTTTTCAAGTCGACGCGCGCTTACGCGCACCGGGCGGTGCGCGTAAGCGCGGTGAGCCGAGTCGCTGCGTCGAGCATGCGGAGCGAGGAATCAGGTCGGTGCTGATCAGACCGGGAGCGGTGGCTGGCGCTGGCCCGCGGGAACGCCTCGAGCGCTTCGAAAAATTCAGTCGACACGGATTGACAGGAGGCGCAGCATCATGCCCAAGGGAATGCAACGCGGCAACCGGGAAGCCAAGAAGCCGAAGAAGGACCATTCGACGCCCAAGGCGCCGGCGGCTGGGAGTGAGCCTGTCGTGCGTCCGCCAGCTCCGCTCGTGGCGGACCGACGCAAGAAGAAGTAGCACGCTGGCGCCGGACACCCTGCCGGCTCCCGGATTCGAATGGCTGGCCGGGAAATCCTGAACGGCGCAGGCCGCATCTTCGTGCCGCCCCGCGCCGCGACGAATGCGTCGTCGACGGCGCGGTTATCGCCGGGCCTCAGCGCTCGGCACGGGCCTGCGCAAGCCATGCGCCCCAGGGCGGAAGATGCACGCTGCCGTCGACCAGCTCGGCGCCTCCGGGCGGCGCATCGAGCAGGGGCTCGAATTCCTCGGGCGGGTTCCACTGCAGGGGCTGCGCGCTGCAGTTGAAGGCGCACAGCATGCGCTGCGCGGGGTCGCTGGATTCCCGCGTGTAGGCCAGCAACTGGTCGTGCGGGGGCAGCAGCTGCATGGTGCCGGCCTGCAGGGCCGGCTGGCGGCGGCGCCAGGCCAGCACGTCCCGATAGAACTGCAGAAGCCCGCCGGCGCCCTGCTGGGCCACCGCGTGTGCGTTGTGCCGCGGCTCCAGCGGCAGCCAGGGCGTGGCTTCGGTGAAGCCCGCGCAGGGCCGCTCGGCATCCCACGGCATCGGCGTGCGACAGCCGTCACGGCCCTTGAAAACGGGCCACATCGCGACGCCGTAGGGGTCGCGAAGCTCGGCTTCGGTGAGTTCGGCCTCCTCCAGGCCGAGTTCGTCTCCCTGGTACACGCACGGGGTGCCGAGCAGGGTCATCTGCAGCAGGACCGCCTGGTGCAGCAGACGCGGATCCGGCTCGTTGCCACCCCAGCGCGTGGCCAGTCTGGGCACGTCGTGGTTGGACAGCGACCAGCAGGGCCAGCCGTCGCCCAGGATGCGCAGCAGCCGGTCGAACACGTCGCGCAGATACGGCGCGTCGTGGCGCGGGCCCAGCAGGTCGAAACCGTAGGCCATGTGCAGCTTGTCGCCGCCCTGGGTGTACTCGGCCATGCGGCCAGGCCCGTCGTCGTCGCCGATCTCGCCGACCATCGCGGTGCCTGGGTAGGCGTCGAGCAGGGCGCGCAGGCGGCGCAGGAACTGCAGGTTCTCGGGGCGGCTCTTGTCGTATACGTGGCGTTGCCACGCATAGGGGTTCACGGCAGTCACCGCCGGATCGCTCTCGACCGGCCAGCCGCGCGCGGGATTGGGGCGCAGCAGCGGGTCGTGGAAATAGAAGTTGGCGGTGTCCAGGCGCAGGCCGTCGACACCCTGGTCGAGCCAGAAGCGCACGTCGTCGAGCAGCGCCTGCTGGACTTCGGGGTTGTGGAAGTTCAGGTCGGGCTGGCTGGCCAGGAAGTTGTGCAGGTAGTACTTCTGGCGTCGCGAGCTCCACTCCCACGCGCTGCCCCCGAACACGCTCAGCCAGTTGTTCGGGACCGAGCCGTCGCCCTGGGGATCGGCCCATACGTACCAGTCGGCCTTGGGGCCGTTGGCCGAGCCGCAGCTTTCGCGAAACCAGGGGTGGCGGTCCGAGGTGTGGGACAGCACCTGATCGATCATCACCTTCAGGCCGAGTTCGTGGGCGTGCGCGACCAGGCGCCGGAAATCGTCCAGGGTGCCGAACAGGGGATCGACGTCCCGGTAGTCGCTCACGTCGTAGCCGAAGTCCTTCATCGGGCTGCGGAAGAACGGCGTCAGCCAGATCGCGTCCACGCCGAGCCGGGCGACGTGGTCCAGGCGGCTCAGCACGCCGGGCAGGTCGCCCACGCCGTCGCCGGTGCTGTCCTGGAAGCTGCGGAGGTAGATCTCATAGATGGTGCCGACGCGCCACCACGGGGGCTGCGCGCCGGACGGCCGGGTCGGGGAGGGGTTCATGACAAGGTCCTTGGGTCGCCTGGGCGACGTGGCGTGGGCAGGGGGCGAAGAGCAGGAGCAGGCAAGGAGCAGGTCACTTTAGTAAGTAGCCGCCCCGATTGTCCGCCGGTGCCGGAATGGCCAGAGAGCCTGGCTCGTGAACAGGGCCATCGGGTGGACGTCGGGTCCACGAAAGGGGCCTGCCGGCGGCGCGGCCTACACTGCGCGGCATGCTGGATACACGTTGGTTCGAAGGGGGCGGGCCTTGCGGCGCGCGGCACGCCGCGCGCTCGGCGCGAGCCTGCCCACGAGCGCGCGGCGGGGACGGGGCATGAGCCGGCTCACGCTGGAGAAGATGCTGCAATCGCAGGGCTTCGGCACCCGCAGGCAATGCCGGCAGCTGGTGCTGGGCGGGCATGTGCGCGTGGCCGGCGCGCCGGCTGACGATCCGGAGCTGCGCGTGGACACGGAGGGTCTGAGTTTCTCGGTGCTCGACCAGGACTGGAACTACCGCGAACATGTGTACCTGGCGCTGAACAAGCCGGCGAACTACGAATGCTCGCGCCGGCCCAGCCACCACCCCGGCATCCTGAGCCTGCTGCCCGAGCCGCTGCGCGCGCGCGACGTGCAGCCTGTGGGGCGCCTGGACCACGACACCACCGGGCTGCTGCTGCTGTCCGACGACGGTGCGTTCATCCACGCGCAGTCCTCGCCGCGGCGCAAGGTGCCCAAGCTGTATGTGGCCACGACGCAGGAGCCGGTCACGCCCGCGCTGATCGCGGCCCTGCTGGCGGGGGTGCGCCTGCACGACGAGCCGGAACCGCTGGCCGCCTTGCGTTGCGAACAGCAGGGCGCGCATGAGCTCGCCATCGTGCTGGAACAGGGCAAGTACCACCAGGTCAAGCGCATGCTGGCCGCGGCGGGCAACCATTGCGCTGCTTTGCGCCGGGTGGCCATCGGCGGCCTGCGCCTGGAGGCGTTGAAGCTGCCGGAGGGCGCCTGGTGCCATCTGGGCGAGGCCGAACTCGCATTGCTCCGACCCGACTGACTGCCGGCGGGCGCGGGAGTCCGTACTATCGGCGTAGTTTTTGTCCATCCCTCCCGGGGCCGTCGCGGCACCCGGGGCATTCGCGAGGAAATGTTCATGGATCTGGGGATCGCCGGGCGCAGGGCGCTGGTGTGTGCGTCGAGCAAGGGCCTTGGCCGCGCCTGCGCGGTCGCGCTGGCCGCCGAAGGAGTGCACGTGACGGTGACGGCGCGGGGCGCGCAGGCCCTGGCCGAGACCGCGGCGTACATCCGCGATACCTACGGCGTCGAGGTGCGGGAGGTGGCGGGCGACATCACCACGCCGCAGGGTCGCGAGGCGGCGCTGGCTGCGGCCGGGCCCATCGACATCCTGGTCAACAACGCCGGCGGGCCGCCGCCGGGCGACTTCCGCGACTGGAGCCGCGAGGATTGGCTGCGCGCTCTGGACGCGAACATGCTCACGCCCATCGAGCTGATCAAGGCGACGGTGGACGGGATGATGGAGCGCGGCTTCGGGCGCATCGTCAACATCACCTCCGCCGCGGTGAAGGCCCCGATCGACATCCTGGGTCTGTCCAACGGGGCGCGCAGCGGTCTGACGGGTTTCGTGGCCGGGCTGGCGCGCAAGACCGTGCGCCGCAATGTCACCATCAACAACCTGCTTCCCGGCCCGTTCTCGACCGATCGCCTGGCCGCCACCGCCCAGGGGCAGGCCGCGGCGCAGGGCATCACGGTGGACGAGGTGCTGGCGCGGCGGGCTGCCGAGAACCCTGCCGGGCGCTTCGGCGATCCGAAGGAATTCGGGGCGGCCTGCGCGTTCCTGTGCGCATCCAGCGCCGGCTTCGTGACGGGTCAGAACATCCTGCTGGACGGCGGGGCCTTCCCCGGCACGATGTGATCATGCGCGCGACCCACAGAATCTCGACCGACTCCGTGATCCTGGGCGTCCTGCTGGCGCTGGGCTTGCCGGCGGTGATCGTGCTCAGCCTGCCCGCGGCAGGGCGCCTGGCGATCTCGCCGGATTCGATTTCCTATCTCACCGTGGCCGGGCAGATCGCCGCCGGCAAGGGCCTGACCATGCCCACCTTCGCGTTGTTCGGCAACGCGACGGGCAGCTTCACCACCTGGCCGCCCCTGTTTCCGCTGGTGCTGGCCTCGGGGATTGCGCCCATCTGGATCCAGGCCGCCGCGCTGGGCTCGCTGGGCGCGGTGGTGTTCCTGCTGTTCGCCACCAGCCTGCGGGTGAACGTCCTGGGGTCACTGCTTCTGGCATGGGCCTGCGCGCTGTCGATGCCGCTGCTGGTGGATGCCACCTATGTGTGGAGCGAGGTATTGGCGCTGGCGATGACCGCGCTGATGCTCTGGTCCTTCGCGGGCATCGGATCGTCCGGCAACTGGTGGCGCTGGGCGCTCGGCGTGGTGTTCTGCGGGCTGGCGATCTATGCGCGCTACGCCATGGCCTTGCTGGTGCCGGGGCTGATGCTCGCCTTGCTGCTGGCGCCCGTGGATCGCCTCGCGCATCGCCTGCGACTGGCGTTGCTCACGCCCCTTGCCGTGGGGTTGATGTTCATGCCCTTGCTGTGGCACAACCTGGCGCAAAGCCACCAGCTCACCGGCGCGGCGCGCGCGGTGGCGCATCGAGGGCTGCTGGCCAACGTGAGCGACGCCGTGCTGGGAATGGCGTCGGCCTTCGCCTTGACTCCGCTCTGGAAGGCCGTGTTCGTGCTGGCCCTCGTCGCGGTGCTGGTCGTGTCGGGCGGCGCGCTGCTGGGGCGCATGCGCGCAGGGTCCGATGGTTTCGCCGACGAGCGGCGGGACCCGGCCGTCTGGGTGGCCCGGCTGAGCCTGGTGCTCGCGCTGGTCTACGCGGCCGGCATGGTGGTGCTGCGCACGCTGGTGCACTTCGACCGCCTGGATACGCGCCTGATGAGCCCGGCGGTGTTCCTGCTGGGCATGAGCCTGTGCGCGAGCC
Organism: Pseudomonadota bacterium; assembly: GCA_021830925.1. Lineage (GTDB taxonomy): Bacteria > Pseudomonadota > Gammaproteobacteria > Burkholderiales > Burkholderiaceae_C > Thiomonas_A. Next base: position 6,250 of record JAKBNS010000285.1, on the reverse strand, counting down.
TGGTGGCGCACGCGCGCTCACCGCGTCACGCGGCCTGGGAGCGTGCGGTGCTGGCGCTTCCGTTCGCCGTGCTGATGGCGCTGTCCCTGCACCGGGCGACCGCGCAGGGCGACCTCGCCTGGCATGCGTGGCGCGAGCGCGGTTCGCCCGCCTGGCCGATGAACTCGCTGTTCGTGTACAGCAACATGCAGCCGGTCGACGCGCCGAAGGTGGATGGGCTGGTGCTGTGCGATCGCCCGATGATGGTGCAGTTCCTCACCGCCTGGCAGGCGCGACAGATCCCGTCCGGCCCCTGGACCGATGACCGGCTGCGACACATCGCGTCGGCCGCGCGCGCGTTGCTGGTGGACGACGGCGAAAGCGCCGCGCTGGCCGCTGGCCTGCGTCCGCTTCTGCCGCAGGCGACCATGCGCCAAGTGGCGGGTGGGCAATTGCTGCAATGGACGCCACCGACGCGCTGAGTGCGTGGCGCGCCTCGACCATGCGGTTGCGCGTGCGCCACACGGAACCTGACGGAGGACCTCGATGACCGGCAAGGCTTGGGTCGCCTTTGATTTCGACGGCACGCTGCGCCGTGGCGACTCGCTGGTCGGCTTCCTGCTCGACCTGCTGGGGCCGGCGAGCCTGGGCGGGGCACTGGCCTTCGAGTCGCCCTGGCTGCTGGGACATGCCGCGGGCTGGGTGGCCAACGACGTGGCCAAGGAGCGACTGTTGCGCCGCTGCCTGCGCGGGTTGTCGCGCGCGCGGTTGCAGCGGGCCGGGGATCGCTTCGCGGCCGAGAAGCTGCCGCGCGGTTTGCGCCGGGCGATGGTCCAGCGCCTGCGTGCGCACCAGGCCGCGGGGCACCAGTGCGTGCTGGTGACGGCCTCGCCCAGCCTGTATACGGCGCCGTGGGCACGCGCCATGGGTTTTCACGCGACCATCGGCACCGAACTGGAGTTCGATGCGCGGGAACTGGCCAGCGGCCGCTTCGCCGGGCTCAATTGCTGGGGTCCCGAAAAGGCCCGGCGCCTGCGCGAGTTGCTGGGCGAGCAGACCCTGGAGTACGCCTACGGCGACACGCGGGGCGACCGGGAAATGCTGGCCATGGCTCGGCGAGGCTGGCTGGTGGGGCGGGCCAACGCCTGGGGCGAAGGGCTGCCGCGCCTGGACTGAGCGCGGCCTCAGCCTGTTTCGGCGCGCGCCGAGCGGTGCTGGTGCGCGGCGGCGCAACGGACGGGCCAGCGTCCGGCGCGCGCCGCGTTCAGCAGCATCGCGGCGCTGATGTCCTCGGCCTCCGCCTGGCGTCGGCGGGCCCACGGCCAGCGGCGCTTCGACGCCGAAAGCGCACGAGCCGCATCGAAGCCCTCGCTGCGTACGCGAAAGACCGCGAAAAAGCGCTCCATCAAATCGCGCGCCTCGGTGCGGCTGAGACGCAGGTCCTGCAGCAGGCGCGAGCCGGGGCCGAGCTGGTGACCGTGGGGGATCAGCACATGACGGCACAGGAACGCGGCGATTTCGTTCCAGAGAGGGTCGGTCATTGGCGTTCTCACGATTCCCGATGCTTTCAGGAGGACATGCTAGGAGAAAAGCCATACCCGATGAGTTATTGTGGGTTATTTGGAAATTGCATGGATATATGTGATCCGCAATATTTCCGCGATTTTCAGGGCTCCGCTGCAGATCTCCACCCCGGAAGCCGCGACGGCGATGGATTTTCGGGTAAGGGAGGAATTCGAAAATCGCGCGGAATTCACCCATTTTTCGGAAATCCCCGGATTACCATTTTCGCGGTGTGGTTGGGGCGGAGTGCGAATATCCGTCTTTTCTCCATGTCCCGGCACCGAGGTGGTGATGTCGTCCATATCCTGCTCCCTGAGCGTTCCCACGCTGGAAGTGCGCGCCGAGTCGGTGCGCCGCGCGTTGCACGCTGCGCGTGCCGAACCCCAATCGCTGGTCGCGCAACCGGTTCCGCTTCGCATCGTCCAGCAGGCGGCACGCGAGGCGATCCGCGAACTGGGTGCGGCGCCGCGTCCCGAACTCGCTGAGCGTGCCTGCCTGGTGCGATTCGACCCGGAGGCCTGGCCGGTGCTGGATTTCCACCGTTGTGTGCTGACCTGTGTGGCCGCGCATTGGCTGGGCGCCGGGCACGCCTTCGGCCTGTTCGAACTGGGGCAGGGGGTTTTTCAGCCGGTGGAGCCGGGATGCCGAGCGTCCGCGGTCGCGCGCGGCGCGGCGGAAAGCGGCTTCCATACCGAACTCGCGGCGCTGCGCCCTGCCTTTCAGCCCGAACTGGTGTCCTTGAGTTGCTGCTCGAATCGTGTGCGCGGCAGCGTCGGCGTGGTCGATGCCGCCGAAGTGTTCGAGGCTTTGCCCGCGGCCTTGCGCGAGGTGGCGCAGCAGGAGCGCTTTTGTCACGGTGTCGACCCGGCGCTCGGCGCGGCCTGCCACGGCAGCAGCGAGCCGCGCAGCCTGGTGCGCAGGCTGCAGCACGGCGTGCTGGCCTGCGCGGATCTGGCCCTCACGCGTCCCGCCCGCGCCGGCGACGCGTCCGCGCTGCGGGTGCTGCAGGAGATCGACGCGGCAGCGCGTGATCGCGCGGTATGGCTGCAGTTGCAGCCCGGCGACGTACTGTTCCTGCGCAATCACCGGGTGCTGCACGCCGCGCGCGCTCCCCACGGGGCCTGGCAGGCCTTGCGCGTGTACTGGCGCCAGTCCTTGATCGCACTGGGCAACTTCGCCGGGACCACGTCTCCCGGGATGTTCAGCGCCGAGCGCGCCTTGCGTCCGCACGGGCGCTAGCAGGGTTGCCTCGCGCCAGGCGCCGTCGCCTCGCCGCGTCGCCTGCCGCGCAGTCGCGGCGGAGCCGGTTCAGCGAGCGGCCGAGCCAGCCGCCACAGGCGCGCTGGCGGCGCCCGCCGGCACGATCATGACCTGGAAGTACAACTGCGCCGACGCCGCTCCGGGATTGGCCACCGCGGCGCGTGCCACGCCGCCGACGCGACGATAGCCGAGGCGCTCGCACTCGGCCACCAGCGCGGCCAGATCGGAGGGGCTGGCCGCGCGCAGGCTGACGTAGGCCTCGCGCTCGGGGCCGCTGGCGCAACGCTGCGGAACCTGCTCGGCGGCCTGGGCCGAGGCGCTGGCGGATTCGCGCGGTACGGCGCCCGCGTGGCCTTGCGCTGCGCGGGGCGTTGCGGGTACGCGCGGCGCCGCATGGGTCACGCCACAGCCCAGGCAGGCGGCGGCCAGCAGCAGGCCGGCGAGCGCGGGCCCGGGCAGCGCTCGCGGCGACATCATGACATGGCGGATTCGGCCGGCGTCGGTTGGCTGGCCTGCCAGTGGGCCAGCGCGGCCATCAGGTCGGCGAAGCGTTCCCCCTGCACGACCACATGGGCACGCAGCGCCTGCGCGGCCACGTCGCCCTCGCCGGCGATGATCGCGTCCACCACCGCCTGGTGCTCGGAATACGAGGCGCCGAGACGGCCTTTCACGCGCAGTTGCAGGCGCCGGTAGGGCCGCAGGCGCCGGCTCAGCGCGAGCGCCTGCTCGCGCAGGAATTCGCTGTGGCTTCCCGCGTAGATCAGGTGATGGAAGTGTTCGTTGAGGTGGTAGTAGCGATCGGCGTCGCCGTCGCTGCGCGCGGCCTCGCACGCGCGGTGGGCGGCCAGCAGTTCCACGCGCTCCTCGTCGCTCATGCGCCGCGAGGCGTGGCGCCCGCACATCGCCTCGAGTTCGGCCATGACCTCGAACATCTCGATCAGGCGGCGCGCGCCGAGTTCGGCCACCGCGGCGCCGCGGCGGTGGCGCATGTCCACCATGCCGGTGGCGGCGAGCTGCAGCAGGGCCTCGCGCACGGGGGTGCGCGACACTTTGTACTGGCGGGCCAGTTCGACTTCGTCCAGAGGCGCGCCGGGGGTCAGGGTGCCGGTGGCGATCGATTCCTCGATGCTTTCGCGCAGCTGGTCGGCCAGGGAAGCATTCTTGTCCATGGACTCCATCCTAGGGGCTGAGACCGGCTTTTGCATCTGCTTACGCCCTCCTGTACAGGAAAACCCTGTATGGCTCATACAGCAGCTTCCTGGAAAAATACACAAATCGCGATTGTGTATTTTTTGGAGTCGGCCGCATCATGCCCAGCGAATCCGTAGCCCACCCTTCCGCCCCGGCCCCGCGCTGGGGGCGGCGCGGCGCCGCGAAGGCCGAGCGCCTGGCCGCCGTGGCGCATCTGGCGGACGGTTGCGTGTTGCCCACCCGCAGCCTGGAACAGGCGCTCGGCCTGTTGCTGCGGCCCGGCGACCGCGTGGCCCTGGAGGGCAACAACCAGAAGCAGGCGGATTTCCTGTCGCGCAGCCTGGCGCGCCTGGATCCCGCGCGGGTGCACGACCTGCATCTGCTGATTTCCAGCATCAGCCGTCCGGAGCACCTGGACCTGTTCGAGCGCGGCATCGCGCGACGCCTGGACTTTTCCTTCGCCGGTCCGCAGAGCCTGCGCGTAGCCCAGCTCATCGAGGACGGCCGGCTGGAGGTCGGCGCGATCCACACCTACGTCGAGCTGTACGCGCGCATGCTCATCGACCTGCAGCCCGACGTGGCGCTGGTGTGCGCCGACAAGGCCGACGCGCAGGGCAACCTGTACACCGGGCCGAACACCGAGGACACGCCCACCATCGTCGAGGCCACCGCCTTCCGCCAGGGCATCGTGATCGCGCAGGTCAACGAGATCTGCGGCGAGCTGCCGCGGGTGGACATTCCCGGCTCGTGGATCGACTTCGTCGTGGTCGCGGACCGGCCCTTCGCCATCGAACCCCTTTTCACGCGTGACCCTCGGCACATCACCGATCTGCAGGTGCTGATGGGCATGATGGCCATCCGGGGCATCTACGAGCGCTACGGCGTCAGCTCGCTGAACCACGGCATCGGCTTCGACACCGCGGCCATCGAACTGCTGCTGCCCACCTACGGCGAATCCCTGGGCCTGAAGGGAAAGATCTGCCGCAACTGGGCGCTCAACCCGCACCCCACGCTGATCCCGGCGATCGAGAGCGGCTGGGTGGAAAGCGTGCACTGCTTCGGCAGCGAAGTGGGCATGGAACGCTACATCGAGGCGCGTCCGGACATCTTTTTCGTGGGCCGCGACGGCAGCCTGCGCTCCAACCGCGTGCTGTGCCAGATGGCCGGACAGTACGGCGTGGACATGTTCATCGGCTCCACCCTGCAGATGGACGGTGACGCGAACTCCTCCACCGTCACGCTGGGGCGCCTGACCGGCTTCGGTGGAGCCCCGAACATGGGCCACGATCCGCGGGGGCGGCGTCACGCCACGCCGGCCTGGCTGCAGCTGATCACCGCCGACAGCCCGGTGGTGCGCGGGCGCAAGCTGGTGGTGCAGCTCATCGAGACCTTCCAGAGCGGCGGCGTGCCGGCGCTGGTGGAGTCGCTGGACGCGGTGGAGGTGGGGCGCAGGAGCGGCATGCCCATCGCGCCGGTGATGATCTACGGCGACGACGTCACGCACGTGGTCACCGAGGAGGGCATCGCCTACCTGTACAAGGCGCAGGGCCAGCAGGAGCGGCGCGACGCGCTGGCCGCGGTGGCCGGCGTGACGCCGATCGGCCAGCGCGTGAACGCGCAGCGCGTGGAGCAGCTGCGCCAGCGCGGGCTGGTCGCCTTCGCCTCCGATCTGGGCGTCAGCCCGCTGCAGGCCAAGCGCTCGATGCTGGCCGCGCGCAGCATCGAGGATCTGGTGGCCTGGTCGGACGGTCTGTACCAGCCTCCGGCACGGTTTCGCAGCTGGTGACGGCGATGCAAGCTGCCCGTTGTTTCGACGTCGACGCGCGCCCGAGCGCGCGTTCCCAGGCTTCCTGGCTGGCCGATCGCGCGGTGCAGGCACTGCGCGACGAGGCCTTGCTCAGTCCCAAGCCGGCGCTGGTCGACGCGCGCGGCAGCGGCGCGCATGCCGACCTGGACCTGCCGCGCATGCTGCGCTCGGCCGGCTCCCTGCGCCGGCCCTTCGTCGACATGGCGCTGGCGGGCTTCGGGGCGAGTCCCGATGGCGCGCTGCGCACGCGCCTGGCTGCCATCGGTCGCGTGGCCGAGCAGCGCATGCTGCTGGCCACCCAGGGTAGCAACGCGCACCGCGGCGCGATCTGGGCCCTGGGCCTGTTGCTGGGCGCGCGCGCCTTGCTGGGCGCGCAGGCCGGCGCGCAGGCAGTGTGCGAGACCGCTGCGCGCATCGCCGCGCACGACGACGCCGCGCAGGCGTCGAGCC
>JAKBNS010000122.1 GCA_021830925.1 Pseudomonadota bacterium | reverse complement strand
ACGGATGTCGACCAGCAGCGCCAGGCCATGGTCCATGTGAAAGGCCTGGCTGAAGGCCAGGTAGCGCTGGAACAGATCCGCTCCGAGGCGGGCGTAGTCGAGTCGCTGGTTCATGGGGCTTGGGCTGGCTGTGCCGGGGAAAAGGGGGAGGCGCGGGCCGCCTCGGACCGTCCCTATTGTGCCCCTGATGGACTTCAGGCGTCCCGGCGTCCGGGCGCGACGTGGGACAGGCGGAAGATGTCCTCTCACAGCCGCCAGCCGCGGCGTTCCCGGTAGGCTCTGCCGGCGGGGAGATCAGCCCAGTTCGGGAAGCAGCACCAGCAGGTCGGTGACGCCCACGTCGACGCCGGCCTGGGTCAGCAGCGTGGTGACCTGTCCGCGGTGGTGGGTCTGGTGATTGAACACGTGGAGCAGCAGGCCGTGCAATTCCCGGCAGTAAGGCTGGCCCTTGGAGTTGGTGTAGTGCAAAGGGGTGTCCAGGTCCTCGTCGAGCAAGGCAGCCGTCCATTCCAGGATCCACGCGTCGAGCTCGCCCCGGTGCTGGCGCAGTTCCGCCAGCGTGGGGAACAGGATGGCGTCCAGCGAGGCCGGAACGGGCAGCTGCAGCACCGGCGCGATCTGCGGCCACTGGCGCGGGTGGCGCGCGAAGCGCCGCAGCCACAGCGTGTCGGCGACCACGAGGTGGTTCAGGGTGCCGAGGATGGAGCCGAAGAAGGCGCCCCGGTCGCGCGCCAGCTCTTCCGGGTCGAGCCGCGACGCGGCCGAGTAGACCCTGTCGTTCATCCACCGGTTGTACTCGGCCAGCAGCTGCAGGTGTGCGATACGCGAACTCATGCGGGGCTCCACGAGGACGAAGCTCGCAGCATAGGACAGGGCGCGGCGCGGCAGCGCCCTTGCCGCCGCCGCGGCCGCCTCGCACAATGCGAACGCCCGCAAGCCGCCCGGCAAGACCTTCCATGCGCATGATTCCTCAACCCCGCCAGGCCATCGTCCTCGTGGCCGGCCTGCTCGCGTGTGTGCCGGCCTGGGCCATCGATTGCCGGCGCGCGGTCGAGGACCCCGCGCGTCTGATCTGCAGGAGCCGCGAGCTGCTGGCGGCGGACCAGGGCCTGAACAGCGTGTACTCGGCCGCGCTCGCGCATGCGAACCACCCTGGGGAGGTCGAGCGCAGCCAGCGCTCGTGGATTTCGGCGGTCCAGTCGCGCTGCACGACCCAAGCCTGCCTGGCGAAAGCCTACGCGGCGCGCATCGGGCAACTGGCCGACTCGTATGCGCCCTGGTGCGAGGCCAGGCGAGGCGAGTTGCAGCATGATTGGCGGGGGACCGGAGGCGCCTTTTTCGAGGAACTTTCGATCGGCGCGGGAAGCTTCAGCTCCTGGCTGCACCAAAGGCCGGAGACCTCGGGCCGCTGGAGCACCCAGGGCTGTTCGCTGACTCTGCATGCGCAGGACGACGGCGTGGAATTCCGCTGGATCCTGCTGGACCTAGGACCCAAGCGCCTGCAGGTGTTCGACCTGGACGATCAGGACGTCACGGTGTACAGGCGCGGCGACGGACCCTGAGCCGCGGGCCGCGGCGGCGGGAACTCGGTCGGCGTGCGGCCAGGCGCGGTCAGGGAGGAGATTTCGTGCGCTTTTAGCGGATGGGGGCTTGTGAAGTCTTCGCTCCCCCCAGGTCTGACCGGTTGGCTATGGACCGGCCTGGACCTGCTGGTCTGTCCTTGCCATTTGCCACTCGCCATCGGAGCCCTCGCCGGGGCGACCGCCGGAGCGTCTTGAAAACAGGGCCTTTCCAGTGGGTACCTTTCCGTGCGGAAGGTTTCGGCGTGTCTGGGCTGCGGCCGATGTCCGGGACCGCCTGAACGTCCGGCTCAACGCTGGCTATCGCTCGCGCTTGCGCGGTGTCATGGGCCAGACTTGCTGCAGCGCGGATTCTGGCAAGTCGTGCGGTAGATCGGCCGTGGCGATGTATCGGGCGTAGAAGGCGCCGATCAACATGCTCGCAAGCACCTCCGGGTCGGCGCTGCGGGGGAGGTCTCCGGCACGGATGCCGGATCCGAGCGCCTGGCGCAGCGTGGCCCTGCGGGGCTCCACGAGGCGCTTTCGAAAGGCGTCGAGCAACTCGGGATAGCGGTGTTCCTCCGAGAGCAGGGAACCGAGCACCGCCATGGAGTTGCGACGGGAAAGATTCACGTGGAAGTTGCGCAGGATCGCCAGGACCTGCTCACGCGGCGAGCCCGCGCTGGCGGGAATGCTCTCGATGCGAAGCGATTCGATCACCGCGACGACCACTTCGGACTTGTTGCGATATCTGCGCCGCACGCTTGGAACGGTCGTTCCGGCCGCGGCCGCGATCGACTCCAGGGACATCCCGGCGTAGCCGGCCTCGCCCAGTTGCTGTTCCGCCGCGGCAAGGATTGCTTTGTCCAAGTCGGGATTTCTGGGGCGACCCGCGGGGCGGGGCTCGGCAGACTGCATGGTTCGTGTTCCAGCTGAAATAAAATACGATATGATATCGAAACGAAATAGCGGAAGGAGCTTGTCCATGCACGCGCAGATCCTGCCCCCTGCAGCCGTGGTCAGAGTCTCACGCGGCACGTTCGATCCTGCGAGATTTGCCGAGGTTCGGGCCATGAGCGAAGCGACCAGCCGGTACCTGATCCCGGCGATCAGCAAGCTCCCCGGGCTGATCAGCTACCAGGTGGGAACCTCGCCCGCCGGATCCACGGTTCATATCAGCGTATGGGAGTCCGAAGAGCATGCCAGTCAGATGAGCAGGCTCAAGGAGATGATCGTGGACGCCAGGCAGGCCGCCGAAAGCGTCGGGGTGGAGTTCACACCCATTGAGCACTACCCCTTCGACTGGCGGATCTGATCGCACCCCTAGAGCCGCGGTCGTGCTCAGTGATCGACCCACTCGAACGAGGCGACCTTGTCGAAGTCGTCGTAGAACAACTCGTACCCGCTCTGGTCCTCGCCGCGCGACGTGAAGAAGATCCAGGCCGATGTTCCGCTGTGATCGACGTCCGCGGCTTCCATCGGCGTCATCTGACGGCCCAGATATCGCACGGGACCCTGCCTGTGCATCACGAACCAGTAGTCCATGAAGGTCGGGTCGTCGAAGGAGTCGCAGTTCGCCCGCGGATCCACCAGCCGTTCGCCGAACAGAACCTCGCCATCCTTGTCGCGGTAGGCTCGAATGACCTGGATGCTGTCGTTGCCATACGGAACCGCACGCACCGGCCCCTGTTCCGGCGCCTCGCAACGCTCCGATCGGGGAACCCGCATGCGCAAGGCGGCCGCGGCCTTCGCGGTTTCGGCGCGCGTGAGCACCGTGGATTTCCACCGCTGGGGATCCCCGGCGTTCGGTGCGGAAACCAGCAGCAGCGGTCTCCTGCGCGCATGCGTGCCGGCGTCGGAGAAGTTC
>JAKBNS010000006.1 GCA_021830925.1 Pseudomonadota bacterium | reverse complement strand
ACCCAGCAACAAGGCTTGCAGGCCCAGTCCGGCCAGGCTGCCGAGCAGGCTCGCGCTGAGGCCCAGCAGCGCGAGTTCCGCTCCCACCAGCGCCAGCACGGTACGTCGGCGCATGCCCAGCGCCTTGAGCAGGGCCACCGGTTGCTGGCGCCTGCGCGCGAAGTCTCGTGCGGCCACCGCCACCGCCACCGCGGCGAGCAGCGCCGCCAGCAGGGCCACCAGGCGCAGGTAGTCGGCGCCGCGCTGCAGGTTGCGGTCGAATCCGTTGCCGGCCGCGTCCGGGGTGCTCAGGCGCAGGCCGCGCAAGGCCTCGCCCGCGATGCGCGCACGCGCCCAGGCGGCATAGGCGTCGACCGCAGGCTGCGGCCCCGTCAGCGCCAGCGCGTATTCCACGCGGCTGGCCGGCTGGATGAGACCGGTGGACTCCAGGTCCGCCTGGTTGAGCAGCACCCGCGGCGCCAGGCCCGGGATGCCGGCGCCGCGATCGGGCTCCCCGGTCACCAGCGCGGCGATGCGCAGGCTGCGCTGGCCGAGCAGGATGGGCCCCTGCGGCGGCGCCCCCAGACGCTGCGCCAGCAGCGGCGACACCCACACCGTGCCGGGCTGCGGAATCGGCGTGGTGGGCAGCGCGGCGCCGGGCACCGCGGGGCGCAGCTTGACCTTCCCGAGCAAGGGGTAGCCCTGGCCCACGACCTTCACCGCGACGAGTTGGGTGCGCCCCTGCGCTCCAGGGCCCAGGGCCATGCTGGCGAACAGGTCGATGCGCGCCATGCGCAGCCCGAGCGCGCGTGCCTGACCTTCGAACGGCGCCGGCAACGGGTGGTCGCCGCGCAGCAGCAACTGGCCGCCGAGCAGTTGCGCGGCGTCGCGCTGCAGCCCGGCATGCAGGCGCTGCGCGACAAAACCCACGCCCGACAGCGCGGTGGCCGCCAGCACCAGCGCCAGCCAGATCAGCCCCATCTGCGCCGAGCGCAGCTCGGCCAGCAGCAGGGATGCGAAGCCGCGGGCGCGCATCGCGGGGTGGCCGGCGTCAGGCCGCCAGATCGGTCTGGAACACCCGGCCCGCGTGCTCGCGCAAGGCGTGGAAGGAGATCTGCGGCCAGCGTTCCTGCAGCACGCGCAGCTCTGCGGCGTGGGTCAGCAGCACGGCCGGCGCGTCGACCACGTCGTAGGCGATGCGGTGGGCGTTCTCGTCGATGAAGCGCTTGAGGTCGCGCTCGTCGTCGCAGTGGATCCAGCGCGCCACGCGGTACGGCGTGGAACCCAGGCGCGCGGCCACGTTGTATTCGCCGCTGAGCCGGTGCAGCACCACGTCGAACTGCAGCGCGCCCACCGCGCCCAGCAGCAGGCTGCCGCTGAAGTGGGGCCGGAATACCTGGATCGCGCCCTCCTCGCCCAGTTGCATCAGCCCGGTGCGCAACTGCTTGCTGCGCAAGGGATCGGCGATTTCCACCGCCTGGAACAGTTCGGGCGCGAAGAAGGGCAGCCCGGTGAACTGCAGGTTCTCGCCCTCGGTGAGGGTGTCGCCCAGGCGCAGCGTGCCATGGTTGGGAATGCCGATGATGTCCCCGGCCCAGGCTTCCTCCAGCAGTTCGCGGCGCTGCGACATGAAGGCCACCACCGTGTTCGGCCGGATGTCCTTGCCGCTGCGCCCCACGCGCAGCCGCATGCCGCGGGTGAAGCGCCCGGAGCACACGCGCACGAAGGCGATGCGGTCGCGGTGCGCCGGGTCCATGTTGGCCTGGATCTTGAACACCACGCCGCTGAAACGCGATTCGTCGGGCTCCACCACCCGCTGCACCGCGGGGCGCGGCTGCGGCGGGGGAGCCAGGTCCACCAGCGCGTCGAGCACCTCGCGCACACCGAAGTTGTTGATGGCCGAACCGAAGAACAGCGGCGACTGGCGCCCGGCGCGGAAGGCCGGCACGTCGAGCTCGGCCGTGGCCTCGCGCAACAGATCCAGTTCCTCGCTCGCCTGCGCGTGCTCGGGCCCGAAGCGCGCGGCCAGCTGCGGGTTGTCCAGGCCGTCGATGATCTCGTCGTCGGCATCGTCCAGGCGGTCCTCGCCGGCGCGGAACACGCGCATGCGCTGACGCCGCAGGTCCAGCACGCCGTGGAAGTTCTTGCCCATGCCCACGGGCCAGCTCAGCGGCACCGGGTCCATGCCCAGGTGGCGCTCGATCTCGTCCATCAGGTCCAGCGGGGCGCGCACCTCGCGGTCCATCTTGTTGACGAAGGTGATGATCGGGGTGTTGCGCGCGCGGCAGACCTCGAGCAGGCGCAGGGTCTGCGCCTCCACGCCGTTGGCGGCGTCGATGACCATCAGCGCCGCGTCCACCGCGGTGAGCACGCGGTAGGTGTCCTCGGAAAAGTCCTGGTGCCCGGGGGTGTCGAGCAGGTTGATGACACAGTCGCGCCATTCCATCTGCATCACCGACGAGGCCACCGAGATGCCCCGCTGCTTCTCGATCTCCATCCAGTCGGAAGTGGCGTGGCGGCTGGCCTTGCGCGCCTTCACCGAGCCGGCGATCTGGATCGCCCCCGAGAACAGCAGGAGCTTTTCCGTCAAGGTGGTCTTGCCGGCGTCGGGGTGGGAAATGATGGCGAAGGTTCTCCTGCGCCGGATTGCATCGGGGTTCGCGCCGCTCGACATCCGAAATCCTCTCCTGGGCATCGCGCCCCGCCCAGCGCGCGTGCGGCCATGCCTGGCCGCCGGCAATGCGGGGAACCCCTCAGTATAAACCTGGACCTGGCGTGGCGTGCGAGGCCGGATGGGTCATGCGTGCGCTCGCGGCGCCGGGGTCAGGCTGCCGGCGGCAAGCTGCAGCGCGCTCAGCGCGCGACCTTCCAGCCACGCGCGCAGCGCCGGCATCGGCGGCTCGGCCCCCGCCGCCGCCTGCCGCAGTCGTTCGGCGTCGTGCCAGTCGCCCAGCTGCCCTTGCAGCGCCGCGGCCTGCTTGCCCGCATGCTGCTGGCGCTGGCGCGCGGCACGCGGCAGTAGCCCGGCCATGCGATCGGCCGACAGGCGCAAACGCTTGGAGGCGATGCGAAGCGCGTGCAGACGCGCCGCGTCGGCCTCGTCGGGAGGGTTCCCGCCCGCGGCGGCGAGCAGCGCACCGGCGCACTCGCGCGAGGCCGCCCGCCAGGCCTTGGAATCCTCGCGCAGCGCGCGCGCGGCCAGGTTGCGCAAGGCCCGCTGGTCGCCCGCGGGGTCGCGTTTGTTCGTCGCGGCCCCGCCGGGCTCCCCCTGCGCTCCGCAGGAACTGCAGCGGCCCAGCGCCAGCAGCAGGCGCCCGAAGCGGGCGCTTTGCACATGGGCGCACAGCGCGGCACGGTGGCTCGCGCGCCGCGCCTCGATCTGTCCGGCCAGCACCGCGGCCTGCGCCGCGGCATCCACCTCGATGGTCTCGACCTGGCGCAGTAAATAGTT
>JAKBNS010000107.1 GCA_021830925.1 Pseudomonadota bacterium | reverse complement strand
CCCCTGCAGGGATTCGTAGACCTGGTCGACGGCGATGGGCGACAGGCCCAGGGAGATCTCGTCGAGCAGCAGCACGCGCGGATTGGTCATCAATGCGCGGGCGATGGCGGTGGCCTGCTGCTGGCCGCCCGACAGCGTGCCGGCGGCAGCCTTGAGCTTGGGCTTGAGCTGCGGGAAGGCCTCCAGCACGGACTCCAGGTTCCAGGGTCCCTTGCGCGCGCGCATGCCGGCCACGCGCAGGTTGTCCTCCACGCTCATGCCGCCGAACAGGCGCCGGCCCTCCGGCACCATCGCGATGCCCAGGCCCACGCGCCGCGGCGCGCGCAGCGCGGTGATGTCGTGGCCGTCGAACACGATGCGCCCGGCCGAAGCGGGATGCGCGCCGGCGATGGTGCGCATCAGCGTGGTCTTGCCGGCGCCGTTGGCCCCGATCAGCGCCAGCACCTGGCCCTGGTTGCAGTCGAAGGACACCGAACGCACCGCCTTGAGCAGCCCGTAGCCGGCCTGCAGCGCCTCGATGCGCAGCAATGCGTCACTCATATGGAAACACTCCCCAGGTACGCCTCGATCACCGCCGGATCCTTCATCACGGCATGCGGATCGCCGTCGGCGATGATGCGCCCCGACTCCATGCACACCAGGCGTCGCACCACCTGCAGCAGCACGTGCACGATGTGCTCGATCCACACCACGGTGATGCCGCGGCCGAGGATCTCGCGAATGATGTTCACCAGGTCCTGTGCCTCGCCGTCGGTGAGACCTCCGCCGATTTCATCGAGCAGCAGGATCTGCGGGTCGGTGGCCAGCGCGCGCGCCATCTCCAGGCGCTTGCGATCCAGCAGGCCCAGGGTATCGGCGCGGCGGTTGGCCACGTCGAGCATGCCGCACAGGCGCAGCGAATTCATGCACAGCTCGTTGGCTCGCTCGCCGCTGGCCCCGGCGCCCACCGCGGCGGCCACGTGCAGGTTCTCGAACACGGTCATGCCGCCGAAGGGGCGCGGCACCTGGTGCGAGCGCGCGACGCCGAGGCGGCAGCGCGCCGCCGCGTCCAGCGCGGTGACGTCGTGCGCGTCGAAGCGCACTCGTCCCTCGCTGGGCGCGTAGGCACCCGACAACACGTTGAACAGCGTGGTCTTGCCGGCCCCGTTGGGGCCGACGATTCCCACCGCCTCGCCGCGCGCGATGTCGATGCTCACGCCCTCCAGCACGCGCAAGGCGCCGAAGCTCTTGCCCACCCCCGTGGCCGACAGGATGGGCGCTGCCGGCGCGCCGGCAGCGAGACTCTGCGAATCAGGCATAGGGCAGCAGCTTGGCCTGGATGGCGACCTTCGGATCGTCCGCGTGCTCGACCGTCGGGAACGCCAGCTTGAAGCGACTGCCAGGCTTGGCCTTGACCCACTGCGAGCCGATGATCGGCGCGGTGGCCACGTTCGGCACGGGGCCCTTGGGGAAGTTGATGCGCCCCACCGTGGTGACGGTATCGAGCACCTTCATCGCGGCGGCCACCTTGGCCTTGTCCTTGGGCGCACCGCTGGCCTTCAGCGCCGCGAAGCCGGCGTCGATCAGCGCCAGCGAGGCGCCGAGCTGCTGGGTCCACTGCTTGCCGGTGGCCTTCTCATAGGCGTCGACCAGCTGCTGGCCGCCCAGTCCCACCACCGGCGAGACATAGGGGAAGGCCGGCGACCAGTACGCGCCGGAAGCCACCTTGTAGCCCAGCTCGCCCAGCGCCGCGATATCGGAGGGAAACAGCCCGAACTTGGCCGGCATGACGATCTTCAGCCGGTGTACCAGGCCCTGCTGCGCGGCCTGGCGCAGGAAGGTGATGAAGTCGGGCGGAATCGGCGCGCCGGTGATGATCTGCACGCCCTCGGACTTGAAGCGGGAGATCTGCGACGAGAAGTCGGTGGTGCCGTCCTGGTAGGCACCCGGATCGACGATGGTGTAGCCGCCCTTCTTCAGCTCCGGCACCAGGTGGGCGCGCAGCGCGTTGCCGTCGGCATCGTTGGGGTACAGGACGCCGACCTTCTTGTTGGTCGGCACCAGCGCCCAGGTCGACAGGTACATCTTGGCGAATTCCTCGGTGCCGAAGGAGAAGTGGTAGGTCCACTTGAACGGCGAGGGCTGGCCCGGCTTGGCGCCGCGGCCGAAATACCAGGATTCCCAGGGATCGACGGTCGACAGGCAGGGCATGCCCGAGGCTTCGCAGGCGTCGGCCACCGGATTGACCACCTCGGGGGTGGAAGTGGTCAGCATCAGGTCGATCTTCTGATTGTTGATCAGGTCCTTGGCCAGCTGGCTGGCGCGCGAGGGGTCGGACTGGGTATCGCGCCCGATCAGCTCGATGGCGTAGGTGGTGCCGCCGATGGTCACGCCCCCGGCGGTCTTCTTGCGCACCAGATCGAGCACGAAGGGGTCGGCCTCGCCGAAACCGCCGAGAGGGCCGGTGAGCGGACTGATGAAACCGATTTTCAGCGTGGGCTTGGCGGCGGCGGAGGCCACCGCGGGCAGCAGCGAGCCGGCGGCGGTCGCGGCCGAGGCGCCGGCCAGGGCCACCAGTTGGCGGCGCGACGCGTCGACGCCGGTTTGTTCGGGGTCAGGCTTGCGGGACATGCTCAGGTCTCCTCGAGTTCTCGTTCGGGCAAGCGGGGCGACCGGCCGGCCGCCCCATTGCAGTGATCAGAAGGGATGCACCCAGTGCACGTTGAGCACCGCGCCGCGCACGTGGTTCTTGGCCTGCACCTGATCGTACAGGTTCACGAACCACATGTTGCGTTCGTCGGCCTGCCAGTACAGGCCGGGGCCGATGGCCAGCACCTCGGCCTTGCCGGTGTCGCCGTAGGGCATCGCGATCGGCGTGCTGCCGGCACTCCATTCATAGGTGTCGTTGGTCAGCTGCTGGAAGTAGTAGCCGTTCAGGCCCACGTGCAGCTTCGGGTTCAGCGCGTACGAGCCGGTGAAGTTCACCCACATCGCCTGCCCCGCCTTGGAGCTGGTCAGCCCCAGGTGGGCCGGGTCGCGCGGGTTCTTGTTCGACAGGTTGTACAGGTAGTTCAGGCGCCAGCTGATCTCGGTCTTGGGCGTGGGCAGCCAGGTGCCCGCCCAGTAGGGGTTGAGCGACCAGAAGCCCGAGCCGGGGTTGATGTCGGTGCTCGAGCTGTACTGCCCGCTGGGCACGATCACGTCGAACTCCACGCGCTGCGAGTACACCGGGCGCCCGCCGCTGATCACCGGGTTGAACTGCAGGTAGGCGCCCAGCGTCAGGTCGCCCACGCCGTCCTGCGAGTCCAGCGTGGCCGGCGAGCCCGCGCCGAAGGAGGTGTTGAAGTGCAGGATGGGCAGCAGCCCGGTGAAACCCAGGTGCGCGTCGCCGCCGAAGAAGGTCTTGTCGGTGGTGTAGGCCAGCTGGTTGAGCATCAGGAACACGTCGATGCTCGGGTCCTTGAACCCCGGCGAGGCGTTGCCGTTGTTGTCGTCGATGCGGTTGTAGCGCTGGTACTGGTAGTAGCCCAGGTAGGCCAGCCCCGGCTTGGTGGCGCCGAAGCCGTCGAAAAAGCTCGTGCCGCCGGTGTTGATGCCCGCCGGCTCCAGGTTGCCGGCATGCGCGGCGGGCAGCGCGCAGGCCGCCCCCAGGGCCAGCGCGCACAGCGTGGCGCGCACGCGGGTCGTGGTCGAGATTGCCATGATCTTGTCTCCGTGGGTTGTTGTGTCGAGCTTCGCGGCTTCAGTCCCGCACCAGCGCCAGCACGCGCAGCGGCGAGCCCGAACCCTGCTCGATCTTCAGCGGCGCGCTGACGATCAGCGCGCCCTTCGCGGGAAGCTGGTCCAGGTTCTTCAGGCATTGCAGGCCGTATTTGTTGGCCCCGTGCATCAGCGTGTGGCAGGGATAGGGCAGCGGCCAGGCGTAGGACTGGCCGGCATCGGTGTTGATGGTCTCCACGCCGAAGCCCTGCACGTCGCGCTCGTGGATCAGCCACTCCACGGTCTGTTGCGTGGGCCCCGGGGTGTGCGCGCCGTCCTCGCGCATGTTGAGAAAGGCGGCCGGGTCGCTCACGCGGCGCGACCAGTCGGTGCGGAACACCAGCCACGACCCGGCGTCGATGCGCCCGTGGCGCGCCTCCCAGGCCTTCAGGAAATCCACGTCGAGCAGCCAGTCCGGGTTGGCCGCCACCTCGGCGCTGGCATCGACCACGCAGGCCGGCGCGATGAAACGCCGCGGCGGAATGGTGTCGACGGTGTTGGCCGCGTGGTCCTTGCCGGTGACCCAGTGGGCCGGCGCGTCGAAGTGCGTTCCGGTGTGCTCACCGCAGGAGAAATTGTTCCAGTACCAGGCCGGGCCCTGCTCGTCGTAGTGGCTGATGCGCTCGCGCTTGAAGCCCCACACCTGGCCGAACTGCGGGGGCAGTTGCAGCGGGGGGAACTCCTCGTTGAGGGTCTGGGTCAGGTCGACCACGCGGATCGAGCCGGCGGCCAGGGCGGAGGCGAAGGCGGAAAGTGGGTCGGACATGCTTGGCTCCTGATCGGAAGGTCGGAAGGGTGGAGATTGCCTGGGCCGTGGGCGTGGCGTCAGTGGCGGCCCAGCAGCCGGGCCACGTGGAAGCCCGAGGCGCCGCCCAGCCCCGGCCCGGGATGGGTGGAGGCTCCTATGTGCCACAGGTGGGCGATCGGGGTCTCGTGGTTGCGCTGCCCGCGCAGCGGGCGCCACAGGAAGGACTGGTCGAGCCCGCAATCGCCGCCATAGGGGTCGCCGCCGACCAGGTTGATGTTCAGGCGTTCCAGGTCGGCCGGCGACAGCACGCTGCGTCCGAGGATGCTTGCGCGCAGGTTGGGCGCGTGGCGCGCGATGGCGTCGATGACCCGCTCGGCGTAAGCCTCGCGCAGTGCCTCGGTCCAGCCCGCGGCGGAATCCACGGGGATCTCGCCGGCCGCGTCGCCGCGCGGCTCGCGCGGGCATTCGGGCAACTGGATCCACAGGATGTGGCGTCCTTGCGGCGCGCGGCTCGGGTCCACCGCGGTGGGCTGGGCCACGCAGATGGTGGGCTGCGCCGGCAGCAGCCCGCGATCGGCCTCGTTGACCGCGCGCGACACGGCGTTCGCGCCGCCGCTCAGGTGCAGGTAGGTGGCGCTGCCCAGCGCCGCGTCGGGCCAGCGCGGCGCCTCCGACAAAGCCAGGTGGATCTGCATGTTGCCCTTGCCGTAGCGGTAGGCGCGCGCCTGTTCCAGCACTTCCGCCGGCAGCTTCTGCTCGGACAGCAGGCGCAGATACAGCTGGGTCGGCGTGACGCTGCACACCACGTCGGAGGCCGCCAGCTCGCGCCCGTCGCGCAGGCGCACGCCGCAGGCACGTCCGCCCCGCACCAGCACCTGCTCCACGTCGGCGCTGGTCTCCAGGCTGCCGCCGGCCTGCTCGATCAGGCTGCGCAGCGCACGCACGGTGCCCGCGTTGCCTCCCTTGACCAGGGGCATTCCGACGGCCTCCAGCGTGAAGGCGACCACCTTGTCCATCAGCGCCGACACCGGCGAATCCGGACCCAGCCCGGTGTGCAGGGTCCACGGGGCCAGCAGCGCGGCCACCGGCGCGTCGGCGTCGCCGAAAGCACGCCCCAGCCAGGCGCGCGCCGGCTCCAGCGCCGCACCGAAAAAGCCCGACAGTGGCAGGGCCCCCTGTTTCCAGGCCTTGCGCGCGAGCATCCTGGCGGTGGGCCAGCGCCACAGCTCCTGGCCCAGCAGTGCGAACACGAGTTCCGCGTTGTCCTGCACATCGGCCATCGCCGCCGCATAGGCGGCGCCGGCCCCCGGCTGGCAGGCCTCGAAGGCTTGCAGGTTGCGCTCGCGCGAGGTCGACAGCACCAGGCTGCGCCCATCGGGCATCAGCACCCCGGTGGGGGTGTCGTTGTTGCAGTATTCCATGCCGGCCCGGCGCAGCGCATCGCCCAGTTCCCCGTGCGCCGGGCCCACGACGAACAGCGGATGCGCGGTGGACAGGGTGTCGTGGGCGAAGCCCGGCAGGGTCAGCTCGTCGGTACGGATGCAGCCTCCGTGCACCTGCTCGCGCTCGAGCACGTGCACGCGTCGCCCCTCCCGCGCCAGCATCGCGGCGCAGACCAGGGAATTGATGCCGCTGCCCACGAGCAGCACGTCGACGGAGGATGGGGGCGAGGGTTTGTGCATGCCATGGATGCTGCCGCGTGGGCGCCCGCCACGCTATCCGCAAAGCGCGCACCGGGTGCCGCGGGGCATCCGATTTGCGCAGGAGTTTCGCCAACTTGGCGTGGACTAGGGATATCACCTAAGCCGGTGCTGGGGGGCTGATGGATACTTCGCGGCATCCCCAGCCACCCCTTGGGGCGCATGCGCCCCAAGGCCCGCACGACATGGAACTTCCCGCTTCGGAAGCCGCCGGCCGGCTTCCGCTGGACGGCTTTCCCTTCCTGCGCAGCAGCGACCCCGAGGAGGTCAGCCTGCGCATGGGCGCCGTGTTCTCGCCCCATCGCCTGGCGGTCAACCCCGGCCGACAGCCGCTGCGGGTGCGCCACAACCAGCTGGCGCTGGGAGAGATCACGGTGAACGCGCTGGCCTACGGGGCCGAGGTGCTGATCGACCCCGGCGCGCGCGGGGACTTCTACATGGTGCAACTCCCCCTCAGCGGACGCGCCGAACTCGACTGCGACGGGCAGCGGGTGGGGGTGGACCATCAGACCCTCAGCGTGCTGCAGCCGCACGCGGTGAGTCTGATGCGCTGGAGCGAGGATTGCTCGATGATCCTGCTGCGTGTGCCGCGCGGAGCGGTGGAACGCAACGCGGGCACCGGCGAGCGCGAGGGCTCCGCCTCGCCGCGCTTCGCGCTGTCGCGCTGCCGGCAGGACGCCGAGGTGGGCGCCTGGTGGCAGGCCGCGCTCGACCTGATCCTCAACCTGGACCGCCACGCCGAGGCCTGGATGCGCCACGCGGCGGCACGCGCGGCGATCGAGGCATTCCTGCTGTCGGCCTTCACCACCCTGCTGCGCATGCCGGACGACGAAGCGCCGGCGGCGCCGATGGCACCTACAGGCCCCGCCACCCAGCGCTGCCTGCGGCGCGCGCGGGAGTACATCCATGCCCATCTGGACCAGGCGCTGAGCCTGGACGCCATCGCGCGCGACGCCTGCGTGAGTCCGCGCACCCTGGAGGCCGCGTTCAAGCGCCATTTCGGGGTATCTCCGCTGGCCTATGCGCGGCGCCAGCGCCTGCTGGCCGTACGCGCCGCGCTGTGCGATCCCGCCTGCGAACTGTCGGTGACCCAGGTCGCGCTGGCCCACGGTTTCGTGCACATGAGCCGCTTCGCGGCCCAGTACCGCGAGGCCTTCGGGGCCAGCCCATCGGACACCCTGCGGGGAAATCGTTTAGGTATAAACCTTTCTTGACTAAAGGACTTGCGCGTGCTCCACTGGGAGCCATGCAAGACGACTTCGTACGCCGCAACCTGCCTCCGCCGGAGCAGTGGCCGCGCCTGCTGTTCGACGGGCCAGGGCTGGACTTTCCGCCTCGTCTCAACGCCTGCTTGGAACTGCTCGACCGCGCGGTCGCCGAGGGCCACGGCGAGCGCATCGCGGTCTACGGACAGTCCGAGGCCTGGAGTTACCGCGAACTGCAGGACCGGGTCGACCGCCTGGCGCGGGTGCTGCGCGAGCAGCTCGGGCTGGTACCGGGCAACCGTGTGCTGCTGCGCGGCGCCAATTCGCCCTGGCTGGCCGCCTGCTGGCTCGCCGTGTGGAAGGCGGGCGGCGTGGCGGTGGGCTCGATGCCCCTGCTGCGCGCCAAGGAACTTCGCCAGATCCTCCAGCAGGCGCAGGTATCCCATGCGCTGTGCGCGGCCTCGCTGCACGCCGAGCTCGAGCTGGCGGCCGCCGACTGTCCGACGCTGCGCCAGGTGCTGCTGGTGGGCGACGCTGACTTCGAGCAGCGCCTGGCGGCCGCCTCCCCCGGCTTCGAGACCTACGACAGCGCCGCCGACGACCCCTCCTTGATCGCCTTCACCTCCGGCACCACCGGCGTGCCCAAGGGCTGCGTGCATGCGCACCGCGACGTGCTGGCGATGTGCGAGGTGTTCCCCCGCCATTGCCTCAAGCCCTCGCAGGACGACGTGTTCATCGGCACGCCGCCGCTGGCCTTCACCTTCGGCCTGGGCGGGCTGCTGTGCTTCGCGCTGCACGCGCGCGCGGCCACCGTGCTGCTGGAAAGCCCCACGCCGCCTCGCCTGCTGGAGGCCATCGCGCGCCACCGCGCGACCATCTGCGTGACCTCGCCGACCGGCTACCGTCAACTCGCCGCGCTGGGCGATCGCGACGGCCTGCGCAGCCTGCGCAAATGCGTGTCCGCGGGGGAGGCGCTGAACCTGGCCACGCGCCAGCAGTGGCGGGCGGTCAGCGACGCCGGCATGTACGACGGGGTCGGCGGCACCGAGATGATGCACATCTACATCGCCTCCTCTCCCGAGGACTACCGCGAGGGCGCGGTGGGGCGGGTGCTGCCCGGCTACCAGGCGCGGCTGGTCGACGGCGACATGCGCGACGTGCCCGTCGGCCAGACCGGATACCTGGCGGTGCGCGGCCCCACCGGCTGCCGCTACCTGGCCGACGAACGCCAGACCCGCTACGTGCGCGACGGCTGGAACCTCACCGGCGACACCTACCACGCGGACGCCGACGGCTACTTCCACTACCACGCGCGGGTGGACGACATGATCATCACCTCGGGCTACAACGTGGCCGGCCCGGAGGTCGAATCGGTGCTGCTCGAGCATCCGGCGGTGGCCGATTGCGCGGTCATCGGCGTGCCCGATGAGGCGCGCGGCCAGATCGTCAAGGCCTTCGTGGTGCTGCGCGAGGGTTTCGCGGGCGACCAGGACCTGGTGGCCCAGTTGCAGGACTACGTCAAGAACCACGCCGCGCCCTACAAGTATCCCCGCGCGATCCGTTTCGTGACCGAGCTGCCGCGCACCGAGACCGGCAAGCTGCAGCGCTTCCGGCTGAAGGACTCGCCATGAACCGGCCACCATCGCGCGGCGCGCCGCGGGCTACCGATACACTACGCAGTGCCGACGCGCCTGCGCTGCTGCTTCGCGCGGCCAGCGAACTGTCCATGCCGAAGACCCCCTCCCCATCCCCCGAAGCCGCCGAGTCCGCGGCCCCCGGAGACCATGTGGCGCTGCGCCTGTGGCTGCGCCTGCTGGCCTGCCACAACTTGCTGGAGTCCGAGCTGCGCACCCGCATGCGCGAGGTGTACGACACCTCGCTGGCGCGCTTCGACCTCATGTCCCAGCTGTACCGCTACCCCGACGGGCTGCGCATGCGCGAAGTCTCCAAGCTGCTGATGGTCACCGGCGGCAACGTCACCGGCCTGGCCGACCGCCTGGTCGCCGAGGGCCTGGTGGAACGCCGCGACGACCCGACCGACCGCCGCGCCTACCACCTGTGCCTCACGCGCCAGGGGCGCACGCAGTTCGCGCGCATGGCCGCGCAACACGAACAATGGGTGGTGTCGCTGCTGGCCCCGCTGGGCGAGCAGCACCTGTCGGAATTGCATGAATTGCTGGGCAGCCTGAAGAACCAGCTCGCCCCCTCGATGCCGTAGGCCCGCCGCGCGGCGGGCCCGGCAGGACGAGGGCGTTTTTTTCGGCCTTTGCTTCATAGTTCAACTACTTATTGGTAAACGACTTGCCGTGACGCCCGAAAGGCGCCCGGGCGGGTCGGCCAGCGGAGAGACGACGATGCGCATCGCATGCCTGGGCGGCGGCCCCGCCGGACTGTATTTCGCCATCCTGATGAAAAAGGCCGATCCGGCCCACGACATCACCGTGTTCGACCGCAACGCGGCCGACAACACCTTCGGCTGGGGCATCGTGTTCTCCGACCAGACCATGCAGGGTTTCCGCGAGGCCGACCCGCAGGTGGTGGAGCAGATCGAGGCCAATTTCCACCACTGGGACGACATCGACGTGTTCTTCAAGGACCGCCGGATCACCTCCAGCGGCCACGGCTTCTGCGGCATCGCCCGCATCAAGCTGCTGGAGATCCTGCAGCGCCGCGCCGCCGAACTCGGCGTGCGCATGGTGTGGGAACACGAGTTCAGCGATCCCGACGCCTACGCGCGCGACTACGACCTGGTGGTGGGCGCCGACGGCGTGGCCTCGCGCACCCGCGCCCGCCACGAGGCCCACTTCAACCCGCGCATCGACGTGCGCCGCTGCCGCTACATCTGGCTGGGCACGCGCAAGCGCCTGGACGCCTTCACCTTCGCCTTCAAGCAGACCGAGTGGGGCTGGTTCAACCTGCACGCCTACCGCTTCAACGAGGACTGGTCCACCTTCATCGTCGAGACTCCGGAGGAGACCTGGCTCAGGGCCGGACTGGACAACATGGAAAAGGAGCAGTCGCTGCGCTTTTGCGAGCAGTTGTTCGCCGAGCGCCTGGACGGCCACGAACTGGTGTCCAACGCGCGCCACCTGCGCGGCTCGGCGGTATGGCAGAAGTTCAACCGCGTGCTGTGCGAGCGCTGGTTCAAGGACAACATCGTGCTCATCGGCGACGCCGCGCACACCGCGCATTTCTCCATCGGCTCCGGCACCAAGCTGGCGATGGAAGATGCCATCGCGCTGGCGCGGGTGCTCGGCGCCAGCGAGGGCACGGTGCCCGAGCGCCTGGCCGGCTTCCAGGCCGAGCGCGAGGTCGAGGCCCTGAAGCTGCAGAGCGCGGCGCGCAATCGCATGGCCTGGTTCGAGAACATCGAGACCTACGCGCGCATGGAGCCCGAGCAGTTCGCCTTCTCGCTGCTCACCGGCAGCCAGCGCGTGGGCCACGCCAACCAGAAACTGCGCGACCCGCGCTACGTGGAGTCCTTCGACCGCTGGTTCCAGCGCCGCGCCGGTCTGCCCGACGACCCCGCCTCGCCCACCGTGCCGCCGATGTTCACGCCGTTCAGCCTGCGCGACATGCAGCTGGCCAACCGCGTCGTGGTCTCGCCCATGTGCACCTACTCGGCCACCGACGGCATGCCGGGCGACTTCCACTTCCAGCACTACGCGGCGCGCGCCCTCGGCGGCGCCGGCCTGGTGCTGACCGAGATGACCTGCGTGGCCCCCGACGGGCGCATCACCCCGGGGTGCACCGGGATCTGGAACGACACGCACACCGCCGGCTGGCGCCGCCTGGTGGACTTCGTGCACGCGGCCACCGGCGCGCGCATCGGGCTGCAGATCGGACATGCCGGACGCAAGGGCTCGACCCGCCTGTCCTGGGAGGGGGTCGACCAGCCGCTGCCCGAGGGCAACTGGCCGCTGATCGCGCCGTCCGCGCTGCCGCTGATCGAGGGGGTCTCGCAGGTGCCGCGCGCGATGAGCCGCGAGGACATGGAGCGCGTACGCGACCAGTTCGTCGCCGCCACGCGGCGCGCCGACGCGGCGGGCTTCGACATGGTGGAATTCCACGCCGCGCACGGCTACCTGATGTCCTCCTTCATCTCCCCGCTGACCAACCGGCGCGACGACGACTACGGCGGCAGCCTGGAAAACCGCTGCCGCTATCCGCTGGAGGTGTTCCGCGCCATGCGCGAGGCCTGGCCGGCGCGGCGCCCGATGTCGGTACGCATCTCCGCCCACGACTGGGTCCCGGGCGGCACGACGCCGGAGGACGCGGTGCGCATCTCGGCGCTGTTCCGCGAGGCCGGCGCCGACATCGTGCACGTATCCTCGGGCCAGGTGAGCAAGGACGAGCGCCCGGTGTACGGACGCATGTTCCAGACTCCCTTTTCCGACAAGATCCGCAACGAACTGGGCATGCCGACCATCGCCGTGGGGAACATTTTCGAGGCCGACCACGTGAACACCATCATCGCCGCCGGACGCGCCGACCTGTGCGCCCTGGCCCGTCCGCACCTGTCGGACCCGGCCTGGACCCTGCACGCCGCCGCCGAGCAGCATTACGCGGGCGTCGCCTGGCCGCGCCCCTACGTGGGCGGGCGCACCCAGCTCGAGCGCAACCTCGAACGCGCCGCGCAGATGGCCCTCAATGCCTGAGCCGGGAGAAGCCGCCATGTCCGCCTCCCCCTCCGTCCCCGACAGCGGGCAGGCCCCGCTGCGAGGGCGCCACGCGGTGGTCACCGGCGCCAGCGGCGGCATCGGCGCGGCCGTCTGCGCCGAGCTGGCGCGCCATGGCGCCGTGCTCACCCTGCTGGGCACCGATGCGCAGCGCCTGCAACGCGCCCAGGCCTCGCTGCCCGGCGCCGGCCACGCCAGCGCGTGCGTGGACGTGCGCGACCACGCCGCGGTGGCCGCCTGCCTGGGCCGGGCGGCCGCCGAGCGCGGGCCCGTGGACATCCTGGTCAACAACGCCGGCATCGCGCGCAGCGCGCCGCTGACCCGCACCGACCCGCAACTCTGGCAGGACATGCTGGCGGTGAACCTGACCGGCACCTACAACTGCACCCACGCGGCGCTGGAAGGCATGCTGCGCGCGCGCTGGGGGCGCATCGTCAACGTCGCCAGCACGGCCGGGCTGACCGGCTACGCCTACGTCAGCGCCTACTGCGCGGCCAAGCACGGCGTGGTCGGATTCACCCGCGCGCTGGCGCTGGAGGTCGCCGCCAAGGGCATCACCGTGAACGCCGTGTGCCCCGGCTACACCGACACGCCGCTGCTCGACGAGGCGCTGGACAACATCGTCGCGCGCACCGGGCGCAGCCGCGAGCAGGCGCGCCAGGAGCTGGCCGCGGGCAACCCGCAGGGGCGCCTCGTGACGCCGGGCCAGGTGGCCAACACGGTGGCTTGGCTGTGCCTGCCCGGCTCCGAGGCGGTGCACGGCCAGGCCATCGCGGTGGCCGGCGGCGAGGTCATGTGAGGCACCCGCGAACCAAGCCAAGGACGACATCGATGAACGACAACCCGATGGCCGCGCACAAGCGGCCTCTGCGCGACTACCGCGCCCGGCATTTCGCCTGGTCCTGCAGCGAGGACGGGCGCGTGGCCACGATCACGCTGAACCGCCCGGACAAGAAGAACCCGCTGACCTTCGACTCCTACGCCGAGCTGCGCGACCTGTTCCGCGAACTCCCCTACGCCAGCGACGTGCGCAGCGTGGTGCTGAGCGGCGCGGGGGGCAACTTCTGCTCCGGCGGCGACGTGTTCGAGATCATCGAGCCGCTGACCCGCATGGCGGCCCCGGAACTGCTGGCCTTCACGCGCATGACCGGCGACCTGGTCAAGGCCATGCGGCGTGCTCCGCAGCCCGTGGTGGCGGCCATCGACGGCGTGTGCGCCGGCGCCGGCGCGATGATCGCGCTGGCCTCCGACCTGCGCCTGGCCACGCCGGCGGCGAAGACCGCCTTCCTGTTCACCCGCGTGGGCCTGGCCGGCGCCGACATGGGCGCCTGCGGCCTGCTGCCGCGGGTGATCGGGCTGGGGCGCGCCAACGAGCTGCTGATGACGGGACGCTCGATGCGCGCCGACGAAGGCCTGGCCTGGGGCTTCTACAACGCCCTGCACGACGCCGACGCGCTGCCGGACAAGGCACGGGAACTGGCGCGCGAGCTGGCCGACGGCCCCTGGTTCGCGCACACCATGACCAAGACCATGGTGAACCAGGAATGGGCCATGGGCATCGAGGAGATGATCGAATCGGAGGCGCAGGCGCAGGCCCTGTGCATGCTCACCGGCGACTTCCGGCGCGCCTTCGAGGCCTTCGCCGCGCGCCGCAAGCCGGAGTTCCAGGGTGACTGAGGCCGCGATGGACCAGGCCCACCTGGAGCTGCCCTTTTTCGAGCCCGCGCACCGCGAGCTCGGGCGCGCGGTGGCCGACTGGAGCGCGCGGGCCCTTCCCGTCGACCACCACGACACCGACGCCGCCTGCCGCGCGCTGGTGCGCGAGCTGGGCCGCGCCGGACTGCTGCGCTACTGCGTCCCGGCCGCCTTCGGCGGCGCGCTGCCGGAACTGGACTCGCGCAGCCTGTGCGTGGCGCGCGAGGGCCTGGCCTACCACGACGCGCTGGCCGACTTCGCCTTCGCCATGCAGGGCCTGGGCAGCGGC
>JAKBNS010000152.1 GCA_021830925.1 Pseudomonadota bacterium | reverse complement strand
GAGTTTTTTTGCCTACAAGGGTTCGGTGGTGGTGAACGGCGTGAGCCTGACGGTCAACCGCGTGGAGGACCGCGCCGACGGCAGCGCGCTCATTCACATCAACCTGATCCCTCACACCCTCGAGCACACCAATCTGCACCTGCTGCGCGAGGGCGCCGAGGTGAACCTGGAAGTCGACCTGATCGCACGCTACGTGCAACGCATGCTCGCGTCGCCGGCGACGCAGGATTGAACCCTTCGTCGGGCCTTGCCGAGCCGGGAGAATTCGCCTTATACTGTGGGGCTTGTTCCCCGATAGCTCAGTCGGTAGAGCGCCGGACTGTTAATCCGTAGGTCCCTGGTTCGAGCCCAGGTCGGGGAGCCACCATTCGAAGCCCCAGGTCACAAGCCTGGGGCTTTTTATCGTGCGCCGTGGCCGGTCAGCGGACCGCGTCCGCGATAGCGTGGATTCGGTGAAGGAATGCGGGCACAACCGTGGCGACCGTGTCCCAGACGATCTCGAGATTGACCGTCACGTAGCCGTGGATGAGCCGGTTGCGCATCCCGGCGATGTCGCTCCATGGGACATCGGGATGAAGGGCCTTGAGCTCGGAAGACAATTTCGTGACCGCTTCGCCGATGACCTCCAGATTGCGAATCACCGCATCCTGGAGAACCTCATCCGCCATGAAATCGGCTTCCGATTTGTCTGCGGTGAAGCGAAGCAGCTTCGTGGCGGCCGCCACGATGTGCCCGAGCAGATCCCCATCACGCAGCGCCGGCGTCACAGCGGAACGGCTTCCTGAACGATGCGCTCGCGTGCAGCGGGTGGGAAGTCTCCCGCTGTCAGAACGTCCACGCAGACGCCAAGCTCCTGCTCGATGGCGCGTTGCAGGCGGACCATGTCGAGCAGGGTCGTCCCGCGGGGTACGTCGACCAGCAGGTCCACGTCGCTGTGCTCGGTGTCCTCTCCGCGCGCGATCGAGCCGAACACCCGGACGTTGCGAGCGCCCAGGCGCTGTGCCATGCCGAGCACGGCCGCGCGATGCGCGGCGAGGATCACCGACGGGCGGGCGCTCATGGCATGGTCTCCGAATGGAACGGACGGGGTTTCGATTGTAGGCTGGGCGTCCATGGCTTCATCCAGCCCCTTCATGCGGTGAGCTCGACTTCCCAGTGCCCGGTTTCGCCCTGTTCGGCGAGCCACCATTCGAAGCCCCAGGTCACAAGCCTGGGGCTTTTACACGCCCGCTCGGCGAGTGCCGGTGCCGTCCCGATCATGTGCATGATCAGGCGGATCGGGATGTCCTTGTCCTGCGGAGCCGATCCGGCGACCAGCAGCGTCAGCGCAGCGAGTCCGACGTCGTTGATGACCGGGCGGCCCACTGTGTCGACAAGGCGATTGTTGCGGTGGAGAAAGCCGACGAACAGCAACGCCGCGTTCCTGAGCGAACAGGTCGCTCGCATCGCCGCGACTCCGCACGTCGCGCTTCGGCGTGGCGATATGTTCGCGGGCCTGCTGAAGACTTGGCAGCACACCTCCGGGGTGGCTGAGCGGTAGCCTGAGCAGGCCTTCGTCGTACCGCTGCAAGCCGGGGAACGTCCGGGTGCAGCGGCTGACCAGATCGATCAAGCCTCGTTCTGCATTCGGTCATTGCGTCGGGTTCCGACCCCGGGTGTCCAAGGAGGGCGAGCGTGGCCAGGCGGCAAGCTGCCGAGGCATGTTACGCGCGCAGGTCCGCGCCTTCGGCATCCCGTACCGCCCGCAAAACCCAGGGGGGCTCAGACTACCCCTTCAGCTGCGCCATCAGGCCGGCGATATCTCCCATGCCCCAGTGTTCGACGATCAGTCCATGTTCGACTCTGAAGATGTCGCAGGAAGAGAATCGCAGATGTTTGCCGGTCGGGGGCACACCCATGTACAGGCCGGTATGCGTGCCTTCATAGATGAAATTGGCCGCACAACTGTCGCCGTCGACGACGATCTTTTCCGCGACGACTTTGAGATTTGCCATGCCGTTCAGGCGCGCATGGAACAGGTTGACGGTAAGTGCTTTTGCCGACAGGCCGACCGGCGGGCGTGGGCTCGCTGCGCTGAACTGATGGTTGACATAGACCGGCGAAAACAAGGCAGCGAAAGCCTCGATATCGTGGTCGCTGAGGGTCTTCGCGAATTGCACTGCGACGTTCGATTTCATCCCCGGATCTGCCATCGCAGCAGGCGAGGGCAAGGCGACAGCAAGAGCCGAGGCCGTCAATCCACGAGCCATCACGTCGCGTCTGTTCATCGCATACTTCAAGGTGTTGTGCAAATTCAAAAAATGAGGGCAGTTCTCGGCGGGGAGTCTGAAGTGGCCATCGGGGGCTGGACCAGCGCCGCTGATGACGGCAGCAAGGCCTTTGTGTCTCGCGTGCCCGGCTGTTCGCGCGCGTGGTCCTGGTTCAGATCTGGACGATAGTGTCGCTGTATCGAGCCACCGTGGCATCGTGCGTGATCAGCCGCATCGGCTCGGTCAGGGCCTGCGCGATCAGCATGCGGTCGAACGGGTCCTGATGATGGGGCGGAAGTTCAGCGATGGCGGCGGCATGCTCGGGCTCGATGGCCAGCACACGATACCCGGAATCGCGGAAGTAGCGCAGGGCATCGCGGCCCGTCACGGGCATGTCGCCGCGGTCGAGCCCATGCTTGATCGTGATCTCCCAGATCGTCGCCACGCTGATCCAGACCGATGAGCGCGGCGCACTGATCAGCTCGCGCGCCCGCGTCGCGAGCCGGGGACTGTCGGCGATGGCCCACAGCGCAACATGGGTATCCAGCAGCAGGTTCATGGTGCCGTCGCCACGCCGAAGAGGCGAGCCACCTCGTCGTTGTGCGCGTCGATGTCTTCGGGGACTTCGAAACGGCCCTTGGCGATGCCGATGCGCGCGCCCGGATCCTGCTGATCCACCGCGACGAGCTTCGCTGCGGGTCGCCCGTTGCGAGCGATCACGATCTCCCGTTCACGGCCTTGCTCGATGGCCTCGACCAGGCGCGACAACGAAGACTTGGCATCGAACATGTTGACGGTGTGCACGGGGCCTCCTGAAGTGCTGAAATCGGTCTTCTATTCTAGCCTAGCCTAGCTAGGTCAATGAGATCCTGTCGCTACGGGACCCGGGCGAGGGCCGGAACCCAGGTTCATGCCATCCAGCGCGATCGTCCAGTGCCCGGATTCGCCCTGGTCGGGGATGCTCCATCCGACGCCCCACCCCATGAACCCGGGCCAGGAGGCCGCAGGGGTGTCTCACAAGTCGACCAGCGCGCGACTGAAAACGGTCTGGTGGTGTGGCGCTAGCTCGGCGATCGCGGCGGCCGGCGCATGCGACGGGCGCTTGTCGTCCAGGGGCATGGCCACCTTTCGCGCGAAGCTTCCCCGGAGGGGCGCAGGGGAAGTGCAATCGCGCCATCGATCGTCGCATCCTGACATCGCGGGATGGTGCAAAGCTTGATACCCTGGACCCGATCGGTGTCCAGGATGGGGCCCGACGACTCCGTCGCGCAGCGTGGCCCGGCGCCTGCGCGCGGAAGCCGCGGGTCGGCGTACCCGGCGCGGGGCGGGCGATCCGGAGCCGTTGCCGGAACCTTTCGAGGGCGATCGATCCATGTACTTTCGCGGAATCGGAACGGCAGCGCCACCAGGGCGCTACACCAAGGCGCAATGCCACGACGCGTTCCTGCAATCCGACTGGTTCGCCAGGCTCGATGCGCGCTCGCACTTCATCGCCGGCCGGGTCCTGCTGCGCGACAACGGCATGGAGGCTCGACACCTCGCGCTGACCGCGCTGGAGGACGTGTTCGCCATCGAGCCGAACGTTCTCGCTCGGCGCTTTGGCGAGCATGCCCCCGTGCTCGCCACGCAGGCTGCCGAGCGCGCGCTCGCGCGCGCCGGACTCGCGGCGGCGGACATCGGCGCCGTGGTGGTCAGTACCTGCACCGGTTATCTGTGCCCCGGCCTGTCGGGCTACGTGGTGGAGCGGCTGGGCCTGCGCCGCGATGTGCAGGCCTTCGATCTCGTCGGCCAGGGCTGCGGCGCGGCATTGCCCAACATGCAGCTGGGTCGAGGGCTGCTGGCCGCGGGCACGGCCGAACACGTGCTGTCGATCTGCGTGGAGGTGTGCAGCGCGGCGATGTACCTCGATGACGACCCCGGCGTGCTGATCAGCGCCTGCCTGTTCGGCGACGGCGCAGGGGCCGCGGTACTTTCGAACGCGCCGGGCAGCGACGGGCCGCGCATCGCGTGGAAGGACGCCATGACGCTGATCGAGCCGGACGAGCGCGAGGCGCTGATGTTCGAGCAGCGTGACGGCATGCTGCGCAACATCCTGACCCGCGGCGTGCCGGTGCTGGCCGCCGGGCACGCGCAGCGCATTCTCGACACCGTGCTGGCGCGCGCGGGGCTGGAAGCCGGCGACATCGCCACCTGGATCATGCATGCCGGCGGGCGCGACGTGCTGCTCGAGCTGGAGCGCGGGCTCGGCCTGTCGTCCCACGACCTGCGCTACAGCGCGGCGATGCTTCGCGAGTACGGCAACCTGTCCAGCGCCTTCGTGTATTTCGTGCTGGAGGCCGCATTGGCCGACGACGCGCCGCGCGGCTGGTGGTGGCTGTCGTCCTTCGGCGCAGGATTCAGCTGCCACGGAGCCCTGCTTCGGGTCGGCGACGAGGTCGGCGCATGAAGCCGCTGCCGCGCATCGTTCAGGCCGAGACCCTGGACGGACTGGCCGAGGACGACCCCGACGCGATGCGCTCGCGGCGCGACCTGCGACGCGTGCATCGGGTCATGGGAAGTTGCTCCATGCTGTCGCGCATCCTGCGCGCATGGGCCCTGCCGCGGGGGCGCGCGCTGCGCGTGCTCGAGCTTGGTGCCGGCGACGGCAGCCTGATGCTGCGCGTGGCGCGCGCGCTGGCGCCGCGCTGGCCGCGCGTCGAACTGACCCTGCTGGATCGCCAGGCGCTGGTCGGTCCCGCGACGCTGCGCCGATACGCCAGCCTCGGCTGGACCGCGACCACGAGCCGGACCGACGTGCTGGACTGGGCGGCGGCGGAGCCGCGCGCCGACGCGGGCGGCTCCGGGCCGCGTTGGGACGCGATCGTGGCCAACCTGTTCCTGCATCACTTCCCGGAGCGGGAACTGGCCGGGTTGCTGCGGGCGGTGGCGGCTCGATGCGACCATTTCGTGGCCTGCGAGCCGCGCCGCGCGAGGTCCGCGCTCGTGGCCTCGCACCTGATCGGAGCCATCGGGGCGAACGCCGTCACGCGCGAGGACGCGGTGCTGAGCGTGCACGCCGGGTTCCGCGGCCGGGAGCTGTCCGCGCTGTGGCCGGCGGACGGATCGGCGTGGACATTGCGCGAACGGCCCGCGGGAGCCTTCAGCCACTGTTTCCATGCGGTGCGAGAGGGGCCGGGCTGATGCGCACCGATTTCGACGCCATCGTCATCGGGGCCGGGCCTGCGGGTTCGACGGCCGCGACCCTGCTGGGACGCGCGGGCTGGTCGGTGGCCCTGATCGACAAACAGGACTTTCCGCGGCGCAAGGTCTGCGGCGAGTGTCTGGCGGCGAGCAACCTGTCCATCCTGGACGCGCTCGGGGTCGGCCAGGCCTACCGCAGCGCCGCGGGGCCCGAGTTGACCCATATGGCCCTGCTGCGCGGGGACGATCAGGTCATCGCGGATTTGCCGCCGGGCGCCGTCGAGGGCCGGCGCTGGGGGCGCGCGCTGGGGCGGGAGACCCTGGACACGCTGTTGCGCGACCAGGCGCTTGCCGCGGGCGTGACCCTGCTGCAACCCTGGGCCGTGCAAGGCGTGCGCGGTGGGGCAGGTGACTGGCATGTCCAGGTCCGCGCCGTCGAATCGAAGGAATGGTCGAGCCTGCGCGCGCCCGTGGCTGTCGCCGCCAACGGCTCGTGGGAGGCCTTGCCGTCGGGCCTGGCCCGGCGACGAACCCGGCGTCGGGCCTCGGACCTGTTCGCCTTCAAGGCGAACTTCCGCGGGGCGGCGCTGCAGGAGGGGGTGCTGTCGGTGCTCGCCCTGGACGGCGGCTACGGCGGCATGGTGCTGGCCGAGGAGGGGATCACGACCGTGGCCTGCTGCGTGCGCCGCGACCGGCTCGAGGTGTGCCGACGCGCACAGCCCGGACTTCGGGCCGGGGAGGCGGTCGAGTCCTGGCTCGCGCAAGCCTGCCTGGGCGTGCGCACGGCGCTGGCCGGGGCAAGCCGCCAGGGGCCCTGGCTGGCGGCCGGGCCGCTCGACCCGGGCATCCGCCTGCGCGGCGACGACGCCCTGTTTCGTATCGGCAACGCGGCGGGCGAGGCCCATCCGATCGTGGGCGAGGGAATGAGCATGGCCCTGCAATCGGCCTGGCTGCTGAGCGCCCAGTTGCTCGAACTCGCCGGTCGGGGCCGGCCGCCGCGCGATGCAGCGGCAAGCGCGAGCTGGCAACGCGAGGCGGCCGCGCGCTACGCCGCGGCCTGGAAGCGCCAGTTCGTTCCGCGCCTGCGCATCGCCGCGGCCTTCGCCCATGCGGCAATGCACCCGGCGACCTCCGCCCTGGGCCTGGGCGCGGCCCGGATCTGGCCGGGCTTGCTGACCCGCGGCGCGGGCTGGAGCGGCAAGACCCGCGACATCCTCCAGGCCCGGACGGCGTCGCCGCAGACGCGCCTACTCTCGCAATCCCTTCAGCCCCAGGTCGATGGAGCTTCCCGCACAAAACGCCATGACGACAACCTTTGAGCGCCTGAGCGCGATCCTGGTCAAGGACTACAAGCTCGCCCCCGAAGCCCTGGTTCCGGAGGCCACGCTGGAGAGCCTGGGCATCGATTCGCTCGCGGCCGCCGAACTGCTGTTCAGCGCGGAGGACGTGTTTCGCATCGCCTTTCCGCCCGAGCCGGTGCCCCTGCCCACGCTGGGCGACGTGGCCGCCTACATCGATGGCTTGATCGCGCAGCAGCATGCCGGCGAGGCCGCGGCAAGGCCCGACGCGCACGGCGGGCGGGGGCCGGCTCGGCCATGAGGCGGGTCGCCGTCACCGGCATGGGCGTATTGAGCCCGCTGGGCCGCTCCACGGCCGAGGTGTACGCCCGTGCGCGCGCGGGACGATCCGGGGTTCGCCGCATCGACGCGCCGTTCGCCCGGCGCCTGCTGTCGCCGATCGCGGCCACGGTCGAGGACTTCGATGCCAGCGACGATTTCGATCCACCCAGGTTGCGCATGCTCGATCGCGTGAGCCAGTTCGCCGCGCTCGCCGCCAGGCAGGCGGTGGGCGCTGCCGGAGCCTGTCTGGAGGCTTGCGAACGCGAGCGGGCGGGCGTGTTCGTGGGAACCGGAATGGGCGGAAGCATCAGCAACGACGAGGGCTACCAGACGCTGTACGGGCAGGGCTCGGAGCGCATCAAGCCCTACACCGTGCTGCTGGGCATGCACAACGCTCCCGCCGCCTGGATCAGCCAGGAGCATGGCCTGCTCGGCCCGAGCCTGAGCTACTCGACCGCCTGTTCCTCGTCGGCGGTGGCCATCGGCGAGGCGTGGCTGCGCATTGCCGGCGGAAGCCTGGACCTGGCCATCGCCGGAGGCGCGGAGGCCCCGCTGTCCTTCGGTTCGCTGAAGGCATGGGAAGCGCTGCGCACCGTCGCGAACGTCGATCCCGACGATCCGGCCGCATCGTGCAAGCCGTTCGCGCGCGAGCGCAGCGGCATGGTGCTGGGCGAAGGCGCCGCGATGCTGGTGCTGGAACCCTGGGACCGGGCGCTCGCTCGCGGGGCGACGGTCTGCGGGGAGATCCTCGGCTACGGCTTGAGCACCGACGTCGCCCACATCACCCGCCCGAGCGTCGAGGGCCAGGCCGCGGCCATGCACGCGGCGTTGCGATCCGCGGCGATCGGCCCGGCGGACATCGACATGATCAACGCGCATGGCACCGCGACCCCGGCCAACGACGTGGCGGAAACCGCGGCGATCAAGGCGGTGTTCGGCGAGCGCGCGACGCGCATCCCGATCAGCGCGACCAAGGCCCTGCACGGCCACCTGCTGGGGGCCGCGGGGGCGCTGGAGTGCGTGCTGTCGCTGCTGGCGCTGCAGCACGGGACGGCGCTGCCCACGATGCACCTGCGAACGCCGGATCCGGCCTGCGATCTGGACTACGTGCCCAACGCGGCCCGCGACGGCGTGGCCGCGCGCACCATGCTGTCGAATTCCTTCGCGTTCGGCGGCACCAACGCGGTGCTGGTGTTGGGCGCGGCGGGCGCTCCCCCAGGCGACTGAAGGTCCGCGCCGAGGCCCTGCCCGGGCCGGCGCGCATGGCCTCAGCGCGAGGAGGCCAGCACGGCCCGTACGTCGCGCAGCAGGCGCGTCCCGCCCACCGCATCGGCCTGGTCGTAGATCCTGCGCACGTGTCCCTGGGGATCGACGATCATCATCACGTCTTCATGGGTGATGTCGTAGTGGACGTGGGCGCGATCCGCCAGCGGATTGGCCACGATGGGCTGGGGATCCTCGCCGGCCACCGCCAGCGCCGGCGTGGCCTGGCTGCCGGATGCGGCGGACGCTGCGGAGTCCGCGTCGGAATCGGGCACCTTCTGGTAGTCCACGTGGTAGCCGCGGGTGACCACGCGCCGGATCTGGCTCGGCGTGCCGGTCAGATATTGCCACTGCGGCTTCGCCGGGTTCCAGCCGTATTCCCGCAGGAAGGCGCGCATCTGGCGCGGGCCGGTGCCGCCGGGATCGACGTCGAAGGCGACCACGTCGACCTTCGAGGCCAGCGGCGTGGCGGCGAGCAGGTTCTCGAAACCCACCAGATGCGCGGCCTCCACCGGGCAGTAGGTATTGCAGTAGGGGAACAGGAAGGTCACCACCTGCACCTTGCCGTGAAACTGCGCCGACGATACCTGTACGCCGTTCTGGTTGATCAGGCCGCGGAACTGCGGCGCGTCGAACAGCACGGGCAAGGTGCCGTGCGGCGCGCCGCGCTGGCGCCCGAGCAGCCAGCCGGAAGCGCCGGCGATCACCACGGCCAGCGCGGCCACCACGATGACGACTGCGAGGCGGCCGCGTGGGCCACCGGTTTGCGGTTGTTGTGGGCTCATTCCTGATCCTGCGCGATGGGCGGCCGCATCCCCCCTTGGCCGCCGAGCCATGCATCCTAGGGTGCGGCCGGCCGAGGCGCTGTGTCAGGATGTGGCGCGCGACGCGCGAGCGCTCAGTCCAGTTCGAGGTAGGACAGCGGCAGCGCCGTGGTCGACTTGATCTGCTCCATCGCGAAGCTGGAGCTGACGTCGAGGAAATGCATGCGCTCGATGATCTTGCGGTAGATCGCGTCGTAGGCCTTGATGTCCGGCACCTTGATCTTGAGCAGGTAGTCCACGTCTCCGCTCATGCGGTAGATCTCGACGACTTCCTCGATATCGTCCAGCGCGGTGGAGAAGGACTTGACCCAGGCCGCCGAGTGGTCGCTGGTGCGGATGGACACGAACACCGTGACCCCGGCGTTGAGCTTCGCGTCGTCGAGGATGGCGACCTTGCCGCGC
Source organism: Pseudomonadota bacterium (assembly GCA_021830925.1). Taxonomy (GTDB): domain Bacteria; phylum Pseudomonadota; class Gammaproteobacteria; order Burkholderiales; family Burkholderiaceae_C; genus Thiomonas_A. The sequence continues at coordinate 4,581 of JAKBNS010000152.1, read as the reverse complement.
ACCACGCCGGTCTCCTGCAGGCGCTGCAAGCGCCGCCAGCAGGCAGCCGGAGAGATGCCGATGGTCTCGGCGATGCGCGCGATGGGCACGTCGGCGTCACGCTGCAACTGGCGCAGGATCTCGCGGTCGAACTTGTCCATGGTGCGACCTTCAGCGGCCTTCCATCAGGCGGCCAAGGAACTTGCGGGTGCGCGCCTGGCTCGGCGCGAGGAACAATTCCCTCGACGGGCCCTGCTCGACGATGGCTCCGCCGTCCATGAACACCGTGCGGTCGGCCGCCTCCCGCGCGAAAGTCATCTCGTGCGTGACCACCACCATCGTGCGGTGTTCCGCGGCCAGCGCGCGCATGACCGTGAGCACCTCGCCGACCAGCTCCGGGTCCAGCGCCGAGGTCGGCTCGTCGAACAGGATCACGTCGGGGTTCATCGCCAGCGCTCGCGCGATGGCCACGCGCTGCTGCTGGCCTCCGCTGAGCGCCGAGGGGTAGAGGTCGCGCTTGTCGTCCAGGCCCACCTTGGCGAGCATGGCGCGCGCGTTGTCCAGCGCGGTGGCACGCGGCTGCCTTTTCACGTACGTCAGACCCTCGGCCACGTTCTGCAAGGCCGTGCGGTGGGGAAACAGGTTGAAGTTCTGGAACACGAAGCCCACGTGCTGGCGAAGTTCCCGTACCGCGGCCTTCTGGCGCCTGAGCGGATGCGCCGCATCGATCATCACCTGGTTCACGCGAAGGGTGCCGGCGGTGGGCTCGTCCAGGCAGTTCAGACAGCGCAGCAGCGTGGTCTTGCCCGAACCGCTGGGGCCGATGACGGCGACCACCTCGCCCTTGCGCACGTCGAGGTCGATGCCGTGCAGCACCTCCGTGTCGCCGTAGTTCTTGCGCAGGCCCTTGATCTCGATCATCGTGTCATGCATGGCGGTGCGCATTCCTCATCCGCGCCGCACATGCGCGGAGAACCTGGTTTCCAGTCCGGTCTGCCAGCGTGCCAGCACGCTGGACAGGACCCAGTAGATCGCGGCCGCGGCCAGGTACATGGTGAACACCTGGAAGGTGCGCGCGGTGATGAACTGGGCCTGTCGGAACAACTCGGGCACCTGGATGGTCGCCGCCAGCGAGGTGTCCTTGACCAGGCTGATGAAACTGTTGCCCAGCGGCGCCAGCGCAACCCGCGCGGCCTGCGGCAGGATGACCCGGCGCAGGGTCAGCGGCTGCGACATGCCGATGGATTGCGCGGCTTCCCACTGTCCGTGGTCCACCGAGAGGATGGCCGAGCGGATGATCTCCGAGGTATAGCCCCCGATGTTCAGACTGAAACCCAGCAGCGCCGAGGGAATGGGGTCGAGGCGAAGTCCCAGCTGCCCCAGGCCGTAATAGATCAGGAACAGCTGCACCAGCAGCGGCGTGCCGCGGATGAAGGAGACGAAGAAGGAGGCCAGCTGGCTCAGCCCCGGCAAGGGATACAGGCGCGCCAGCGCCACCGCCAGTCCGATCGCCAGCCCGATGGCCATGCTCCCCACGCTCAGCCCGACGGTGTAGCCGGCCCCCCGGGCCAGCATGGGGAGGGATTCCCAGACCAGTTCCAGACCGGGATTCATGGTTCAGCGGCTGATGTCCATGCCGAACCACTTGTCGGAGATCGCGGCCAGCTTGCCGTCCTTGCGCAGGGCTTGCAGCGCCGCGTCCACGTGCGCCTGCAGCTGCGGATGGCCCAGGCGCATCGCGATGCCCGAGTACTGCTTCGAGAAGGGTTGCCCGGCGGCGACCACGCGGCCGTCGGTGTGCTTGAGCAGGTAGGCGGACTCCAGGCGGTCGTTGATGATGGCGTCCACGCGACCGATCTCCAGGTCCTGCAGCGCCGTGTTGATCCCCGAGTAGGTCTGGATGCGCACCTTGGGTGCGTTCTTCTTCAGCCAGGCCTCGTAATCGGTGCCCAGCCCCACGCCCACCAGGCGGCCGGTCAGGCTGGCGATGCTCGCGTACCGGGTCTGGTCGCCCTTGCGCACGAGGATCTGCGCCCCCGAGACCGTGTAGGGCTGGCTGAACAGATACTTCTTCTCGCGATCGGGCGTGATGGTGACCTGGTTGATCACCACGTCGAAGCGGCCGGAGTCCAGGCCCGCGAGCATGCCCGACCAGGGCGTGGGCACGAATTTTGCGCTCAGGCCCATCTGCGCCGCCAGTGCCTTGGCGAATTCCACCTCGAAACCGGTGAGCTCGCCGTGCTTGTCCACGTAGTTGAACGGGGGGTAGGTGCCTTCCAGCCCGACCAGCAGTTCCTTGCGGGCCTGGACGCGCTTCCACAGGCCGGCGGGGTCGGCGAAGGCCGGCAGGCTCGTCAGCCCCGTCAGCCCGAGCGCGCCCAGGCTCGCCGCGCCCAGCAGCGTGCGGCGTCCGGGCAGCATCGGGGCTTGCGCCCGCGGCGCGGTATCGGCGGCGGAATCGTTGGCGATGGGAGTTTTCCGGGAATGGTTCATGTTCGTGCTCCGTGGTTCGTTCATGCTCGACTCAGGGATTTTCGGCCAGCCTGGAAAATCCATCGACGAGATCCTGCTTCAAATCCTCGACATCCTCCAGACCGATATAAAGACGCAAGGTCGGACCGCCATGCGCCCACGCCGTCGCGGTGCGCACGAGATCGTGGTCGATCGGGGTCACCAGGCTTTCGAAACCGCCCCAGGAATATCCCATGCCGAATAGCGAAAGTCCGTCGAGCATTCCCGCGAGAGCCTGTCGGGAAACGGGCTTGAGGACGACCGAGAACAGGCCGCTGGCGCCATGATAGTCGCGTTTCCAATAGGCATGCCCGGGGCTTTGCGCAAGCGCCGGATGCAGCACGGTCTGCACCTCGGGCCTGGAACGTAGCCACTGCGCCAGCTCCAGCGCGCGCCTGCCGGACTCGCGGATGCGCAAATCCAGGGTGCGGAATCCTCGCAGGGCCAGGAATACGTCCTCGGGGCCGGCGATGCACCCCAGCATGCGATGGGTCTTTATAAGTCGAGGCCAATATTCCAGGTTGGCGCTGGCCACCCCCAGCAGCAGGTCCGAGGCACCACCCAGGTATTTGGTCCCGGCTTCGATGGAAATATCCACGTCGGCCGCATGTGCATCGAATAACAGCGGGGTCGACCAGGTGTTGTCCATGAGCACGCAGGCGCCGCGCTCATGCGCGATCCTCGCCAGGCCGGGGACATCCTGGATCTCCATCGTGAGCGAACCGGGAGATTCCAGGTAGACCGCCACGGTGTTTTCCCGGAAATAATCCCCGAAGGATTCCCCGGGATCCGGGGGAAAGTAGGTCACGGCGACGCCGAAGCGCTGCAGAAGCCCGTCGCAGAGCTCGCGCACGGGGCCGTAGACCGTATCGGACACCAGCAGGTGTTCGCCCGCGCCGGCCACGCTCAGCAGCGCGGTGGTGATGGCGGCCAGTCCCGAGCCGCACAGGATGGTGCCCGCGGCACCCGCCAACTCCGACCAGGCGTCCTCCAGCGCCCGCATGCTCGGGTTGCCCTTGCGTCCATAGGTGAATTCGGCCCGGCCGTGGACCAGGTCGTCCATGGTGTCGAACAGCACCGTGGAGCCTCGATAGATCGGCGGGTTGACGAAGCCGTGGAAGGCCTTGCTCCGCGCGGCGTGGGTGAGGAAGGTCTGGGTCGGGCCGCGGCGGGCCTGGGATGCCGGGGCTTCGGGAGGCAGCTGCAGGTGCGCATCGGGGGCGTTGAGCATGGCGGATCTCGCAAGGGACGTATCTTGCGGAAATTTTGCTTGGAAAGGCTCGGCATCTTTTGTCGAATTTCGACATCGGCTGCGCCTCGCCCGAAAAAAGTTCGCGAGAAATGGCGAAATCGTGAGAGGTTTTGGCGGACAACTTGCCGCGACGCCGCGCCGGGGTCGGTCGACGCGCGCCGCGCGCCATGGTTCGTGCTACACTGTCTCGGATAGATTCGCACAAGACCGTTCGTCCAAGGTCTCGTCTGCAGCCCCGCCGGCCTTTCCAGGGCCCAGTTTCGCGAGCGGCTCGCTCCAGCTTCGCCCCCAGCTGATAGTTCTTGAGTGTTTCTGTCTCCGTATGCCGAGGTGGCTTGCGGAGTAGGTTTGTCCATCTTTCATTTGCTAGGAAACACCATGGCTATTCAGACCGGTATCGTGAAGTGGTTCAACGACGGCAAGGGCTTCGGCTTCATCGCTCCGAACGACGGCGGCAAGGACCTGTTCGCGCACCACAGCGAAATCCGCAATGACGGCGGATTCCGCACGCTGGCCGAAGGCGCGAGCGTGCAGTTCGAGGTCAAGGACGGCCCCAAGGGCCCGCAGGCGACGAACATCCGCGCCATCTGATCGCCCCCAGGGCTGGGCTATGCCCAGCCTACCCCCCCGAGGGGGTCAAGTAACCTTGGGGCGGCCCGGCGGTTACTTGAGTGGGCCCCCAGGGCCGGGCTGCGCCCGACCCGCCCCCCAGGGGGGTCAAGCAACCTTGGGGCGGCCCGGCGGTTACTTGAGAGCGACCACGGCCGCCGTCCCGCCGTTCGCGGTGGGACGATGAAAAAGGCCTCGCAGCGATGCGAGGCCTTTTTTTTCGCGCGCCG
>JAKBNS010000062.1 GCA_021830925.1 Pseudomonadota bacterium | reverse complement strand
CGAAGCCGTGCCCAACATCCCCTGGAATTTCGATGAGAACAGCGCAACCCTGGGCGCGCCCATCGGCCAGCTGCGCCTGGCGCCGCTGATGCGCGAGGCCATCGACGGCTGGAAGGCCTTCGAAGCCGAGACGAGCGATAAAGGGAAGGCGGCCCTTGCCATGCAACACCTCTGGGCGATGGCACGCCACGAACAGGGCGAGGTATTGCAGGGCCTGATCTACGGCAATCCCAAGGTCCAGAAGGAGCTCGAGAGAGCCCGCAAGATGGGAATGCCCATGAACAGCAAGGGCACGCCGCTCACGTTCCGCATGCAACTCAGCTTCAGTGCGAGCGAGTTCGTGGAGGATCCGGAGTGGCGCTCCGACGCGCCACCGGGCATCCGGTTGTTTGACTACCGCGAACGCATGGAATGGATCAGTGACACGGCGGATCAATATCACAAGCTGATGTGCGGTCGATGCCAAAGCCGCATGCTGGATGAGTTGCGCATCCTGGGGAACCGGTATGCCTGACGCATGTCCGTACCCGGGGCGCCGACGCTTGCTTCTGGCAGGGGCCGCCGCGGGCGGCGTCGGCGCATCAGCGCTCCTCATCCTCTGGAGGCGCGGCAGTCACCATTCCCTCCTCTTCCGCCCCCATCAAGCCATGGCCGACTCTCCCTTCACGATTACGCTCGGCGACCCCAGGAACTTCGACCTGCGCGCCGCTGGCGCGCGCATGGATCGCAAACCTGTGGGGATCCATTTCTACAAGCGCAAATGGCCGCTCGACGCGCTTGGCCGTGTGCGCTACCTGCAAGGCGCGTACAGCTTCGACATTCCGCGAGTTTCTGGCGTAATGGGTACCAGCGACCCAGAAGTTCCCGAAGAGGGCATCTACTCGTGGAATATCCGAGCCTTCGCGATGGACGGAGAGCGTGTCCCGCACGCGCTCGCCCGTGACAGGCTGTTCGCGCTGTTCGACGACATCCTGCGGGCGGGATGGCGGCGGCATCTCCTGCCCACAGAACCTCGACTTCGAGGCTTGGAGGCCATCCGCTATTCCCTTTCCAAACCTGGTGGCTATGCGCTCGATCCCGCACTGGTGCCTTCGCTGGACCAGTGGATGCAAATCAACCTTCACCTGCCCTATTGGCAATTCTGGGCGGACGGCGTGTACATGACCGTACGCGCCATCGACGAACCCGCCCTGCGCAATTCCAAGGGCGGTGGGGTCTACATGTTCGCCATCGAACTCGAAAACGAGGCATCCTACTTCTGGGGATATTTCCGCAACGTCGCAGACATGAAGCGCTGGAAGGAGCTGATTCCCGCCAAGCTCGCCAGCTACAGGCACCTGCGCCCGCGCGCCGAAGCGGAACTGCGCAGCCAGGGCTACACGATCGACGAGACCTACCGCGACCCGCCCATCCTCGCGCTGGGCGAAGCCGCCTGAGGAAAGGCACCGCCATGCGCATCCAGCCCGACGAACCCATCGCCGCCTCCCTGATCAGCGCCAGCATGCCGCTATGGCGCGACGAGCCCGCCTTGCGCTTGCTGGAACTCGAAGGCGAAGAGGCGGTGGGTAGCCCCTTCCGCTACCGCCTGCTGGCACGCGACCGGCGCTCCGCGTGGGTCGTGCAGCAAGGCAAGGATTACGTGCCGCGCCACGGCGAGAGCGACCGGACGGATGCCAACGCCCTGCTCGGCCAGGAACTCGGCGTATGCCTGGAACTCGAAGCGGGCATTCGCGATCGCTTCGGCCCTCCGGTGGCGCGCTGGCGCTGCATCAACGGCATCGTGACCGGATTGCGCCATCTCGACACCGATGCCCGCGGCCGCATGATCGAGTTGCGCCTGGAGCCGTGGCTGGCGCTGGCGCGACTGCGCAACCACTATCGCATCTTCCAGCACCAGCGCGTTCCCGACATCCTGCGCACCGTGCTCGGCGCCTACCCCTGGCGGCTGGACATGCGCTGCGGCGGCGAGTATCCGAAGCTCGACTACCAGGTGCAATACGGCGAGACGGACTTCGATTTCGTGGTGCGCCTGATGGCACGCTGGGGCCTGAGCTACTACTTCGAGCACGCGGACGGGGATCCACGCAAATGCTCGCGCGCACCGGCCCACACGCTGGTCATCCGCGACCCCACGTCCGGACTCGACCTGCAACCCTGCCCGGCCTATCGCGAACTCCCCCTGCGCGCCCGCCGCGACGCCCCGGGCGAGCGCGACAGGCCGGTGGTGCACGCCTTCGACACCTGCCTGAGCCTGCATGGCGAGTGGACCGAGGCCTGGGACTACGACTTCCAGCACCCGCAACGCCGGCTGGTCGGCGAGGCGCGCGCCCAGGTTCCGCACAACGTTCCCACGGCGGAACGTCACACCTTGATCCACTGGCCGGCCGGCTTCGACGCGTCAGCGCACGACGCGAAGGTCTCGGACCACCTGGCGCGGGTCCGGCAATACCAGGCCGAGCGCGGGAACTTCATCGCGCAAGGTCAAGGCGCACTGCGCGGATTGCGTCCGGGCTACCGCTTCGATCTCGACGGGCATTCGCTGGATTCGCACAATCGCACGCACTTCGTCACGTCCACGCGCCTGCGGATTCGCGTTCCGGAAGACCATGGCGATGGCCGGGAGCAGGACCGCGCCGACGAAGAGGTCGAGGCCCACTGCGAGTTCGAGACCCGGTGTGCCTACCGCCTGGTGCTGGCCGATGCTCCGCGCGACTTCGACGGTCAGTTGCGCAAGCCACGCATCCACGGCGTGCAGACCGCCAGGGTGATCGGCCCGTCGGGGCACAGCGTGCACACCGACCAGCATGGGCGCATCAAGGTGTGGTTTCCCTGGGACCGCGCGGGCGAGCGCAAGGACGACTGCAGTTGCTGGATCCGCGTGGCCAGCCCGGCGAGCGGCGGCGCACAGGGCTACCAGGGCGTGCCGCGCATCGGCCAGGAGGTGATCGTGGCCTTCGAGCATGGCGACCCCGACCGCCCCCTGGTGCTGGGCTGCGTGAACGGCCCGGACAACCCGCCGAACTGGGATCTGCCGGGACAGGTGGCACTCAGCGGCTGGCGCAGCCGCGAACTGGCGGGGGGACGGGGCAACTGGAACACCGGCCGCTCGAGCCATCTGAGCTTCGACGATACCCACGGTCAGATCCAGACGCAGCTGGCTTGCGACCATGCGTACGGCGCGCTGTCCATGGGACGCATCACGCGCATCGCGGGTAGCAGCGGGCGCCAGGAGGCGCGCGGCGACGGCTTCGAGTTGCGCAGCGACGCCTTCGGAGCCGTGCGCGCGGCCGCCGGGCTGAGCCTGAGCACCGATGCGCGCTTGCATGGCGTGGGGCGCATCGACGACATGCAGGAATCGCGTGGCAGGCTGCTGCGGGCCGCGCAGCAGCAACGCGTGCAGGCGCGTGCCGTCGAGCAGACGGGCTTGCAGGAAAACGGCGAGCAACAGGAGGTAGCGGCCAGCCTGCAGGCCGCCGCCGGCCGGACACCGGCACCCCT
>JAKBNS010000043.1 GCA_021830925.1 Pseudomonadota bacterium | reverse complement strand
AGTTGCTCGGCATTGCGCTGTACCGCCGGGTGCGCCCACATGGCGCGGTTCATGGCCGGGGCCAGCAGCGTGGGCACCGCGTCGCGCGCCAGCAGCAGCGTGGCCAGCAGGTCATCGCCCATGCCGGCGGCCGCCCGGGCGATGAGATCGGCGCTGGCCGGCGCGATGACCAGTGCATCGGCCTCGCGCACCAGGTCGATGTGGTCCATGCCGGAGGCGCGCAGCGGATGCCAGGAATCCAGCGCCACTTCGCGCCCCGACAGCGCCTGCAGGGTGATGGGCCCGACGAAACGCGTGGCCGCCTCGCTCATCGCCACCTGCACCTGGTGCCCGGCCTTGACCAGCAGGCGGGCGAGTTCGCAGGCCTTGTAGGCGGCGATGCCGCCGCTGATGCCCAGCAGCACGCGGCGCGAGGCCTTGTCCCCCGGACGTTGCGCGTGGGTCATCGCCGGCCTCTCAGGAGCCTGCCGCCAGGCGCCGTTCGCACCAGGCCTCGGCCGCGCGCAGCGCCGCGTCCACGCCCTGCGGACGGCTGCCGCCGGCCATCGCGAAATCGGGCCGGCCGCCGCCCTTGCCGCCGACTTCCCGGGCGGCCTCGTTGACCAGTTCGCCAGCCTTGAGCCGGCCCACCAGGTCGGCGGTCACGCCGGCGGCCAGTTGCACCTTGTCGCCGTCGGCGCTGGCCAGCAGCACCACGGCCGACTTCAGGCGTGCCTTGATCTGGTCGACCACGCTGCGCAGCGCGGCCGCGTCGGCACCGTCCAGGCGCGCCGCCAGCACCCGCACGCCACCGAGATCGCGCGCCGCATCGGCCAGCGCCAGGCCGCGGGAGGCGGCGTCGCGCGCCTTCAGCGCCGCGAGTTCCTTGTCCTGTGCGCGCAGTTGTTCCAGCAGTTGCGCCGCGCGCCGCGGCAGTTCGTCCTGCGGGGTCTTGAGCAGCGCCGCCAGTTCGGCCAGCTCGGTGCCGTCGCGCTGGGCCAGCGCCAGCGCGCCCAGGCCCGTCGTGGCCTCGATGCGTCGCACCCCGGCGGCGACTGCGCCCTGCCCGGTCACGCGCAGGCTGCCGATGTCGCCGGTGCGCGCCACGTGGGTTCCGCCGCAGAGTTCGCGGCTGGCGCCGATGTCCAGCACCCGCACCTCGTCGCCATATTTCTCGCCGAACAGCATCATCGCGCCGGTCTTGCGTGCCTCGTCGATCGGCGGCACCCGCGCCAGCGTGGGCGTGTTGAGCAGCACCTGCTCGTTCACCCACTGCTCGATGCGCCGGATCTGCTCGTCGCCGATCGGCGCGTCGTGGGAGAAGTCGAAGCGGGTCTTGTCCGCGTCCACCAGCGAGCCCTTCTGTTGCACATGCTCGCCCAGCACGATGCGCAGCGCCTTGTGCAGCAGGTGGGTCGCGCTGTGGTTGCGCATGGTCGCCAGACGGCGCTGCGCGTCGACCTCGGCGTCGAGCGATTGCCCGAGTTCCAGGCTACCGCCTTCCAGGCGCCCATGGTGGCCGTACACGTCGGCCTGCAGCTTCTGCGTGTCGTGCACGGCGAAGCGCACGCCGGCCGCGGCCAGCACGCCGCTGTCGCCCACCTGGCCGCCCGACTCGGCGTAGAAGGGCGTGCGGTCCAGCACCACCACGCCCTCCTCGCCCGCGTTCAGGCGGCTCACCGCGCTGCCACCCGCGTACAGGCCGAGCACGCGCGCGCCCTGCACGCGCAGGTGCTCGTAGCCCTCGAAGCGCGTGGCCTCGCCGGAGTATTCCAGGGCCTCGGCCATGCGGAACCTGCCGCTCGCCCGCGCCTGCTCGCGCTGGCGTTGCATGGCCTGCTCGAAACCGGCCTCGTCCACCGCCACGTTGCGCTCGCGGCATACGTCGGCGGTCAGATCCAGTGGAAAGCCATAGGTGTCGTACAGCGTGAAAGCCACCTGGCCGCCCAGCACGGCCTCGCCACGCCCGCGCATGGCATCGAGTTCGCCGTCCAGGATGCGCATGCCGTTGTCCAGCGTCTCGCCGAAGCGCCGCTCCTCGGCCTCCAGCACCTCGGCGATGCGCGGCGCGGCCTGCGCGAGTTCGGGATAGGCTTGGCCCATCTCGGCCACCAGATCCCCAACCAGGCGGTGGAAAAAGGGTTCGTGCCGGCCCAGCTTGTAGCCGTGGCGCAGCGCGCGACGCGCGATGCGCCGCAGCACGTAGCCGCGACCCTCGTTGCCTGGGATCACGCCGTCGGTGATCAGGAAGGCGCAGGCGCGGATGTGATCGGCGATGACCTTGAGCGACACGTGGCCGAGGTCCTGGCAGCCGGTCTCGCGGGCGGCCGCGGCGATCAGGCGGCGGAACAGGTCGATCTCGTAGTTGCTGTGCACGTGCTGCAGCACGGCGGCGATGCGCTCCAGGCCCATGCCGGTATCCACGCAGGGGCGCGGCAGGGGCTTTTGCGCGTAGCTGACGGTCTTCCAGGTGTCGCCGTGGCGCTGCACCTGCGCGATGGCGCCGTCGCGCTCCAGCGCCGCCTTGGCCGCCGTGGCCTCCAGTTCGCTGACGAAGCTCTGCTCGCCGGCGACGCTGCGCTCGAACTGCATGAACACCAGGTTCCAGATCTCGATGTAGCGGTCCCCGTCCTCCTCGGGCGAGCCGGGAGGGCCGCCCCAGACATCCGCGCCGTGGTCGTAGAAGATCTCGCTGCAGGGGCCGCAGGGGCCGGTGTCGGCCATCTGCCAGAAGTTGTCCGAGGCGTAGCGCGCGCCCTTGTTGTCGCCGATGCGGATGATCCGCTCCTGGGGCACCCCGACCTCGTCGGCCCAGATCGACCAGGCTTCGTCGTCCTCCTGGTAGACGGTCACCCACAGCTTGTCCTTGGGCAGGCCGTACACCTCGGTGAGCAGCCCCCAGGCGAAGCGGATGGCATCGCGCTTGAAGTAGTCGCCGAAGCTGAAATTGCCCAGCATCTCGAAAAAGGTGTGGTGGCGCGCGGTGTAGCCGACGTTCTCCAGGTCGTTGTGCTTGCCGCCGGCGCGCACGCAGCGCTGCGCGGTGGTGGCGCGGCTGTAGGGGCGCTTGTCCTGGCCCAGGAACACGTCCTTGAACTGCACCATGCCCGAGTTGGTGAACAGCAGCGTCGGGTCGTTGCCGGGAACCAGCGGCGACGAGGCCACGCGGGAGTGGCCCTGGGAGGCGAAGTAGGCGAGGAATTTCTCGCGGATGTCGGATACGTTCATGCGTTCACCTGGAATGGCCACCGTCGGCGCGTCGTGCCGGCAGCGGCGAAACCGCGATTTTAAGGGCCAGCCCCGGCGCATGCCCGCACGCCGCCGCCGCACGCGCACTACAGTTGGCAGTTGGCGCCCGCGCGGCGCTCGTTTTCACGCACCAGAACCTGCGGAGATCCCCATGCCCGAAGCCTCCACCGCTTCCGTGCTCGCGCCCCTGCGCGACCCCTCCCTGCTCAAGACCCAGGCGCTGATCGGCGGCCGCTGGGTGGACGCCGCCGAGCGCGTGGCCGTGCACGACCCGGCCAGCGGCGCGCTGCTC
>JAKBNS010000134.1 GCA_021830925.1 Pseudomonadota bacterium | reverse complement strand
CAGCGTGGACGAGCAGGAACGCCGTCTGCTGCGCCAGTACCAGGTGCCGGTGCACGACATGCGCGCCATCGACGAGCAGGGCATGCGCAGCGTGATGCGGCGCATGCTCGACGGAGTCGACGCGAACACCCACGTGCACCTGAGCCTGGACGTGGATTTCCTCGATGCCGACACCGCCCCGGGAGTCGCCACCAGCGTGCGTGGCGGTCCGACCTGGCGCGAAGCGCAGCTGTGCATGGAAATGCTGTCCGACCGGGGCTGCGTGGCCTCCATCGACGTGGTCGAACTGAACCCGGCGCTGGATGTGCGCAACCGCAGCGCGGAGGCGCTGGTGGAACTGCTGCAGAGCCTGTTCGGGCGCTCCACGCTGCTGCGCGACGCGCCCTGAGCCGGCAGCGGCCTGGTCCACGCGTCGAGCGCACCATCCTGGGGCACCCAGGTGCGGCGGCGGTGCGCTCGCCCGTCCGGCAAGCCCCGACTTGGTGCATGCAGCAGACCGCGCGCCCGGAACGTTTGCGAAACGCACTCTCAAGGAGCGTTGCGCACGTTTTTGGAACACTTCTTGCTTCATTGCGGGGCTTTTGTCCACACCGTGGTGCAGCGCACCCGTCCGGAGCCCTCTTCCCATGCAAGCCCTGCAAACCAGCGCCAACGTGCTGTTCCTGCTTCTCGGCGCCATCCTGGTGCTGTTCATGCACGCCGGATTCGCCTTCCTGGAACTCGGCACGGTGCGCCGCAAGAACCAGGTCAACGCCCTGGTCAAGATCCTCACCGACTTCTCGGTGGCCACGCTGGCCTATTACTTCGTCGGCTACACCATCGCCTACGGCGTCGGTTTCCTGTCGCCGGCGCCCCAGCTCAACCTGGACGACGGACTGGCGCTGACCCGCTTCTTCTTTCTGCTGACCTTCGCGGCGGCCGTGCCGGCCATCATCTCCGGGGGCATCGCCGAGCGCGCCAAGTTCTACCCCCAGCTGCTGGCCACCGCGATCATCGTCGGCCTGGTCTATCCGGTGTTCGAGGGGGCCATGTGGGGCCAGCGCTTCGGCGTGCAGGCCTGGTTCCAGTCGGTGTTCGGCGCGCAGTTCCATGATTTCGCCGGCTCCATCGTGGTGCATGCGATGGGCGGCTGGCTGGCGCTGCCCGCGGTGCTGCTGCTGGGCGCGCGCAAGGGACGCTACCGCGACGGGCGGGTCAACCCGCACCCGCCGTCCAGCATCCCCTTCCTGGCCCTGGGGTCGTGGATCCTGGTGGTGGGTTGGTTCGGCTTCAACGTGATGAGCGCGCAAAGCGTGACCAAGATCTCCGGCCTGGTGGCGGTGAACTCGCTGATGGCCATGGTCGGCGGCACTCTGGCCGCGCTGATCGCCGGGCGCAACGACCCCGGCTTCGTCTACAACGGCCCGCTGGCCGGGCTGGTGGCGGTGTGCGCCGGCTCGGATCTGATGCACCCGGTGGGCGCGCTGATCACCGGCGCGGTGGCCGGCTGGCTGTTCGTGCGCATGTTCACCCTGACCCAGAACCGCCTGCGCATCGACGACGTGCTGGGCGTGTGGCCTCTGCACGGGCTGTGCGGAACCTGGGGCGGCATCGCGGCGGGCATCTTCGGACAGACCGCGCTGGGCGGCCTGGGCGGCATCAGCCTGGGCGCGCAGGTGGTGGGCACCCTGGCCGCCGTGGCCTGGGCCCTGATCGGCGGTGTGGTGGTGTACGGCCTGCTCAAGCTCACCATGGGCCTGCGCCTGGACGCCGAGGCGGAGTTCGACGGCGCCGACCTGTCCATCCACCAGATCACCTCGACGCCGGAGCGCGAAGTCAGCTGGTAAGCGTTGCGTCGGGAGGCATCGGCGTGTGCCGCGTTGACGCGGCACAACACGCCGCGCACCGCGGCGGCCCGGGTTTGCGACAATGCGCATTCACGCAGGAATTCCTCCATGAACAGCGCCGCCGGCAACATCCACCTCCTGATGACCGACCTGGGCGTGCGCGCGCGCACCGCCTCGCGTGCAATGGCGCGTGCCGGCACCGCCGAGAAGAACCGCGCGCTGCTGGCGCTGGCCGGCATCCTGCGCGCGCAGGCCCCGCGCCTGCGCGAGGCCAACCTGGAAGACGTGGCGGCGGCCCGCGCGGCCGGACTGGAACCCGCCTTCGTCGACCGCCTGCAGCTCGGCGACAAGGTGCTGGAGCAGATGGTCCAGTCCTGCGAGCAGGTGGCCGCGCTGCCCGATCCCATCGGCGAGATGACCGAGCTGCGCCGCCGCCCCAGCGGCATCACGGTGGGGCGCATGCGCGTGCCGCTGGGCGTGTTCGGCATGATCTTCGAGAGCCGGCCGAACGTGACCATCGAGGCCGCGGGGCTGGCCATCAAGTCGGGCAACGCGGTGATCCTGCGCGGCGGCTCGGAGGCCATCCACAGCAACCGGGCGCTCGCCGCCTGCGTGGCGCAGGCGCTGCAGGACGCCGGGCTGCCGGCCGACGCGGTGCAACTGGTGCCGGTGACCGACCGCGCCGCGGTGGGCGAGCTCATCACCATGCCCCAGTACGTCGACGTGATCATTCCGCGCGGGGGCAAGGGCCTGATCGAGCGCATCAGCGCCGAGGCGCGCGTGCCGGTGATCAAGCACCTCGACGGCAACTGCCACGTCTACGTGGACGACGCGGTCGACCTGGACATGGCGCTGAAGGTCACCGACAACGCCAAGACCCAGCGCTACAGCCCCTGCAACGCGGCGGAATCCCTGCTGGTGGCGCGCGCGAGCGCCGCGGCCTTCCTGCCGCGCATCGGCGCGGTGTTCGCGGCCAAGGGCGTGGAAATGCGCTGCTGCCCGCGCTCTCGCACGCTGCTGGAGCCGGTGCCCGGCGTGGCCGCGCTGCTGCGCGACGCGGTGGAGGCCGACTGGGACACCGAATACCTTGCGCCCATCATTTCCATCAAGGTCGTGGAAGGCCTGGACGAGGCCATCGAGCACATCAACCGCCATGGCTCGCAGCACACCGACACCATCCTCACCAGGGACCACGCCCACGCGATGCGCTTCCTGCGCGAAGTGGACTCGGCGGCGGTGATGGTCAACGCCTCCACCCGGTTCAGCGACGGCTTCGAGTTCGGCCTGGGCGCGGAGATCGGCATTTCCACCGACAAGTTCCACGCGCGCGGCCCGGTCGGCCTGGAAGGCCTCACGAGTCAGAAGTGGATGGTGCTGGGCGACGGCCAGGTGCGCGGCTGAGCCGCCGCAGCGCCCTTCAGCCGACCGCCATCGCCGCCCTTGCCCCCGACGCCGACCCACGCCATGCGCCATCCCGACCACCTCGCCGGCATCCTCACGCTGCCCACCCTGCTGCGCCTGGCCGCCACCATGGGCGTCGGCCTGGGTCTGCTCCAGGGCGTGGTGGCAGTGTCCGTGTACTGGCAACGCCTCAGCGCCGGCCAGGCGCTCGGGGCCCTGATCGCATCGCCGCTGTTCAACGCGCTGTCGCTGATGTTCGCCACGCTGGTGGGCTACTGGCCCTACCGCGCGCTGGCCGCGCGCCGGCGCCTGGGCCTGCACCGGCTGGGCCTGTACCTGCTGCCCGCCAACCAGGACGTCCGCGACTCCCGACTGCCATGAACCCTCGTGAACGACTTCGACTGCTCGGCGCCGGTCTGGCCGGGCTAGGCGCGGCTCCGCTGGCGCTGGCGCAAAGCCAGGGACTGGTCAACGAAAAGCCCATCTCCAGCCAGCCTTGGAAGGTGGTGATGCAGATCAGCGTGGACCTGGAACAGGCCTACGAGGGGCTGATCAACATCCAGAACGTGCTGCAGCTCGACCCGAAGATGCAATTCGTGGTGGTCGGCTACGGCAAGGCCATCCGCTTCCTGCTCAACGGGGCCAAGGCGCCCACCGGAGCCGCCTTCTCGGGCATCATCGGCGCGCTGGCCAACCAGGGCGTGCAGTTCCGCGCCTGCAAGAACACCCTGACCTTCCTGAAGATCCCGGAGAGCGAACTGGTGCTGGAGGCGACCACGGTACCCGCCGGGGTCTACGAGATCATCCGTCTGCAATCGGAGGGGTGGTACTACCTGAAGCCGTAACATCGGGTTACCGCCGCGACCGCGGCGCAACGCGAAACCTCGCGCTCAGGAGACCGTCATGTCCGATCCCATCGCCTCGCGCCGCAAGGTGCTGATCGCCTCGGCCACGGCCGGCGCCGCCACGCTGGCGGCGGCGGGCGCGGCCCGCGCCGCAACCGACCCCAAGGCAACCGTGCACGTCGTCTACCACATCACCCGCGGCAACGCCCAGGCCTCGCGCGCGCTGGCCAACGTGCGCAACCACCTGGCCGCCGACCCTGGCGCGAAGATCGTCGTGGTCGGCAACGGTGCCGGCATCGATTTCCTGCTCAACGGCGCGAAGGACGCCAACGGTGCCGAATACGCCGGCAACGTGGGCGATCTGGCCAGCCGCGGCGTGTCCTTCCGGGTGTGCGAGAACACCTTGAGCAACCGCAAGATCTCCAAGGACCAGGTGCTGCTCGACGCCACCACGGTGCCCTCCGGCGTGGTCGAGGCGGCCACGCTGCAATACCGCGAGGCCTACGCCTACATCTCGCCCTGACGCGAAACCCGAAGCATCCACGTTGAAACCCCAGGCATCGGACCCCGGCGCACCGCGCGCGCTGCACCAGGACCTGCTCGCGGCCTCCGAGCTGCTGGGCTGCGTGCTGCGCGGCGAATCCCTGGCCACCGCGCTGCCGCGCCTGGGCGGCGCTGACGCGGCGCGGCGCGGCGCCGCGCAGGCGCTGAGCTTCGAGGCCCTGCGCGGATTGGGGCGGGCCCGCGCGCTGCTGGCGCGCATGCACCCCAAGGCCCTCAAACCCGCACCGCTGGAGCATCTGCTGCTGGTGGCGCTGGCCCTGCTGAGCCTGCCCGAGCCGAGGCCCTACGCCGACCACACCCTGGTGTTCGAAGCCGTGCAGGCCTGCGCGGCCCGCCCGCGCACGCGGGCCGCGCGCGGCCTGGTCAACGCCCTGCTGCGGCGCCTGCAGGCACAGCGCGAAGTACTGCTGGAGCAGGTGCTGGCGCAGCCGGAGGCGCGCTACAACCACCCCGCATGGTGGATCGACGCGCTGCGCGCCGCCTGGCCCGAGGACTGGGAGCGCGTGCTGGAACTGGCGGCATCGGCCCCACCGATGACCCTGCGGGTGAACCGGCGCTGGGGCACGCGCGAAGCCTACCTCGGCCTGTTGCGCGAGGCCGGGCTGGATGCCGCAGCCCCCGAGACCCCCGGCCTGGAGCAGTGCCTGGTGCTGCAACGCGCGGTGGCGGTGACGCGGCTGCCGCTGTTCGAGCAGGGTGCGCTGAGCGTGCAGGATGCCTCGGCGCAACTGGCCGCCGGCCTGCTGGACCCGCGCCCGGGCATGCGCGTACTCGACGCATGCGCCGCGCCCGGCGGCAAGACCGCGCATGTGCTGGAACGCGCCGACTGCGAACTGCTGGCGCTGGAGCGCGATGCGCAACGCGCGCCGCGCATCGGCCAGACCCTGGAGCGCCTGCACCTGCGCGGCGCCGAGGTCCGCGTGGCCGACGCCGCGCGACCCGAGACGTGGTGGGACGGGCGCCCGTTCGACCGCATCCTGCTCGACGCCCCCTGCAGCGCCAGCGGCATCAGCCGGCGCCATCCCGACATCCGCTGGCTGCGCAAGCCCACGGACATCGCCGCGCTGGCGCTGCAGCAGCGCGAACTGCTGGACGCGCTGTGGCCCGTGCTGCGCCCCGGCGGGCAACTGCTGTATGCCACCTGCTCGGTGTTCCCGGCCGAAGGCGCGCAGCAGGCCGCCAGCTTCCTGGAGCGCCACGCCGATGCGCTAGCATTGCCGGCACCCGGGCAGATCCTGCCCGACCGGTCGCCCGAGCGCGACGGCTTCTATTTCGCCCTGTTCGCCAAGCGTGCCGATGTCACCGCATGAGTCCGTCGCAGGCCCCTGACCCGATGCGCCGCCGCGTGCTGGCCTGCGCCGGGGTCGGCGTGGCCGTGGCCCTGCTGCCGGCGGCCCTGCCGGCGCGGGCGGCCACGGTGGACGCGCAGCCCCCGAGCGTGGAACTCGACCCCGACGGCGTCTATGCCAATGCCACGGTCGTGTTCGCGCTGCCGGTGACCCTCGAGGACGCGCTGCATCGCGGCATTCCGTTGTATTTCCTCACGCGCATGACCGTGTCCCAGTCGCGCTGGTGGTGGTTCAACGCCGACCTGGGCGAAGGACAGCAACTCACGCGCCTGGGCTTCGAGCCGCTGCTGGGCAAGTACCGCGTGTCCACCGGCGGACTGCGCACCAGCTACCACACGCTGGACGATGCGCTCAACCAGGTCCAGCACATCGCCCATCTGAAGGTGGCCGAGGCGAAGGACCTCAAGCAGGGTCAGACCTACCAGCTGGGCGGGCGCTTCGAGCTCGATCTGTCGCAACTCCCCCGCCCCTTCCAGCTCAACGTGGGGTCGCAGTCCGACTGGCAATTGCAGGCGGACTTCCCCCAGGTCAGCTTCACATGGACCACCGCAGCGTCAACCGCACCACCCGCCTAGCCTCCTGGGGCGCGCTGGCCGTGGGCCTGCCGCTGGTGGTGTTCCTGGTGTTCCTGCTCGCCGTGTCGACCAAGAACACGGCGGCGGTGAACCCGCTGTTCGGGATCCTGTACTGGATCAACCTGGCCGTCGCGGCGCTGCTGCTGCTGCTCATCCTGGGCCTCTCCTCGCGCCTGCTGTGGCGCCTGCGCAAGCGCCGCTTCGGCAGCCGGCTGCTGTTCAAGCTGGCGATGGTGTTCACGCTGGTGGGCGTGTTGCCGGGGCTGATCATCTACGTCGTGTCCTACCAGTTCGTCGCGCGCAGCATCGAGACCTGGTTCGACGTAAAGGTGGAGCGCGCCCTGACCTCCGGCTTGAACCTGGGACGCACCACGCTGAACGTGCTGCTGGCCGACCTCGGTGCCAAGGGCCGCAACGTCGCCGGCCAGGTGGTGGACGCGCGTGGCGACGTCTCGCCGGTGGCGCTGGAGCAGTTGCTGCAGCAGCTCAGCCTGGAACAGGCCACGGTGTTCGACGGCAACGGCAACGTGCTGGCCAGCGCCGGCGGCAACCCCTTCGCGCTGGTGCCGGATCTTCCCGGCGCCGAGGCCATGCGCCAACTGCGCCTGATGGGTCAGCTGGCCAGCGTCGAGGGGGGCGAGGACGGCGTGGCCAGCGCCAGCAGTCAGCTGCGCCTGCGCGTGGTCATTCCCCTGCCCACGCGCTCGCTGTTGCTGCCAGGGCGGCAACGCTACCTGCTGCTGGTGCAGAACGTTCCCAGCGCGATCTCGCGCAGCGCGCTGGAGGTGCAGCGCGCCTACGCCGAGTACCAGGAGCGCGCGCTGGGGCGCGACGGCCTGCGGCGCATGTACATCTCCACCCTCACCCTCACGCTGTTCCTCACCGTGTTCGCCGCGGTGCTGCTGGCGGTGGTGCTGGGCAACCAGCTGGCCAGCCCGCTGCTGCTGCTGGCCGACGGCATGCGCGCGGTGGCCGGCGGCGACCTGCGCCAGCGCCCCGAGGCGCGCTCCGGCGACGAACTGGGCACGCTGACCCGCTCCTTCAACGCCATGACCGCGCAGCTCGCCGAGGCCCGCCATCAGGCCGAGGCCAGCCGGCAGGCGCTGGAGGCCTCGCGTGCCTACCTGCAAAGCGTGCTGGACAACCTGTCGGCCGGCGTGCTGGTGCTCGACGACGGCCTGCGCCTGACCCTGGCCAACCCCAGCGCCACGCGGGTGCTGCGCGTGGCCGTGCAGGGCTCGATCGGCCACGCCATCGCCCAGGTCGAGGGCCTGCGGGGCTTCGCGGCGGAGATCGAGACGGCCTTCCACGAACTCGGCGCCGGCAGCGGCGACCACTGGCTGCGTCAGCTCGACTACACGCCCCCGGGCAGCGACACGCCGGTGACCCTGCTGGTGCGCGGCGCGCGCCTGCTGCTGCCCGGCCAGGGCGCCGCCGTGGTGGTGTTCGACGACATCAGCGAGCTCATCTCCGCGCAGCGCTCGCTGGCCTGGGGCGAAGTGGCGCGGCGCCTGGCGCACGAGATCAAGAACCCGCTGACCCCCATCCAGCTGTCGGCCGAGCGCCTGCAGATGAAACTCGAGTCGCGCCTGAGCGGCGCCGATCGCGACATGCTCGCCCGCGCCACCGGCACCATCGTCAACCAGGTCACCGCGATGCGCCGCATGGTCGACGAGTTCCGCGACTACGCCCGCACCCCGGTGACCCATGTGGAACCGATGGACCTGAACGTGCTGGTGGGCGACGTGCTCAATCTGTACGCCGCGCAGTCGGCGCACGTGCATGCCGAGCTGGGTGGCTCGCTGCCCATGATCGAGGGCGATGCGGCGCAATTGCGCCAGGTGGTGCACAACCTGGTGCAAAATGCGCTGGATGCCATCGCGGGGCAGGACCAGGGCGGCGTGACCATACGCACCGACACCTATCGCTCGGGAAACAGTGGCGCGCAACGTGTGCGCCTTTCGGTCAGCGACACGGGGCCGGGCTTCAGCGAAAAGGTGCTGGCGCGCGCCTTCGAACCCTACGTGACCAGCAAGCCCCGCGGCACCGGACTCGGCCTCGCGGTGGTGAAAAAAATCGCCGAAGAACACCACGCCCGCGTGGAGGTGCAAAATCTGGGCACGCCGGGGGCAACGAGCGGGGCCCGCGTATCCCTTATATTTCCCGCTATGGCAACCCCGCCGGCCAGCGGGGCCTGACGGCAAACATCGGAATTCCTTGGCCTATGGCAAGCATCCTTGTGGTGGACGACGAGATCGGCATACGCGACTTGTTGTCCGAGATTCTGAACGACGAGGGCCACACCGTGGAGGCTGCCGAGAACGCGCAGCAGGCGCGCGAGATGCGTGCACGTTTCCGGCCCGACCTGGTGCTGCTCGACATCTGGATGCCCGACACCGACGGCGTCACCCTGCTCAAGGAGTGGGCCGGCGCGGGTCAACTGACCATGCCGGTGATCATGATGAGCGGCCACGGCACCATCGACAACGCGGTGGAGGCCACGCGCATCGGCGCGATGGCCTTCCTCGAGAAGCCCATCGCGTTGCAGAAGCTGCTGCGCGCGGTCGAGCAGGGACTGAGCAAGCCGGCGCCCAAGCCGCGCATGGAAGGCGTGCTGAGCAGCCTGCCCACGGCCGAGGCGCCACCGCTGCTGGCCGAGCAGAGCTTTCCGCTGGACCGCCCCTTGCGCGAGGCGCGGGACGATTTCGAGCGCGCGTATTTCGAGTTCCACCTGGCGCGCGAAGGCGGCAGCATGACCCGCGTGGCCGACAAGACCGGCCTGGAACGCACCCACCTGTACCGCAAGCTCAAGCAACTCGGCGTGGACTGGGGCCGCAACGGTCGCCGCCCGGCCCCGGCCGGCCTGCAGGGCCTGGGTAGCCTGGCGGGTGCCCCCACGGGCCCGGCCGCGTCCACGCCGACGCCGCAACACCCGCTGGACGACGAGGACGACTGACGCGCGAGCCGGGCCCGAGGGCTCGCCGCGCGACGATGCCGCGCACCATCTGGCGACAGCGCGAAAAGCTTTGGTAATATGTAGGGCTTGCCTGAGAGCGCGCCAAGCCCTTTCGGGCGCACCCCGGACGGGGACATCGGCCAGGTAGCTCAGTTGGTAGAGCAGCGGACTGAAAATCCGCGTGTCGGCAGTTCGATTCTGCCCCTGGCCACCAGAATTCCGACCCACGGCCCAGATGCTTCGGCACCTGGGCCGTTGTCGTTTGCGGGGCACGGGTCCGCGCAGGAATCCGCGCGTTTCGCTATCTTTCTTCTGGTCGCCCGTCCTGGCCGCCCTAGGCGCCCTGTTGGCGGCTGCGGCCGCACCCACTCGTTCGCCCATGACCCCTGCCCCTGAACCCCAGCGTCTGCTCGACGTCGATGCGCTGTCGCGTGCGCTGGAGCGCTTCGCGGTGGAGCGCGACTGGACGCAATTCCACAGCCCGAAGAACCTGGCCATGGCGCTGACCGGCGAAGTCGGCGAACTGGTCGAAATCTTCCAGTGGATGAGCGCCGAGGAATCCGCCGACGTCGGCACGGACCCGCGCACCGCGCAGGCCGTGCGCGACGAACTGGCCGACGTGCTGATCTACCTGGTGCGCCTGGCCGACCGTCTCGGGGTGGACCTGGATGCGGCGGTACGCGACAAGATGCAACGCAACGCGCTGCGCTACCCGGCCGACGAGGTCCGCGGCAGCAACAGCAAACAGCCAACGACAAGGAGCTAGGAATGCATACCCACGCCTACGGCGCCCACGCCAGCGACAAGCCGCTGGAGCCGATGCGAATCAGCCGCCGCGCGCCGGGCGCGCACGACGTGCAGATCGACATCGCCTATTGCGGCATCTGCCACTCGGACCTGCATCAGGTGCGCTCCGAATGGGCGGGCACCCTGTACCCCTGCGTGCCGGGCCACGAGATCGTGGGCCGCGTGTCCGCGGTGGGCGCCCATGTGAACAGCCTGCGGGTCGGCGACCTGGTCGGCGTGGGATGCATGGTCGACAGCTGCAAGGAATGCGCGGACTGCGAGGCGGGGCTGGAGAACTACTGCGACGGCATGGTCGGCACCTACAACGGCCCGACTTCCGACGAGCCCGGCTGGACCCTGGGCGGGTACTCGCAGCACATCGTGGTGCACGAGCGCTACGTGCTGCGCGTGCGCCATCCCGAGTCGCAACTCGCGGCGGTGGCGCCGCTGCTGTGCGCGGGGATCACCACCTACTCGCCGCTGCGCCACTGGAAGGCCGGCCCCGGCAGCAAGGTGGGCGTGGTGGGTATCGGCGGCCTCGGACACATGGGCATCAAGATCGCGCATGCCATGGGCGCGCACGTGGTGGCCTTCACCACTTCGGAGTCCAAGCGCGCCGCGGCGCGCGAACTCGGCGCTGACGAGGTCGTGGTGTCGCGCAACCCCGAGGAGATGGCCGCCCATGCCAAGAGCTTCGACCTGATCGTGGACACGGTCGCGGCCCCGCACGACCTGGACGCGCTGCTGGTGCTGCTCAAGCGCGACGCCACGCTGGTGCTGGTGGGCGCGCCGGCCACGCCGCACCCGTCGCCCCAGGTGTTCGACCTGATCATGAAGCGCCGCGCGCTGGCTGGCTCGATGATCGGCGGAATTCCCGAGACCCAGGAGATGCTGGACTTCTGCGCCGAGCATGGCATCGTCGCCGACATCGAGCTGATCCGCGCGGACCAGATCAACGCCAGCTACGAGCGCATGCTGCGCGGCGACGTGAAATACCGTTTCGTGATCGACAGCGCCACGCTGGCGGCGGCCTGAGCGCGCCGGCTCAGGCGGTCGCCGACCGCTCCGCCGCCCGGTAGGCGCGCCAGCCGCCGAAGTCGGTGATGTCGCGCGCGCCGTCGAGCCCTAAGGGCTCGCAGATGAACCCCGGCACCGTGGCGCCGCCTTCCAGCAGCACACTGCCCAGGCCCAGCGGCGCGGCGATGCCGGCGGCGAAATCCCCGAGCTCCCGCGCGGGCATTTCCCACACCTCGCATTCCAGTTCGGCGCCGCCGCGCGCAACCCGTACCAGCGCCGGACGTCGGCCGTCGGGCAGCGCGTACAGGCGGTAGCAGGCAGCGGTGCGCGTGGCCTCGTGCAGGCGCGCGCCGCGTTCGAGAAGCTGCGGGTTCAGGGGCATGCCGGCCAGGTGCGCGCCGACCACGGCGATGCGTACCTGGCCGCTGCGCACTGGATCGGGCGGCGGCGCATCGCAGACGTACGGGGCCGTCTCGCGCGCCCCGCAAGGCACGCCCCGGCGCTGCAGCCAGCGCTCGGCCAGGCGCAGCAGCGGAAGGTCCTGGTGGGCCGGCGCGAACAGCGTGACCCCGAGCGGCAGCCCGTCGCCGCGCAGCCCGGCCGGCACCGCCACCGCGGCGTAGTCGAGCAGGTTCATGAAATTGGTGTAGCGCCCGAGTTCGGAATTGCGCGCGATGGGCTCGGCCAGCATCTCGGCGCGGGTGTAGATGGTGGAGGTGGTGGGCGTGAGCACGCAGTCCACCGCGCGCCACACCTGGTCACAGACCCGCCGCAGTTCGCGCAGGCGGTATTGCGCGCCGAAGGCATCGGCCGCGGACCAGCGCGCCGCGCCCTCGACGATTCTCCGGGTCACCGGCAGCAGGGCCTGCGCATGCGCGTCGAAAAAGCCCCGGATGGCCTGGTAGCGCTCGGCCACCCAGGGCCCTTCGTACAACAGGCGCGCTGCCTCCAGGAACGGTCCCAGGTCGATCTCCACGGCTTCGCCGCCCATGGCCCGCAGGCGCTCGACCGACTCGCCGAACATGCGCCTCGCGTCGGCGTCGCCCTGGAATTCCAGCTCCTTCGCGGCGGGTACTCCGAAGCGAAAGCGCGCGGCGTGGCCGAAATCGAAGCCGTGTGGCTGCGCGGCACGCGAGAAGGGGTCGCGCGTGTCCTCGGCCAGCGCCACCGCGAACACACGCTGCGCGTCGGCTGCCGACAGGGCGAAGATGCTCAGGGTGTCCAGGGAGCGGCAGGCGGGCACGACGCCGTGGGAGGACAACAGGCCGCAGGTCGGCTTGAAGCCGACCAGATTGTTGAAGGCGGCCGGCACGCGCCCCGATCCGGCCGTGTCGGTACCCAGCGAGAAACTGGCCAGGCCGAGCGCGACGGCCACCGCCGAGCCCGAACTGGAGCCACCGGAGACATAGTCGGGATCGAAGGCGTTGCGACAGGCGCCGTAGGGCGAGCGCGTGCCGTTCAGGCCGGTGGCGAACTGGTCCAGGTTGGTCTTGCCCAGTGCGATGGCGCCGGCGTCGAGCAGGCGCTGCACCACGGTGGACGACTCGGCGGGCGTGCGGGCGAACTCCGGGCAACCGGCCGTGGTGGGCACGCCGGCGAGGTCGATGTTGTCCTTGATGGCGAAGGGGACGCCGAACAGCGGCAGCGCCTCCATGCCGCGTTCCTCGAGTTCGCGCGCCCGCTCGCGCAGGCGCGCGGCATCGGGAGGGCTGATCCAGATGGCGTATTCCGGGTAGTCGGCGCAGCGTCGCAGCAGGGACTCGACCAACAAGGTGGGGGTCAGCTCGCCGCCGCGATAGCTCGCCTGCAGCGCGGCGATGCTCAGGCTGGGGATCATGAGGAGGACTCCTGGTGGGCTTCGCCGCGCACGGTGTGCAGGCGATGCAAGGTGATCTTGCGTGTTTCCTGCTGACTACGCTCGATGTGCGCGCGCACCAGCATTTCCGCGTTGTCGGGTTTGCGGCGCTGGATGGCGCGCAGGATCGCCGCGTGCTCCTCGTAGGTGCTGCCGATGCGATGTGGATAGGTGAAGTCCAGACGCCGGATGATGCGGATGCGGTCGGTGACCTCGCCGTGCACGCGCAGCATCTCCGGGTTGCCGGCCGCGGCGACCAGTCCGGCGTGGAAGGCCTCGTCGTATCCGGCCACCGCGCGCGCGTCGTCCAGGCGCTGGGCCTTGTCGACCACCCAGCGCGCGCCCAGACCATCGAGCAGCACGCGGGCCTCCTCGCCCAAGGGCGCCGACGCCAGCTGGCGCACCGCGTGCACCTCGATGAGCTTGCGCAACTCGTACAAATGGTCGAAGCGCACGAAATCGATGGGCACCACCTCCCAGCCGCTGCGGAAGTAGCCCCGCACCAGGCCTTCGGTCTGCAGGCGCAGCAGGGCCTCGCGCACGGGGGTGCGCGACACGCCGTAGCGCTGCGCGATCTCGGATTCGGTGAACCGCGCTCCGGGCAGCAAGCGGAACTCGAACACGTCGTCGCGCAGCCGCGCGTACAGCGCCTGGCCGCGCGATGCGTGACGCGGCGCCGGCGCGGTGGATTCCTGGTTCATCGCGGCTCCATCCAGCTCACGTGCGCGGCCACCACGCGCCAGCCCTCGGCGAAGCGCACCCAGGTCTGGGTCTGACGCCCCACGCGAGCCTCGCCATCGCGCACGAATTCGATGCTGGCCACGCCGAAGTCGCGTCCGAAGGTGCTGAGGCTGCGGCGCCGGATGCTCCGGCTCAGGGCTCGCGCATCGCGCGCTGCCCGGAAGGCCGCGATCTCGGCATGGCCGTACAGATTCTCGCCGGTGCCGTAGCGCAGGGTCGCCGGGCTGTCGCGGAACAGCCGGTCCAGCAGTCCCACGTCGTTGGCGACCAACGCCTGCTCGTATTGCTCGAACACAGCCTGCAGTTCCTCGAGCACCGCGGGCAGGTCCACCTCCTCGGAAGCGACGCTCATATGACCACCCTCCTCGCTACGCTCGACTCCCCGAGGGAGTGGAGCGCCGCTTCGGAGCGGCCGTGCACGGCGCTCCGGACCACCCTCCTCGCTACGCTCGA
>JAKBNS010000003.1 GCA_021830925.1 Pseudomonadota bacterium | reverse complement strand
CCGTATCGGGGCGCATGCGGCGTTGCGGCCACGGGGCCAGGCGCTCAGCCTGGACCCGCGCCCGCGCCTTGCCTGCGCCCCGATACGGCCCAGCGAAATGACAGTTATTAGCGGGACAGGACACTAGGCCCGGCGCAGCGACGCGTCGCGGCGCCCGGCGAGGATCTTGCGCCCCAGGCTGTGGCGGTGCACCTCGCTGGGGCCGTCGTAGATGCGAAAGGCCCGCATGTCGGCAAAGATGCGCGCCACCGCGCTCTCGCCTGTCACTCCCTGCCCGCCGAGGATCTGCACGCTGCGGTCGACGACCCGCCATTCGGCCTCGGAACAGGCCACCTTGGCGCGGCTGGACTCGAAGTTGGCGCGCTCGCCGCGGTCGAGCAGCCAGGCGGTGTGCCAGATGTGCAGGCGTGCCGTCTGCAGGTCCATCTCGTTGTCGGCCAGCATGAACCCCACCCCCTGGTGCTCGCCCAGCGCGCGTCCGAAGGACTGGCGCTGGCGCGCGTAGGCCAGCGCCTCGTCATGGGCGCGCTGGGCCTGCCCCAGCCAGCGCATGCAATGTGTCAGGCGCGCCGGGGCAAGGCGTACCTGGGCGTAGCGCAGACCCTGGCCGACCTCGCCCAGGACGTCGCTCTCGGGCACGCGCAGGTCGCTGAAGCGCACCACCCCGTGCCCTCCTGTGAAGCACGAGTCCATCGCGTCCATGGTGCGCTCGACCTCGATGCCCGGGCGATCCATGTCGCTGAGGAACATGGTGGCGGAGCCGTCCTCCATGCGCGCCATGATGATGGCGAAGCCGGCTCCCTGGGCGCCGGTGATGAACCACTTGACGCCGTCGATCACATAGTCGCCGCCGTCGCGCATGGCCGTGGTGCGCAGCATCGAGGGGTCGGCACCGGCGCCGGGGGGCGGCTCGGTCATGCAAAAACAAGAGCGCGTCGCGCCCTGCACCAGCGGGCGCAGCCAGCGCTCCTTCTGCGCGGGCGAAGCCACCACCTCCATCAAGTGGATATTGCCTTCGTCCGGGGCATGGATGTTCATGGCCGTCGGCCCCAGCGCCGAGTAGCCGGCTTCCTCGAACACGATGGCCTTTTGCACGTGGCTCAAGCCCAGGCCCCCGAGTTCGCGCGAGGCATGGGGGGTGAGCAGACCCTCGGCGCGCGCCAGCGCGACGAGCTCGTCGCGCAGCGACTCGCTCGGACCGTGCCTGCCCCAGCGAGCATCGGACTCGTAGGGCATGACGCGCTCGCGAATGAAACTGCGCACGCGCAGTTGCAGCTCCCGCAATTCGGGGCTCAGCGCAAAATCCATCGGGTTCTCCTGAACGGGCGGCGGCGCCGCGATGACCCGCGCTATTTCACCACCGCGGCGGATCGAAGGCCACCGCCGCATCAGGCCACACGGCACACCGATTGCGACGAGCTCCAGTCCGCCAGGGGCTGCGCCAGGTCGGCGCCGCGCTGCACGGCCGTCATCTCGGCGACGATGCTCAAGGCGATCTCCGGCGGCGTCAGCCCGCCCAGGCGCAGCCCTACCGGGCCGTGCAGGCATGCAGCCTGCTCGGCCCGGACGTCGAACTCCAGCAATCGCTCGCGCCGCTTGTCGTTGTTGTGCCGCGAGCCCAACGCGCCGACGTAGAAGGCCGGGCTGCGCAGCGCCTCCATCAGCGCCAGATCGTCGAGCTTGGGGTCATGGGTCAGTGCCACCACCGCGGTGCTGTCGTCGGGTTGCATCGCCAGCACCTCGTCGTCGGGCATGCGTGTCGACAGCTTCACCCCCGGCACGCTGTCCCAGCCTTCGTGGTATTCGATGCGCGGCTCGCACACCGTTACCCGGTAGTCGAGCATGACCGCCATCGACGCCAGGTAACGCGACAACTGGCCGCCGCCGATGATCAGCAGGCGCAGCTGCGGCCCGTGCACGGTGCGCAGCACCTGGCCGTCGAACAACAACTGCTCGCCTCGCCCGGCGGGCGCCAGGCGCACCTCGCCGCTGCGCATGTCCAGGCTGCGCTGCACGCGCTGCGAGGATTCGATGTGGTGCAGCAGCTCCTCGAGTCCGCTGGCGTCGCCCAGCGGCTCCAGCACGACCTGCACGCTGCCCCCGCAGGGGAGTCCGAAGCGGCGGACCTCCTCGGCGGTCTGGCCGTAGACGGTGGCTTCGGGACGATGCAGCGCCAGTTCCCCGTCCGCGACTCGGCGGATCAGGTCATCCTCGATGCAGCCGCCCGAGACCGATCCCGCAACCTGGCCGTCGTCGCGGATGACCATCATGGAGCCCGGCGGGCGCGGTGCCGAACCCCAGGTGCGTACCACCGTGCCGAGCACGACCCGGTGGCCTCGTCCCAGCCAGTCCAGCGTGGTACGGATGACTTCGATGTCGATGCTGTTCATGATGCGTGAGTGCGCGAGTCGTTGCGCGGTGCGAGGAGTTCAGGCGGCCGCATGGCCGCGCAGGCGATCCCCGCCCTGCGCGGCGTGCACGCTGGCGTTGAAGGAAACGATGATGCGATCGCGCTCGCCCCGGTAGGCCATCGCCTGATGCGCCAGCCAGGACGGAAAGACGATCAACTGCCCGGGCCTAGGCGCGATGTCCAGGTGCGCCGATTGCAGATAGGCATTGCCCAGGTCGGCATGCGCGCCGCCCAGCTGCGGGAAATACGGTCCGTAGAAGCGGGTCACCCCATTGCGCTCGCCGAGCAGCGCGTCGGCCACACGCCGCTGCTCGTCATCGACCTGCACGCAGTAAACGCCGGACCACGAACAGTTGCCGTGGGTGTGCACGTCGTGACTGGCGCCGTGGTTGGCCGCCTGGAACCACATGCCGCGCAGGTGCACCTGCAGGTCCGGCGTCGGCTGCGGCCAGGCGTCGCGATTGGCCTGCGCCACCGTGGCGTGAAGCGAGTCGACGACAAAGCGCAGGAAGTCCTGCCACTCGGGCAGGCGAATGCGCTCCAGCAGGTCGTCGTCGCTGGCGAAGAATCCCGCAGCCTGCGGCGACGCCAGCGCCCGCAGGCTGCCGAGCACGCGCGCCAGCAGCGGGTTGACCTCGTCGGCGCGCGACCAGCGGTGCACGCCCAGCGGCGTCGGCCACAGCGACAGCGCGCCCGCCACGGCGGGCGCCGTTTCCGGCCTGTTCATGCCTGCCGCGCCGGCAGCGCCAGGTCGCGCGGCCAGCGCAGCTGGTGGCCGGTACGCTGCGCCAGCGCCGCGATGTCCTGCTCGGTGTCGATGTCCACCGCGTAGCGCCGGTTGGGCGTCGACCAGCGCAGTACCTGCCCGGCGTGACGCTCCTGCCAGCGGCGGCAGGCCACGTCGCTGGGACCGGCCAGGATCTGCTCGCGCACCGCGGCGCTGAACACCAGCGGGTTGGCGGGCTGTCCGTCGACCAGGGGTTGCACCAGCTCGATGCCCTCGCCTCGCTGCTTGTAGGCCTTGATCAGATCGGCCACGTCCTGGGCGTGCAGCAGTGGCTGGTCGGCCAGCGCGACCAGCACGCAGTCGACAGCCGGCAACGCCTGCAGCCCGACGCGGGTCGATGACGCCTGCCCCTGCTCCGGCTGGGGGTTGTGCACCACCGTCACGGGGAATTCCGCCACCACCGGCTCGATGCGCGCGGCATGGTGCCCGAGCACGACCACCAGCTCGTCCACCCCGCCCCCCGAAAGGGCGATCAGCTGGCGCCGGATCAGCGGCACGCCGCCGAGTTCGAGCAGGCACTTGGGTCGCCCGCCCAGGCGCGAACCCTCGCCGGCCGCCAGCAGCACGGCGCCCACGCGCAGGCGGCTGTACAAGCCGCCGCTGCCCTTCAGGATGCATCCCATGACGTTCAGTGTCCGCAGCAGGAGTGGGAGGTCGCGGCAGCCGGCGCCGGCTGCTCGGCGGCGGCGACCGGCGGCACGCTGTGGCTGCAGCATGAACCCGCTTCGGGCACCGCCGCCTCGACCGGCGCCGCCCGCTGAGCGCAGCATGAAGCCGGCGCGCGATCCGCGCTGTCGCCAGGCTCCGACACCGGAGCGCCCGCGGCGTCGCCGCCCAAGCCGTGTGGCAGCCCGGCGCGGCGCGCCGCGACTACCGCGGCCAGCACCGACAGTGCGATCTCCGGCGGCGTGCGGGCGCTGATGGGCGTGCCCGCGGGTGCCACGATGGACTGCACGGCGGCGGCATCGGCGCCGGCGGCGATCAGGCTCTCGCGCAGCACCGCCGCCTTGCGCGCACTGGCGACGAACCAGACGCCGCCCGCGCGCAGCGCCAGCGCCGCGCGCAGGCCCTGCAGGTCGCGCTGGCCCTGCGTGGCCACGACCACGAAGGCGCCGTCGCCGACTTCCCGGCGCAACACCTCGGGATCGTCGCTCGCGATGCATTGCACGCCGTCGGCCTCGTGCCACTCCAGCCCGACTCCGGACCAGGCCACGCGCAGCCCCAGCTGCGGCGCCAACGACACCAGGGAGCGCGCCACGGGAGTGTTGCCGATCACCACGAGCAGCGGGTCGGCCAGGACCGGGTCGACGAACAGTTCGAGGGTGCCGCCCGAGTGGCAGGCCATGCCGAACTCCAGTACGTCGCCCAGGTCGCGCTCGCTGCCCTGCGCGGCCGGCGTGATGCGCACGCTGCGCGCGCGCCCGTCCTGCAGCGCCTGGCGCACAGTGCGCAGCACCGCCGGCTGCGCGCACCCGCCGCCGATCCAGCCGTGGATGGTGCCGTCGGCCAGCACCAGCGCCTTGTCGCCCGGGCGCGCCGACGCCGGCGCCTGCACGCGCAGCACGCTCACCAGTGCGAACGCGCGCCCCTGCTCGCGCAGGCGCTCCGCCTGGGTGATCCAATCGAACGAAGTCATGTCGGAACTCCTGTCAGTGCAGCGACTTGCGCGCGGCCGCCAGGTCGGCGATCGACGCAAGGGGAACGAAGGTGTCGATGCAGTCGCGCGCCCGCTGCAGCGCGCCGGCCTGCGGAACAGCCCGCGTTGGGTGGAACCAGCTGATGCGCGCGCCGCGCCCGCGCAGCGCGCGCAGCGCGTCGCCCAGCAGCTCGGGGGCATCGGTGTCGAAACCGTCCGAGAATACCCACACGCGCGAGCCGCGCACCAGCTGGTGGCGCGCCGCGCCGCGCGCGAAGGCCTGCACGCACGCGCCGATGCGCGTGCCGGCGCCGAACCCGGCGGTGACGGCGTTGACCTGTTCCTGCGTGGTCGCGCTGTCGCGGCGCAGCAGCGGGGTGATCTCGGCCAGGCGCACGTGGAACACGAATACCCGTGCGTCGCATTGCTGCGCGAAGGCTCGCGCCACGCGCAGGAAGAAGGCGCCGTGCGCCTCCATCGAGCGGCTGACGTCGACGAGGATGAACAGGCGCGGCGGCTCGACCCTCCGCACCCGCCATGCCGCCTGCAGCGGCTCGCCGCCCCAGGCCACGCTGCGACGCAAGGTGGCGCGCAGGTCCAGGCGTGCCGATGCCCGCGCGGGTGCGCCGCGCCAGCGACGCGTCGGCCGCGGCCGCAGGCGCTGGGCGATGTCGGCGGCCAGGCGCTGCAGCGCCGCCAGATCCTGCGGCAGCCACATCTGGTGCTCGCGCGCATGCAGCGCCTCGGTACGGCTGGCGCCGCCCTGCGCGCGCTCGCCCCCGGGCTGCGGGGAAGTGTCGGCCACCGCCGCATGGTCGGCGCTGCCCTGCGCGTCGCGAGTCGGCGCCGGCTGGCTGGCGCCGGCCTCGGCATCGAGCCGGCTTTGCAGTTCCTGCACGGCCTGGCGCAGGTCGTGCGAGCGCCGGGTCTGCTGGCTCACGCGCACCTGGCCACGCACCCGGTGCGGCCACCAGAAGCGCTCGAAGATCTCCTGCCAGCGCCGCCAGTCGCGCTGGTCGCTGCAGGCGATGGCACGCCACGCCGACTCCACCGCCGACGGCTCGCCGGGGCCGAGGCGCTGCGCCACGCGCAGCATGCAGCGCTGCTCGTCGACGCCCACGCGAAAGCCGTGGTCGCGCAGCAGCGCGGCGAATTCGCCGACGCGCTGCAACGGGGAGACGGCTGGCGTGGACGACATCGTGGACTCGCGTGTCGGGTCAGCGCATGCCGGCGGCCACACCCGCGTCGCTGCGCCGCTCGAGGAGCTGTCCCAGGCGATCGCCCTGTATCGTGAAGCGGTCCTCCTGGGTTTTCAGCAGGCAGCCCAGGGTCGCCAGCAGCAGTTCGACCTGCTCGGGCAGCTCGCGCTGGCCCAGGCCGTGCAAGGCGCGCACCCAGTCCAGGGTCTCGGCCACCCCCGGGGTCTTCGCCAGGTCCTGGCGCCGCAGCGCATGCACGAAGCCCACCGCCTGTTCGACCAGGCGCGACTCGACCTGCGGCAGCGACAGGCGCACGATGGCGATCTCGCGCGCCAGTTCGGGATAGTCCAGGTAGTGGTAGAGACAGCGCCTGCGCAGCGCATCGGACAGCTCGCGGGTGCCATTGCTGGTCAACACCACCAGCGGCACGCTGGTGGCACGCAAGGTGCCGATCTCGGGCACGGTGATCTGGTACTCCGCCAGCACCTCCAGCAGGAACGCCTCGAAGGCCTCGTCGGCGCGATCGATCTCGTCGATCAGCAGCACGCAGGGGCGCGGCGTGCCGATGGCGCGCAGCAGTGGGCGCTCGAGCAGGTACTCGCGCCCGAACAGGTCCTGCTCGCGCAGCTCCCGGCCGCCCGCCTCGTGCAGGCGGATGGCCATCAACTGGCGCCCGTAGTTCCACTCGTAGGCCGCCTGCGAAAGGTCCAGGCCCTCGAAACACTGCAGGCGCACCAGTTGGGCGTCGTGCACGCGCGCCAGCGCCGACGCCAGCGCGGTCTTGCCCACGCCGGCATCGCCCTCGAGCAACAGCGGACGCTGCAGTTCGCGCGCCAGCCAGCAGGCGGTGGCCAGCGCCTCGTCGGCTACGTAGCCCGCCTCGTGCAGGCTCTGGCGCAGCGCGCGCGGCGCCGCCAACGTGGCCTGCGCTTGCGGGTTCATTGCGCGCGCCGCGTGAACAGGCCGCCGAACCAGCCCTTGATCAGCGCCCACAGCAAGGCCAGGCCGTTGATCTCGCGCGCCGCCTGACGCGGCGCCGCTGCCGCGGCCGCCGACGCCGGGGCGGCGGGCTCGCCGGCATGCTCGGCCACCGCCGCCTGCCGCGCGGCGAGCTCGCGCGCGGCGACCCGGAAATTCTCCACGAACTGGCCCAGCATCATCTCGGAGACCTGGGTCATCATGCGTCCGCCGAACTGCGCGAACTTGCCGTTGACCACCACGGCGGCCCGGCCGTGCAGCAGCGACCCCGCGGCGCCGTCGCCCGCCGGCTCGATCACCGCGTTCAGGTCCATCGACGCGGAAGAGCCGCCCTTGTCGGCGCCCTTGCCGCGCATCACCATGCGGCGCTCGTCCGGCACGCACTCGATGACGTCGACGGTGCCGCCGAACTGCGCCAGCGCGGGGCCGACCTTGACTTTCACCGCGCCCTTGTACGAGTTCGCGTCGATCTGTTCGGTGATCTCGGCGCCGGGCATGCAGCCCGCCACCGCGCGCACGTCGCTGAGCAGGGTCCACGCGGCGGACGTGTCGACGTCGAGCTCATAGGTCTTTTCGAGTTTGACTTCCATGGTGTCAATTCGGGAATTCGGGAAAGGACGGGGACCGGCGCAGCATCGGCCCCCGCCGGACTCACAGCGCCACGCCGTGCTTGCGCAGTTCCTTCCAGACGCGGAAGGCGTTGTGCGGCATGTCCATGTGGGTCACGCCCAGGTGCGCGAAGGCATCGACCACCGCTGAGGTGAAGGTGGGGATCGACCCGACGTGCGGCGATTCGGCCACCCCCTTGGCGCCCAGCGGGTGGTGCGGCGACGGGGTCACCGTGTAGTCGGTCTCCCATTTCGGCGCCTCCACCGCGGTCGGCAGGAAGTAGTCCATCAGCGTGTTGCCCAGCAGGTTGCCCTGCGCGTCGAAGGGCATCTGCTGGCCCATGGCGACGGCGAAGCCCTCGGTCAGGCCCCCGTGGATCTGCCCCTCGATGATCATCGGGTTGATGCGGGTACCGCAATCGTCGAGCGCATAGAAGCGACGCACCTTGGTCTCGCCTGTGGCGCGATCGATGTCGACCACGCACAGGTAGATGCCGAAGGGATAGGTGAAGTTCGGAGGGTCGTAGTAGTGCACGGCCTCCAGCCCCGGCTCAAGGCCGGCGGGCGGCTGGTGGTAGGCGGCCCAGGCGATGTCGCCCATGGTCTTGAAGCGCGCGTCGTCGCCCTTGACCTTGAAGCGATCGACCTCCCAGTCCAGGTCCTGCTCGTTGACCTCGAGCAGGTGCGCGGCGATCTTGCGCGCCTTGGCGTGGATCTTGCGCGCGGCCAGCGCGATGGCCGCTCCGGCCACCGGCGTGGAGCGGCTACCGTAGGTTCCCAGCCCGTAGGGCGCGGTCGAGGTGTCGCCCTCCTCCACCTGGATGACCTCGCTGGGGATGCCCAGTTCGGTGGCGATGATCTGCGCGTAGGTGGTCTGGTGGCCCTGCCCCTGCGTGATCGTGCCCATACGGGCGATGGCGCTGCCGGTCGGGTGCACGCGGATCTCGCAGGAATCGAACATGCCCACGCCGAGGATGTCGCACATCTTGCTCGGTCCGGCGCCGACGATCTCGGTGAAGCTGACCAGGCCGATGCCCATCAGCGTCGGGCTGTCCGGGTCGGCTCGTCTGGCGGCCTGCTCGGCGCGCAACTCGCGGTAGCCCACCGCGTCGAGGCCCTTTTGCAGCGCGGTGTGGTAGTCGCCGGAGTCGTACTCGAAACCGAAGGCGCTGCGATACGGGAACTGCTCCTTGCGGATGAAGTTCTTCGCGCGGATCTCGGCCTTGTCCATGCCCAGCTTCTGCGCCAGCACGTCGACCATGCGCTCGATCAGGTAGACCGCCTCGGTCACGCGGAACGAGCAGCGATAGGCGACGCCGCCCGGCGCCTTGTTGGTGTAGACGCCCTTGACGCTGGCGTGGGCCGCCGGGATGTCGTAGGAGCCCGAGCAGATGTGGAACAGGCCCGCCGGGAATTTCGTGGGGTCGGCGCAGGCGTCGAAGGCGCCGTGGTCGGCCACCACGTTGACACGCAGCCCGGTGATGCGTCCGTCGGCGGTCGCGGCGAGTTCGCCGTCCATGTGATAGTCGCGGGCGAAGGCCGTGCTCGAGATGTTCTCGATGCGGTCCTCGACCCACTTGACCGGGCGGCCCAGCACGATGGATGCGACGATCGCGCACACGTAGCCGGGGTAGATGCCCACCTTGTTGCCGAAGCCGCCGCCGATGTCGGGGCTGACGATGCGCACCTTCGATTCCGGAATGCCCGACAGCATGGAAACCACGGTGCGCACGACGTGGGGCGCCTGCGAGGTGATCCAGGTCGTGAGCTCGCCGCGCACCGGGTCGAAACTGGCCACGCAGCCGCAGGTCTCCAGCGGGCACGGATGCACGCGCGGGTAGTACATGTGCTGCGAAACCGTCACTTCGGCGCCGGCGAAGGCCGCGTCGGCCGCCGCCTTGTCGCCGGCGTCCCAGGTGAAGATGTGGTTGGGGTGCTCGCGCGGCCCGTGCGCGCCCTCGGTCTTGCCGGCCAGATCCTCGCGCAGCACCGGGGCGTCGGGGGCCAGCGCCGCGTACGGATCGATGACCACGGGCAGTTCGTCGTACTCGACCTCCACCGCCTCGACCGCGTCGGCGGCGATGTAGCGGTCGTCCGCGACAACGATGGCCACTTCCTGCATCTGGAAATGCACCTTCTCGTCGGCCAGCACCGCCGCGACGTCGCCGGCCAGCGTGGGCATCCAGTGCAGCTTCAGCGGCTTGAGGTCCTCGGCGGTCAGCACCGCGTGCACGCCGGGCATCGCCAGCGCGGCTTCCTTGTTGATGCGCTTGATGCGACCGTGGGCGATCGGCGAGCGCACGATGTCCATGTGCAGCATCAAGGGCAACTTGATGTCGTCGACGTAGTTGCCCTTGCCCTGGATGAAGCGGGCATCCTCCTTGCGAAGGCGCGAGGCGCCCATGCCGGCCAGGGCCAGTTCGCGGGCCTCGGCGCTTTGAGCCGGTGCGTTCATGACGTTTGTCTCCGTGTGGGGTTCGCGTCAGGCAGCCTGCGCGGCCGGCTGCTGCAGCTTGGCCGCGGCATACTGCACGGCCTTCACGATGTTCTGGTAACCAGTGCAACGGCACAGGTTACCGCTCATGCCGGCGCGGATCTGCTCCTCGGTCGGATTCGGGTTCTCCTGCAGGAAGCGGTAGGCGCGCATCAGCATGCCGGGGGTGCAGAAGCCGCACTGCAGCCCGTGCTCCTTGTAGAAGCCTTCCTGCACTGCGTGCAGCACGCCCTTTTGCGCCAGGCCCTCGACTGTGACGATGTCGGAGCCCTCGCATTGCACCGTCAGATGGGTGCAGGCCTTGATCGAGCGGCCATCGACGTCGACCGTGCAGGCGCCGCAGTGGCTGGTCTCGCAGCCGATGTGCGCGCCGGTGAGGTTGAGTTGCTCACGCAGAAAATGCACCAGCAGGGTTCGCGGCTCGACCGCCGCCTCCACGCTCTGGCCGTTGACCTTCATCGAAACGAGTTTCCTGGACATGGGGATCTCCTGCCGATTCATTGACTGCGCAACCAGGCCTTGCCCAGCGCGCGCTTGACCATCTGGGCGGCCATGGCCGTCTTGTATTCCACGTCCCCGCGTAGATCCTCCGCCGGCTCGCAGATCGCCGCGGCGGCCTCGGCCGCAGCCTCCAGCGCCTGCGCGTCCAGCGGGCGCCCGAGCAGCAGCTTCTCCGCGTCGACCGCGCGCAGCGCCATCGGCGCGACGTTGGTCAGCGCGATGCGCACGTGCTCGATGCGATCGCCGGCGCGGCGCAGCACCACGGCGCAGCCGGCGGTGGCCCAGTCTCCGGTCTTGCGCTTGAGCTTCTCGTAGGCCCAGCCGCTGCCCCGCTTGAACGCCGGCACGTGGATCTCGCACAGCACCTCGTCCTCCTGCAGCAGGGTCATGTAGGTGCCGAGGAAAAAGCCGTCGGCGGCGACGCTGCGCCGTCCCTTCGGGCCCTGCAGCACGAAGCTCGCATCGAGCGCGATGGCCAGCGCCGGATGATCGTTGGCGGGGTCGCCGTGGGCGATGTCGCCACCGATGGTCCCGCGGTTGCGCACCTGCGGATCGGCGATCAGCGCGGCCGCCTCGGGCAGCAGCGGCACCTTGCCGTGCAGCACCGGAGAGGCGATCAGGTCGTTTTCCACCGTCATCGCGCCGATCACCACGGTGTCGCCCTGCTCGCGAATGCCGCGCAGCTCATCGATGCGGTTGAGGTCGATCAGGCTGCCGGGCTGCGCGAAGCGCAGCTTCATCATCGGCAGCAGGCTGTGGCCCCCGGCCAGCAGTTTCGCGTCGCCTCCCAGGCTGCTGAGCAACGCGATCGCCTCGTCCACGGAGCGCGGCGCGTGGTACTCGAAACGCGGTGGAATCATGGGTGTCTCCGAGTTTGTCTAGGACTGACAAACTATACGGATTCACGCTTTTTTTTGCACTTTATCAATAACTTGGCGATCTTCAGCACCAAATGCACGGAGATGCGCACGAAATGCACACAGCGGGCCATCAGGTGCAGCGATCACCGCGAGCCGCCGCGGCAATCCGGGAAAGTCCTTAGCCGAGAGCCCGATACCCCGAGGCGGGGCCCCACCTCGCGTCGGACGCTCAGGCCTTTCGCTGCACCCCCAGCAGCGCACGCAGACGCGCGACCTCCGCGCGCGACACCGGCACCCAGGTCGCCGGCTCGCCGCGCATGCGCAATTGCACCTTGCCTTCGCGGCGTCCGAGCTCGAGCACGGCGTCCAGATTGACGATGAAGCAGCGATGCACGCGGACGAAACGTTGCACATCCAGGCGCGCCTCGAGATCGCCGATGCTCAGATTGCAGAACTGGAAGCCGCTGGTGGTCAGCACCCGCGTGTAGTGCGCCTGGGACTCGAGAAACATCACCTGCGCGGTGTCGACGAAGGTGACACGGTGGTTGGCCACCAGCGGAATGCGCGCGAGCTGGCGCTTTTCCCCCGCCCCCGGAGTGCTCGCGGGAAGCGCTCCGGGCGGCGCCGCCGGCGCCTCGCCTTGCACCACGAGCTGCGTGACGTCGTAGAACACGAGCGCGAAGCCGGTGGTCAAGCCGTCCGCCCCGGCCAGCCGGGTGACCTTGATCAGCAGCACCTGTTCCGGGATGTTGATGATCATGGTCATCGGCATCGCCGCGGCCACCGGGCAGGCCGAAGCCTGGTCAAGCAGGAAGGACACCTTGGCCGCCGAACGCGGCGGATGGAAGGAGGTCACCAGCGCATCGAAGGGCCGCTTGTCGCTCACCGGCAGGATGCGGCGCGCGAAGTCGTTCATCGCCAGCACCTTGCGCTGCGCGTCCAGATGCACCACGCCGACCTCGAACTTCTCGAACAGGTACAGCGCCGACACGGGGCCCTGCGGGGTGGTCATGGGGTCGTCTCCGGGTCGCGGCGGTGGAATTTCGTGGAGCCTGGCGGCCGAGCCGCGGGCTCAGCCTCGTCGCCAATCCGCGGCACGCATCGCGACGTCCGGCAAGCGTACCGCCGCGCACAACACGGCGAGCGCGGCCGCGGCGCCCCAGGTCATGCCGGCCTGCATCTGCGCCAGCATCCACGCCAGGCCCGGCGCGCCGCCCGGAAGCCCCGGTCCGTGCATGAGCAGCGGCATGCCCAGGTTCATCCCCGCCAGCATCGAGCCCACGCAAAACAGGGTGGGAATCGAAGCGCGTCGCGGCCCGCCTGACGCGCCTGCGCGCGCCAGCCCGAGCATCGGCAGCACGCCGGCCAGCACGAGGCCGGCATTGCTTGCCACCAGCAGGCCGAAGTGCCAGCGCAGAGACTGCCCCAGCGGCAGGCCCCGACCGCACAGCGAGACCAGCAGATCAAGGTGGCCGCGCGACGCATCGACCCACAGCCCCGCGAGCATGCCGACCATCGCCGACGTCATCGTTCCGGCGACCGGGCGAAGTCGCGCCGGCAGAGCGCGGTGCAGGCGCAGATGCGCCAGCATGCCGGCCGCGCCGATGGCCAGATACGCGAACAGGGACGGCATCCACGAATCCATGCGGCTACACCTCGCGAGCCCGATCCCGGTCGAGCGTGCCCGCGATTGTGCGTCAGCTCCGGCGCGGGCGCCATGCGCATCCTCCCGCATGCCGCCGCGCGCGCAGGCACAATGCTCGCATGCTTGCCAGCTTCGTCCTGCTCGACCTGGAAACCACCGGCGGCAACCCGGTGCACGACCGCATCACCGAGATCGCCGCGCTGCGCGTCGACCACGGCCGCGTCAGCGCGCGCTGGCAAAGCCTGGTCGACCCCGAGCGCCCGATTCCCGGCTTCATCCAGGGACTGACCGGCATCACGGACGCCATGGTGGCCGGCGCGCCACGCTTCGAGCAACTCTCGGACAAGCTGCTGGAGTTGCTGGACGGCGCCGTGCTGGTGGCGCACAACGTGCGCTTCGATCACGGGTTCCTGAAAAATGCCATGGCCCGCGCCGGCGTGGACCTGCGCGTGCGCACCCTGTGCACGGTGCGCCTGTCCAGGCGACTGGAGCCGCATTGCAGTGGCCACGGGCTGGATGCCATCCAGGCCCGCCACGGGTTGGTGAACCCGGCGCGACACCGCGCGATGGGCGACGTGCTGGTGCTGCAGGCCTGGCTGCAGCGCATGACCGAGCTGCACGGGGAGCAGGCCCTGCGCGAGCATGCCCAGGCCCTTCTGCAGGCCGCGGCCAGCCTTCCTCCGCATTTGCAGACGGATCTCTCGCAGCTGCCCGAAGGCCCCGGCGTGTACCTGTTTCACGGAGAGGGCGAGATCCCGCTGTACGTGGGCAAGAGCGTGAACCTGCGACGCCGCGTGCTTTCGCATTTCCAGGCGGACCACCGCGAGGCGCGCGAAATGCGCATCAGCCAGGAACTGCGACGGGTCGAGATTCGCGAAACCGCCGGTGAGCTCGGCGCGCTGCTGCTCGAGTCGCGCCTGGTCAAGCAACTGCAGCCGCTGTTCAACCGCAAGCTGCGACGCGACAACCGCCTTTGCAGCTGGCGCATGGTCGACGACCCGCGCGAGCGGCCGTTGCTCACGCTGGTGCGTGACGAGATCCTCGACCCGGCGCGCTTCGGACAACTGTTCGGCACCTACCGCAGCCGGCGCCAGGCGCAGGACAGTCTGCGCATGCTGGCCGAGCAGCATGGGCTGTGTCTGCGGGCGCTCGGGCTGGAATCCGGCCGCGGGCGCTGTTTCGCCCACCAGCTCGGACGCTGCCGCGGCGTGTGCTGCGGCGAGGAGACGCCGCAGCTGCATGCGGCGCGCGTGCAGGCCGCGCTGGCCGCGGA
>JAKBNS010000072.1 GCA_021830925.1 Pseudomonadota bacterium | reverse complement strand
AGCGTGGACAGGTTCCAGTTGGCGCCCGGTGCATAATCGAAAGCTTTGGCTCGAACCCGAAGCTTTCCATGCGACCGACTCCCCGCCTGAGCGCCGGCACCCTGGCGATGCTCGCGTTGCCGCCCCTGCTGTGGGCGGGCAACGCGGTGGTGGGGCGCCTGATGGTGGGGCAGATCGCGCCGCTGGCGCTGAGCTTTTTCCGCTGGTTCTTCGCCCTGCTCGCGCTGCTGCCCTTCGCCGCGGGCGGGCTGTGGAGGGGGCGCGAGCTGCTGCGCCGGCACTGGCTGGTGCTGGCGCGCCAGGGTCTGCTGGGCGTGGCCTGCTACAACTCGCTGCAGTACGTGGCCCTGCACAGCACCACGCCGCTGAAGGTGTCGCTGATCACCTCGGCGGCGCCGGTGTTCGTCACCCTGCTGGGCGCGGCGCTGTACGGCGAGGCCATCGGGGCGGCGGCGTGGGCGGGCAGCGCCTTGTCGGTGGCGGGGGTCGCGGTGGTGGTCAGCGCGGGCCAGCCGCAACGCCTGGCGGCGCTGCACCTGGCGCGCGGCGACATGCTGATGCTGCTGGCCGTGTTCCTGTGGGCGCTGTATACCTGGGACCTGCGGCGCCATCCGGTGCGCCTGCCCAGGTTGTCGCTGCTGGCGGCGCAGGTGGCCTGGGGCACGCTGTTCATCGCGCCGCTGGCCGCGTGGGAGCGCTGGGGCCTGGGCCACGCCACGCACTGGAGCCTTCCGGTGGCGCTGGCCGTGGGCTACGTGGCGCTGTTCGCCTCGGTGCTGGCCTATGCCTGCTGGGGGGCCGCGGTGTCGCGCGTGGGCCCGCAGGTGCCGTCGTATTTCGGGAACCTGGCGCCGGTGTTCGCGGCGGGACTGGCCTATGCCTTCCTCGGCGAGCGCATCCACGTGTATCACGTGGTGGGCGCGGCGCTGATCTTCGCGGGCATCCACGTGGCGCTGCGGGGCCGGCCGCGCTGAATCTGGCGCGCGCCGGGCCCGGTGTCCGCTCGCGTCGGACTCAGGCCGGTTCTTCCGGGGGGCTTTCCAGCAGGATGCGCTGACCCAGCTGCAGCACGGCCAGCGCATAGAAGGCCGAGTGGTTGTAGCGCGTGACGGCGTAGAAGTTGTCGGTGCCCAGCACGTAGTCGGGCGCGCGCCCGGCGTTGGGCAGTTGCACCACGGCCAGCTTGCCGGGATAGTCCATCGCCTGCGGCAGCAGCGAAATGCCGGCGGCGCGCAGCTCGGCGGCATGGAAAGTCGGCACGATGTCCGGCTCCAGCAGGCGCTGCAGCACCTTTGGGTCGAGGGTGTCGGGCAGTTGCAGCGGGAACCAGGCCGGCATGTCGCGCACCCAGCCGTGTCCGGCCAGGAAGTTGCCCACGCTGGCGATGGCGTCGGGCGCGTCGTGGATCAGGTCCACCGAGCCGGCGCCGTCGAATCGCGTGCCCCAGCGCAGGATGTTGCCCGGCATGAACTGGGGCATGCCGATGGCTCCGGCGTAGGAACCGCGGATGCTCGCGGGGTCGATACCGCCCGCGTTGCACCATACGAAATAATCCCCGAGCTGTGAGGCGAAGTAGTCGCTGCGATCGGTCGGTGCCGCGGCCGGGAAGTCCAGCGACAGCGTGGCCAGGCTGTCGAGCACCGGGAACTCGCCCATGCTGCGCCCGTACAGGGTTTCCACTCCGAGGATGCCCAGCACCACCTCGGCGGGCACGCCGAAGCGCTGGCGCCCCTCCTGCAGCCAGGGGTCGTAGCGGCGCAGGAAGCGCACCCCCGCGGCGATGCGCGTGGCCTCGATGAAGTGGCTGCGGTACAGGCCCCAGTTCTTCTGCTCCGGACGCCCGGGAATGATCAGCCGTGCCACCTGGGGCTGGAAGTAGGCGCGCCCGATCTGCTCGTGCAGCCACGCCACCGGCAGCGCCGTCTGGCGCGCCAGCTGCATGGCCAGGCGCAGCGCCTTCTCGGAATGGGCGTAGCGCAGGGCGGGGGATTCGTCCGCCCGCGAGGAGCCGCCCACGGCCAGCAGCGCGCCGGGCATGCCCAGGCCCGCCAGCAAGGCGCCGGCGCCGCGCAGCGCGCTTCGGCGCTCCGGCGAATGCGGCGCGGCCGGCAGTTCGACTCCTGCGGCGGGGGTGGCGGGGCGGGTCATGCGGGGGGCGTGGAACGCTGTGGCAAGAACGATGGCGGTGGCTGTGGCGGAAGCGGACGTAGCGAAGGTGGCGGACGCAGCGGCCGGTTTCGAGGGAAGGATCCCGCACCGGCGCCTGGTGATTGCACGAATCTTGCAGCGCAGGGGCGTGGTCGCCCGACCGGCGCGGCGCTCCTCCGTGCCCCGGGGGCCTCGCAAGGCGCGTGCCGACCCGTCCAGGGTTCCCAGTGTACCCAGTGGAGCCGTGCGACGCCGGGCAAAGTCCCTGCCGACGGTGTCGGCAAGCGGGGCGGCGTCAAGACCCCGGCGCGGCCGGGGGGGTGAATCGTCAAGAAGTCGTCATTTCGAAAGGGTCTTCCAGTCATGTCCGATCCTCTGTCCTGGTCCTCGATGCTGCGTGTGCTCGCGGGCCTGGGCCTGGTGCTGGTGGTGTTCTACCTGCTTCTGCGGGTGCTCAAACGGGCGCAGCCGGGATTGGCCTCGGGGCGCGCGGACTTTCGCGTGGTCGCCTCGCTGGCCTTGTCGCCGCGGGAACGCGTCTTGCTGGTGCAGGTGGGCGAGCAGCAACTGCTGCTGGGCGCGGGCGCCCAGGGGCTGCGCTGCCTGCATGTGCTGCCCCAGGCGCTGGAGGCGAAGCCGCCGGGCTCGGGCATGCCCGCCGTGCCCTTCGCCGACTGGCTGCGCAAGGCGGTGTCGTCCTCGGCATCCTCCGGCGCTTGTTCCGGCTCCTCGATCGATCCATCGTGATGACTTTTCCCGCGTTTCGTCCGCGCCTGCTGCCGGTCGCGCTGGCCTTGCTGGCGCTGCCGGCCCTCGCGCACGCACAGGTACTGCCGGCGCTGACCAGCACGCCCGCCGCGGGCGGCGGCACCCAGTACAGCCTGAGTCTGCAGACCCTGCTGTTCATGACCGTGCTGGTGTTCCTGCCGGCCATGTTGCTGATGATGACCGCCTTCACGCGCATCGTGATCGTGCTGTCCCTGCTCAAGCAGGCGCTGGGGACCACCACCGTGCCGCCGGCGCAGGTCATCGTGGGGCTGTCGCTGTTTCTCACGCTGTTCGTGATGAGCCCGGTGTTCAACCAGATCAACGACGTGGCGGTCAAGCCTCTGATGGACAACACCATGTCGCTCGCGCAGGCCATGCAGGCGGGGTCCCAGCCCCTGCGCAAGTTCATGATGGCGCAGACCCGCAAGGACGACCTGGCGCTGTTCGTGAAGCTCTCCGGGCACAAGCCGCTGGCCAGTCCGCAGGACACCCCGATGACCCTGCTGATTCCGGCCTTCGTCACCTCGGAGCTCAAGACCGCCTTCCAGATCGGCTTCGTGGTGTTCATTCCCTTCCTGATCATCGACATGGTGGTGGCCGCGGTGTTGATGTCCATGGGGATGATGATGTTGTCGCCGGTGACCGTGTCCTTCCCGTTGAAACTGATGCTTTTCGTGCTTGTAAATGGATGGGATCTGGTGATTGGGTCTCTTGTTCAGAGTTTCGTGCGCTGACGCGCGGTAATTGCAGGAGAGTTCGCGATGAGTCCCGAAGCCGTCGTCTCGCTGGGCCAGCAGGCGCTGTGGGTGATGTTCCTGGTGTCCTTGCCGGTGCTCGGCGTGGCGCTGGTGGTGGGCCTGCTGGTCAGCCTGCTGCAGGCGGCCACGCAGCTCAACGAGATGACCCTGAGTTTCGTGCCCAAGGTCCTGGCCATCGGACTGACCGCGGTGCTGGCCGGGCCGTGGATGCTGCACGTGATGATGGACTTCACGACGCGCCTGTTTCAGAGCATTCCGCAAATGCTGGGATCCTGATGATCTCCTTCACTTCGCTGCAGCTGGAGCATTGGATCGGGGCCTTCTTCTGGCCCTTTCTGCGCGTGCTGGCGCTGCTGAGCACGGCGCCGGTGTTCAGCTCCGCGCAGCTTCC
Organism: Pseudomonadota bacterium; assembly: GCA_021830925.1. GTDB lineage: Bacteria > Pseudomonadota > Gammaproteobacteria > Burkholderiales > Burkholderiaceae_C > Thiomonas_A. The sequence goes on along the minus strand of JAKBNS010000072.1, from coordinate 10,472 downwards.
GATCCAGGTGCGCGTGGGCCTGGCCGCGGCGGTCGCGCTGGTGCTGGCGCCGATGCTTCCCGCGATGCCGCCGGTGCGCCTCGACAGCGCGCTGGGCTGGAGCCTGGTGGTGCAGCAATTGCTGGTGGGCGGCGTGGTCGGGCTGGCCATGTCGCTGATCCTGAGCAGCGTGCAACTGGCCGGCAGCATCGTGGGGCTGCAGATGGGGCTGGGTTTCTCCACCCTGTTCGATCCCCTGCAGGGTGTGGAGGTGACCAGTCTGGCGAGTTTCCTGAACCTGGTGGCGATGCTGCTGTTCCTGGCGATGAACGGGCATCTGCTGCTGCTGGCGGTGCTGGCACGCAGTTTCACGCTGCTGCCGGTGGGCGCGTCGGCGGGCCTGGGCGCCGCGAGCTGGCATGCGCTGGCGCTGGAGGGCGGCGCGTTGTTCTCGTTGGCACTGGCCATGGCCGCGCCGGCGCTGGGGGTGCTGCTCATCGCCAACCTGGGGCTGGCCACGCTGAGCAAGCTGGCGCCGCAGCTCAATCTGTTCGCGATCGGATTCCCCCTGTTCTTCGGGCTGGGTTTCCTGGCCTTGTACCTGTTGATGCCGGTGATGCAGACGGTGGTGCACCACCTGGTCGAGTATGGCGTGAACCTGGCCGGCCACCTGCTGCGCCAGGCCGCGCCGGGCACCGGCGCCGGTGCCGGCCTGGCGGGAGCCTGAGTCATGGCCGAGGACAGCGCACAGGACCGCGACTTACCCGCCTCAGCGAAGCGACGCCAGCAGGCTCGTGAAAAAGGGCAGGTGGCGCGCTCGCGCGATCTCAGCTCGAGCCTGCTGATGCTCGCCAGCGCCGCGGCGGTGTATTACGGCGGGGCCTGGTTCTTCGGACAAGGCATGCAGGTGCTGCACGAGGGGCTGAACGTGCCGGCGGCGGTGGCGCACGACCCGGGGCGCATGCTGGAGTTCGCGGCCACGATCGCGCGCGACGGACTGGTGGTGGCGCTGCCCCTGCTGTTGCTGAGCTTCGTCGTTTGCGTCGCCGGCGGCGTGGCCCTCGGCGGCTGGGTGTTCAGCCTGGAGGCCCTGGCGCCGGACTTCACGCGCCTGGATCCGGTGGTCGGCATCCAGCGCATGTTCTCGCTCAGCGGCCTGGTGGAGCTGGGCAAGGCCATGCTGAAAACCCTGGTGATCGGCTCGCTGCTCGGGTGGGTGCTGTGGTCCCAGCGCGGCGCGCTGCTCAGCCTGCTGGGGGTGGCTCCCAGCCAGGCGCCGGCGCTGCTGGGCAGTCTGTGCGGGCATGCCTTTTTCTGGCTTGCCACGGCCACGCTGTTGGTGGCGGGGGTGGACGTGCCCTGGCAGATCGTGCAGTTGAACAAGAAGCTGAAGATGTCGCGCCAGGACATGAAGGACGAAATGCGCGAGAGCGAGGGCAATCCCGAGGTGCGCCAGCGCCTGCGCTCCCTGCAGCGCGAGCGCGCGCGACGTCGCATGATGGCGGCGGTGCCCAAGGCCGACGTGGTGGTGACCAACCCGACCCACTACGCGGTGGCGCTGGGCTACGAGCAGGGACACCAGCGCGCGCCGGTGGTGCTGGCCATGGGGGCCGACCGGGTGGCCGCGCGCATTCGCGAGCTGGCCGTCGAGCACGGCGTCGCCGTGGTGGAGGCGCCGCCCCTGGCGCGTGCGCTGTACCGCTACGCCGAACTGGAGCAGGAAATCCCGGTGAAGCTGTACAACGCCGTGGCCCTGCTGCTGGCCTACGTCTACCAGCTGCGCGCGCTGCCGCAGCAGGCTCGCGCGCCCGCCGACTGGGCGATTCCCGCTGATCTCGATACTTCGGCCGACACGGCCATGCCGGTGCACTGACCATGGCGACTTCCGCTTCTCCCACCGCCGGCGCGAACCCCGCCGGCTCCCTGCGCGAGCGCCTGATGCGTCTGGACTGGCGCCTGCTGGCCGCGCCGGTGCTGGTGGTGCTGATCCTGATGATGCTGGTGGTGCCGCTGCCCACCTTCGTGCTGGACGTGCTGTTCACCTTCAACATCACGTTGTCCCTGATCATCCTGCTGGTCACCCTGTACCTGACGCGCCCGCTGGACTTCGCCGCCTTCCCCACGGCGATCCTGCTGACCACGCTGCTGCGCCTGTCGCTGAACGTGGCGGCGGCGCGGGTGATCCTGCTCAACGGACAGAGCGGTGCCGGCGCGGCCGGGCAGGTGATCGAGTCCTTCGGCCAGTTCGTGGTCGGCGGCAACTACGCGGTGGGCATCATCATCTTCGCGATCCTGGTGGTGATCAACTTCGTCGTGATCACCAAGGGGGCGGGGCGCATCGCCGAGGTGAGCGCGCGCTTCACCCTGGATGCGATGCCGGGCAAGCAGATGGCCATCGACGCCGACCTCAACGCCGGGCTCATCGACCAGGAGGAGGCGCGCCGGCGCCGCGCCGAGATCGCGCAGGAGGCCGACTTCTTCGGAGCCATGGACGGTGCCAGCAAGTTCGTGCGCGGCGACGCGGTGGCGGCCATCCTGATCCTGTTCATCGACCTGATCGGCGGGCTGGTCATCGGGGTGCTCATGCACGGCCTGAGCCTGTCGCAGGCGGCGCAGAACTACACCCTGCTGTCCATCGGCGATGCGCTGGTGGCGCAGATCCCCTCGCTGGTCATCTCGATCGCGGCGGGTATCGTGATCAGCAACGTGTCCACCGGGCAGGACGTCGGCCTGCAACTGGTCGGACAGTTGTTCCGTCACAAGCACGTGCTGGGCATCGCGGCGGGCATCCTGGGGCTGGTCGGCCTGGTCCCGGGCATGCCGCACATCTCTTTCCTGCTGGCCGCGTCGGTGCTCGGCGCGGTGCTGTGGCTGCGCGAGCGCCGCGAGCGGCGCGAGGCCGCGGCCCCCGCGGCGGCCACGGCTCCGGCGGCCGCGGCCAGCGCCGAGCCGGAGGAGGTGAGCTGGTCGCAGATCGAGCCGGTGGACACCTTGTCGCTGGACGTGGGGTACCGGCTGATCGCCCTCGTGGACCGCACGCAGGGCGGCGAGTTGCTGGCGCGCATCCGGGGCGTGCGGCGCAAGTTCGCGCAAGAACTGGGTTTCCTGGTGGCGGCGGTGCACATCCGGGACAACCTGGAGCTGCGCCCCGGCGGCTATCGCATCGCGCTCAAGGGGGTGGAGATCGGCGCCGGCGAGGTGTTTCCGGACATGCTCATGGCGATCAACCCGGGGCAGGTCAGCGGCAACCTGCAGGGCCAGCCGACCACCGACCCGGCCTTCGGGCTGCCGGCGGTGTGGATCCAGCCCGGCCAGCGCGACGCGGCGCAGGCCCTGGGCTACACGGTGGTCGACCCGAGCACCGTGATCGCCACCCACCTGCACCATCTGCTGCAGTCGCATGCGGCGGATCTGCTGGGTCGCGAGGAGGTGGAGGGGCTGCTGTCGCATCTGTCGGAGCGTTCGCCCAAGCTGGTGGAGGACCTGGTGCCCAAGCTGCTCAGCGCCGACCGCCTGCGCAAGGTGCTGCAGAACCTGCTGGCCGAGGGCGTGCCGATCCGCGACATGCGCAGCATCGCCGAGGTGCTGGCCGAGCACGCGCAGCAGGTCAGCGACACCGACGAATTGACGGCGCGGGTGCGCCAGGCCCTGGGTTCGTTCATCGTGCAATCCCTCAGCGGGGCCAACCGGGAGCTGGCCGCGGCGGTGCTGGAGCCGCAGCTGGAACAGATCCTGCTTGCCAGCCTGCGCGCGGACCCGGCGCAGGCCGCGGTGGAGCCGGGGCTGGCGCAGCGTCTGATGGACCGTGCGCGCGACATGATGCAGCGCATGGAGTCGCAGGGAGCCAGCCCGGTGCTGCTGACCGTGGCGCCGCTGCGTCAGTTCCTGGCGCGCCTGCTGGCGCGCTCGGCGCCGCGTCTGCGTGTGTTGTCCTATGCCGAAGTGCCTGACCAGAAGCAGGTACGCATCACCCAAACGCTCGGAGCCTAAACCGTGAAAATCAAACGCTACACCGGGACCAGCACGCGCGAGGTGCTCGCGCGCATCCGCGGCGACCTCGGCCCCGATGCAGTGATCCTGTCCAACCGCGAGATCGTCGGTGGCGTGGAGTTGATGGCGGCGGTGGACTTCGACGCCGCCAGCCTGCAGCCCGACGCCGAGGCCGACGCGGGGCCCGACGAGCGCCGCGCCGAGGCGCCGGCCGCGCGACCGGGCGGTGCCATGGCGTCGCCGTCCGCGTCGCCCGCGCAGGCGGGCGCCAGGGCGCTGTCGGCCAGGTCCTCCGCGAGCGATGCCGCGGGCGCCGTGAAGCCGTCGCAGCGCCAGCAATCCGTCGCCGCCGCGCCGTCGAGTCGACCCTCCACGCCCGCCGCCGTGCGGGCGCGCGATGCCGCACCCAAGCCCGCGCCCGCGGCGCCGGCTCCGGCGGTTTGGGCTGGCGAGATCCGCGAGTTGCGTGACGAGTTGGAAGAGTTGCGCGAATGGGTGCGCGCCAGCGTGGCGCAGGCTCCGGTGGGCTCGCCGTCGGCCATCGAACTGCGCCTGCAGGCGCTGGGCCTGGACGCTCGCGCCGCGCGCGAGGCGGCGGCCGGCGCGAGGGACGTCGATCAGGCTCTCGACGCCTGGCTGGCTGGCGTGGAGTTGCGCGAGGACCCGATGCGCGAGCCCGGCGTGTATGCGCTGGTGGGTGCCACCGGGGTGGGCAAGACCACCACCATCGCCAAGATCGCCGCCCGCCTGGTGCTGCGCCACGGCACCGAGTCGGTGGCGCTGGTGACCACCGACACCTATCGCATCGGCGGCGTGGAGCAGTTGCGCATCTACGGGCGCATCCTGGGCGTGCCGGTGGCCGTGGCGCGCGACGCCGCCGAGCTGCGCGCGCACCTGCAGGCCTTCTCCGACCGCAGTTTCGTGCTGGTCGACACCATCGGCCTGAGCCCGCGTGACGCGCGCATGGCCGAGCAGTTGCGCTGGCTGGGCGAGCAGGGCACGGCGGTGCGCGCGCTGCTGTTGCTGGGCGCCGGCATGAGCCTGGCGGTGTACGAGCAAGCCTGGCAGACCTACCGCCAGTTGCCGCTGGCCGGCTGCATCCTGACCAAGCTGGACGAGACGGCGGTGTTTGGCGCCGCCCTGCAGTGGTTGCGCGAGCATGCGCAGCCGCTGTGGTTCTATACGGACGGGCAACGTGTCCCGGAGGACCTGCACGCGCCGGAGGTCGCTAAGATGAAGGCATTGCTGCAACGCGGGCCGGCCGCGGCGCGCGCGGACGAATCCGCGTTGCGCCCGGGCCGGGATGACGCCGCACCTGCCGTCGCCAACAGCCGCTGAGGATTGCCATGGACCAAGCCGAAGGATTGCGCCGCCTGAGCAGGCGGGCCACCAAGGTGATCACGGTCGCCAGCGGCAAGGGCGGGGTGGGCAAGACCAACGTGGTGGCCAACCTGGCGATCAGCCTGGCGCGCAGCGGCAATCGGGTGCTGGTGTTCGATGCCGACCTGGGCCTGGGCAACATCGACATCCTGCTGGGCTTGACGCCCCGGTTCAACATCTCCCATGTGCTGTCGGGGGAAAAGACCCTGCAGCAGGTGCTGGTCCGCGGCCCGCAGGACATCTGGGTGCTTCCGGCCTCCAGCGGGGTCAGCTCGATGGCCTCGCTGGACGCGCGCAGCCAGTCGCGCCTGATCGACGCGGTGAGCTCGCTGGACCTGCAGGTGGATTACCTGCTGGTCGACTGCGCGGCGGGCATCTCGGGCGACGTGCTGACCTTCAGTCGGGCCGCGCACGAATTGATCGTGGTGCTGTCCAACGAGCCGGCGTCGGTGGCCGATGCCTACGCCTTGATCAAGGTGTTGTCCAAGCAGTACGCGCAGCGGCGTTTCCGCCTGCTGCCCAACATGGTCCGCGACGCCCGCGAGGGACAGGCGCTGTTCGCCAAGATCGCCGGCGTGAGCGACCGCTATCTGGACGTGTCGCTGGATCTGGCGGGCAGCATTCCGCTGGACGCGGCGCTGCGCGCGGCGGTGCGCGCGCAGCGCGCCGTGGTGGAGTCGGCGCCGGCCAGCCCGTCCGCGCAGGCCTTCGGCGCGCTGGCCGAACGGGTGCAGTCCTGGCCGCTGCCCGAAGGGCCGAGCGGCCAGCTGGAATTCTTCATGGCCCAGTGGCTGCAGCCGGACGCTGCGGCCTCGTCCAGCTGAGGCCGCGGGTCCGAGCCGGTGCGCGAAGCCATGAAAACCGTGGTCTATGCCCCCCAGGAGACGCGCGAGCAGCGTCTGGGGCGGCATTTGCCGCTGGTGCGTCGCATCGCCGCGCAGATGGCCGCGCAGCTGCCGGCCTCGGTGGACATCGCCGACCTGGAGCAGGCCGGCATGATCGGCCTGTGGGACGCCCTCGAACGCGGGCAGGATCACGCACCGGCGCAGTTCGGGGCTTACGCGGCCATTCGCATCCGCGGTGCCATCTACGACGAATTGCGGCGCCAGGACTGGCTGCCGCGGCGCAGCCGGGCGCAGGAACGCTCGATCCAGCGCACCATGCAGGCGCTGACCCAGTCGCTGGGCCGTCCGCCGGAGGACCAGGAGATCGCCGCCCAGCTGGGCTGGACCCTGGAGCATTACCACTCGGCACTGGCGCAGAGCAGTCTGCAACTGGTGTACCTGGACGACCTGGCTCCGGTCGAGGGCCGCGATTTCACCGAGCGGCATGCCGACGATTCCATCGCCCAGCCCGATCAGGCGCTGCAGAACGAACAGCTCGAACGCGATCTGCAGGCGGCGATCGGGCAGTTGCCCGAGCGCGAACGCCTGATCCTGTCGCTCTACTACCAGGAGGACCTGCAGCTCAAGGAGATCGGCGAAGTGCTCGAGGTCAGCGAGTCGCGCGTGAGCCAGCTGATGAAGCAGGCCGTGATGCGCCTGCGGGCCAGCCTGCGCAGCCACGGCGCGGCTCCGGCCCGCTGACCCCGCAGCTGACGGGCCCGGCATGGACTTCCTGAGTATCGTCGGACTGGTGGTGGCGATCGGCTCGATCGTGCTCGGGCAGTTGCTCGAGGGTGGCCACCTGGCCTCGATCCTGCAGCCGACAGCCTTTCTGATCGTCATCGGGGGCACGCTGGGCGCCGCCATGCTGCAGTACCCGTTGCCGGTGTTCCTGCGCTCGATCCGCATGCTGCCCTGGGTGGTACGTCCGCCGCTGCTGGACCCCGAAGGGGCCATCCGGGACATCGTGCAATACAGCGAGCTGGCGCGGCGCAACGGCCTGCTGGCGCTGGAGTCGGCCATCGACGACATCGAGGATCCCTTCCTGCGCCGCGGACTGCAGTTGCTGGTGGACGGCGCCGATCCGGCGAAAATACGCGCCACCATGGAGCACGAGATCCAGGCCGTCGAGCACCACGACAGCCAGGCCGCCAGGGTGCTGGAGTCGGCCGGCGGCTACGCTCCGACGGTGGGCATCCTGGGGGCGGTGCTGGGCCTGATCCACGTGATGGAGAACCTGGCCGATCCGAGCAAGCTCGGCGCGGGCATCGCGGTGGCCTTCGTGGCGACGATCTACGGGGTGGGGTCTGCCAACTTGTTTTTTCTGCCGGTTGCGAACAAGATGAAAAACATCGTGCATGAACGCGCGAAACTGCAGGATTTGATCGTGGACGGCCTGGTGGCCATCGCCGAGGGCGAGAACCCGCGCATGATCGAGGGGCGCCTGCAGGGCTATTTCGCGCATTGACGCCGCCCGCGCGGGGCGCCGCGGACGACGGGAGGGCTGGACATGGCAGCGCAGGACGGAATCGACGGAGTCGGGCGCATCCAGCCCGGTGGGCCGCTGCGGCCGGTGGGCGGCACGCAGGACTCGGGCTCGTCGGCGCAGCGCCAGCGCACGCCGGTCAGGCAGCCACCGCCCGAGGACGAGACGCTGGACAAGGACGAAGATCGCGGCGCACCGCCGGGGCCCGACACCACGCGGGGGCGCAACATCGACGAAATGGCCTGAGCGCATGGTGCGCGGCGGCCCGCGGCGCGAGCCGCCGGACCGAGGATAGGGAAGCGAAGACCGAACATGATCACCGTATTGCTGGCGCTGGGGTTGTTCATCGTGTTGCTGCAACTGGGGCTGATGAGTCTGGTGCGCCGCCTTGCGCAGCAGCTCGAGCTCGAGCGCTCGCGCATCGACAAGCTCGAACGCGTGCGCCTGAGCCGCAGGGCGGATGCCCCCGACAGCGGGGACTTCGCCTCGACGCTCGGCGGCGAGTCCACGCAGCCGGCGCCGGGCCCGGCGCGCGCGGCCGAGGGGGCGGCAGCGCGCGCGACTCCCGTGGCTCCGGCGAATTCCGTGGCTTCCGTGACTCCGGCGACCCCCGTGACTACCGTGGCTACCGCAGAGCCCGGGCCAGGCGTGGCCGCGCCAATCCCGGCCAACCCCTCCACGTTGCCGGCGACAGGCCCCGCGCAGGCGCCCGAGCGGGTCGATCCGGCCGAACTTCGCGGGGAAATGCTGGGCCTGATGCGCCAGTTGGTCGATCAGGGCCTGAGCGTGCGCGAGATCGCGTCGCGCTGCGGGCTCAGCGAGGCCGAAGCGGAACTGATGCTCAGTCTGAACGGAGCCGCGAATGCCTGAGGCGACACCGGTGCCCCGGGTGTCCTGAAGCGGCTCGCGCGCCAGCATGGGAACGACCGCCGGGCCTCTGCCTCCGATGCTGCCGATCCAGGTCGGCGGCAACACCTCGTTCCCGGCGCGCCTGGCCCCGCTGGCGGGCAGCCAGAGCGTGCCGCTTTCGCTGCCTCCGGGCGCGCGCGTGGTGGCCGAAGTGGTGCAATCGCAGACCGACGGCCAGGTGTTGCTGCGTCTGGGGCAGACCCTGTTGGCGGCAACCCTTCCCGGACAGCACCAGGTGGGCGAGCAGTTGCCGCTGATCGTGCTCAGCGAGCCCGGTTCGCAGCCGGCCTTGCTGCTGGCGCCGCAGAACGCGGCGCCGGCCACGCAGTCCGAACTGTCGTCCACCGCGCAGTTGCTGGCGCGCATCCAGCAGCAGCCGGCACAGACGGTGCGCGCGGCCGAGCCGCTGTGGCCGCAGCCCGACGGTGTCGCATCCACCGGGCTGGCGCAGGCGCTGGCCGATGGCGTGCGCGGCAGCGGCTTGTTCTACGAAAGCCATCTGGCGGCCTGGGTGCAGGGCGATCTGCCGGCGCAGGCCTTGCTGCAGGAGCCGCAGGGCCGGCTGTCGGCGCTGGCCCAGGCCCAGGCCCAGGCGCCGCAGGGCGCGAATGCCGCGGCGGATGCCGCGGCCCAGCCCGGGGCCAACGCGAGCAACGCGGCGCTCGCCACGCCAGGCCATGCGGCGGCGGCGCCGGCTCCGGCTCCGGGCGCCGCCGCGCAGACGGGTCCTGCACCTGCCGCCGCTGGCGCGGCCAACGCCCAGGCTCAAGCCGGCGCCGCCAGCGTGCCGGCAGCGCCGGCCCCGCCGGCGCACGCGGCGGCCAGCATGTATGCGAGCATGCAGGCCCAGGGCACGGCGGCCGCGGCGCCATCGCCGGGCGCCGCGCTGCAGGCCATGCCCGCGCAGTTGCAGGCGCTGGTGCAGCAGCAGTTGGCCACGCTGGCGCAAGGCGCCGTCGTGTGGGCGGGGCAGGCCTGGCCCGGGCAGGACCTGGAATGGAGAATCGAGCCGGACGACGCGTCGGAGCAGCAGGCGGGCGAGACGCCGCAACGCAGCTGGACCTCGGTGCTGCGCCTGGATCTGCCGCATCTGGGGCCGATGGTCGTGACCCTGCGCCTCGATGGGGCCGGTGGCGCCCGGCAGCATCTGCGGGTGCGGGTGGAGCATGGTCAGCAGGAGGCCGGCGCGGCCCTGCAGTCGCAGGGTCTGCAGTTTCGCCAGGCGCTGGAGCAGGCCGGCCTGAGCCTGGATGAACTGGCGCTGCGCCCGCTCGGAGGCTCCGCGCATGGCTGAGGCCCCCGAAAACACTCCGCAGGCACCGCGCGAAGCGGTCGCGCTGCAGTACCGCAACGACGCCCAGGGCGCGCCGCAGGTGGTCGCCAAGGGGCGCGGCCTGATCGCCGAGGCTATCATTCAGAGGGCGCGCGAAGCGGGGGTCTACGTGCACGAATCGCCGCAACTGGTGCAGCTGTTGATGCAGGTGGACCTGGATGCGCAGATTCCCCCGGCGTTGTATGTCGCCGTGGCCGAATTGCTGGCCTGGTTGTGGCGCCTGGAACACGATGCGGCGGCGCCGCGCTGAGGCAGATGGGGGCGAGGGGAGGCGATGAGTCAATCGATGTCCGCGGCATCCGCGGCGGAGCTCGCGCGGTCGGCCTTCCGGCGCCTGGCGGTGCTGCGTCTGGCGCCGACTCCGGAGAACTACGCGCGCATCTGGGCCGAGCTGGCGAGTGCCCCCAACCATGCGAGCGCGCCGCCCGACGGAGCCGCACAGGCGGCCATGAACATGGCGGGCGCGGCGCATGCCGGGCCAGCGCAGGTCGCAGCGGGTGCGCCGGCCGGT
>JAKBNS010000140.1 GCA_021830925.1 Pseudomonadota bacterium | reverse complement strand
CAGCAACACCGCCGAGTCGCCCGCGTGCTGGCGCAGCAGCGTGCGGAAGCGGTCGCTGCCCAGCGTGGCCGGCGTGGCCAGCACGCCCACCGGACCGTCGCCCGCGGCGCGCGCGGCCAGCGCCGGCTTGATCGCCGGCTCGATGCCCACGAAGGGAACCTCGGGCCATTCGCGGCGCAACTCGGCGATGGCCAGCGCGGTGGCCGTGTTGCAGGCCACGACGATCAGGCGCGCGCCCTGCTCCAGCAGGAAGCGCGTCAGCACGCGCGAGCGCCGCAGCACGTAGGCGGCATCGCGCTCGCCGTAGGGCGCATAGGCCGAATCGGCCGCGTACAGCAGGCGAGCCGTCGGCAGGCGCCGGCGCAGCGCTGCGAGCACCGTCAGGCCGCCCACGCCGGAGTCGAACACGCCGATGCCGGGCATCGGCGCGTGCGGGCTGGCGGGCGACGGCGCTTGCACGCGGGCTCGCTGCTTCAGGCGGCGGTCACCGGGATCTTGCCGATGCGCGCCTGCCATTGGGCCGGACCCGTCTTGTGCAGCGACTCGCCTTGCGAGTCGACCGCCACGGTGACCGGCATGTCGCGCACCTCGAACTCGTACACCGCTTCCATGCCGAGCTCGGGGAAGGCCACCAGGCGCGAGCCCTTGATGGCCTTGGACACCAGGTACGCGGCGCCGCCGACTGCGATCAGGTAGGCGCTCTTGTGCTTGCGGATGGCCTCCAGCCCGGCCGGTCCGCGCTCGGCCTTGCCGACCATCGCCAGCAGCCCGGTCTGCGCCAGCATGGTCTCGGTGAACTTGTCCATGCGGGTCGACGTGGTCGGGCCGGCAGGTCCCACGACCTCGTCGCGCACCGGGTCCACGGGGCCGACGTAGTAGATCACGCGGTTGGTGAAGTCCACCGGCAGCTTCTCCCCCTTGGCCAGCATGGACGTGATGCGCGCGTGCGCGGCGTCACGCCCGGTGAGCAGCTTGCCCGACAGCAGCAGGGTCTCGCCCGGCTTGAACGCGGCCACGTCCTCGCGCGTGAGGGTGTCGAGGTTCACGCGCCGGCTCTTCTGGGTGTCGGCGGTCCATTGCACGTTGGGCCACAGGTCCAGGCTCGGCGGCTCGAGGTACACGGGGCCCTGGCCGTCGAGCACGAAATGCGCGTGGCGCGTGGCCGCGCAGTTCGGGATCATGGCCACCGGCAGGTTGGCGGCGTGGCACGGCCAGTGGCGGATCTTCACGTCCAGCACGGTGGTCAGGCCGCCCAGGCCCTGCGCGCCGATGCCCAGTGCGTTGACCTTCTCGTACAGCTCGATGCGCAGTTCCTCGAAGCGGTCGCGCGGGCCGCGGGTGAGCAGCTCGCTCATGTCGATGTCGTCCATCAACGCCTGCTTGGCCATCAGCATGGCTTTTTCCGCGGTGCCGCCGATGCCGATTCCCAGCATGCCCGGCGGGCACCAGCCGGCGCCCATGGTCGGCACGGTCTTCAGGACCCAGTCGACGATGCTGTCCGACGGGTTGAGCATGACGAACTTGGACTTGGCCTCGGAGCCGCCGCCCTTGGCGGCGACCTGCACGTCGACGGTGTTGCCGGGCACGAGCTCCACGTGCAGCACGGCCGGAGTGTTGTCGCGGGTGTTCTTGCGCTCGAACAGCGGGTCGGCCAGCACCGACGCGCGAAGCTTGTTGTCCGGGTTGGCGTAGCCGCGGCGAACCCCTTCGTCGACGGCGTCCTGCAGGCTGCCGCTCAGCCCCTCGAAGCGCACGTCCATGCCGATGCGCAGGAACACGTTGACGATGCCGGTGTCCTGGCAGATCGGCCGGTGACCCTGTGCGCACATGCGGCTGTTGGTCAGGATCTGCGCGATCGCATCGCGTGCGGCCGGGCTCTGCTCGCGCTCGTAGGCCATCGCCAGGTGGCGGATGTAGTCGGCCGGGTGGTAGTAGCTGATGAACTGCAGCGCGGCGGCGATCGATTCCACCAGGTCTTCCTGGCGGATCACGGTGCTTGCCATGGGGCGGTCTCCTGTGCGGGGGTGTTTTCAGGGTATCCCCGCATGTTAAGACCGCCGCCGTCGCCGTGGGCGACTTTTGCCCGGGCTCGCTCGGGTGGCGCGCTCAGGACCCGTGCTCGGCGCGCGCCTGGTGGCTCAGCACGATGGTGCGGGTCATCACCCGGTCGGTCCACGCCACGGCAAGCGCCGACAGCAGGAAGGTGATGTGGATGGCCGTCTGCGCCACCAGGGCCTTGACGCTGTACGCGTCGGCGCTGATGAAGGTGCGCAGCAGATGGATGGACGAAATGCCGATGATGGCCATCGCCAGCTTGACCTTGAGCACCGACGCGTTCACATGCGAGAGCCACTCCGGGTGGTCGGGGTGTTCTTCCAGGTAGGTGCGCGACACGAAGGTCTCGTAGCCGCCGACGATCACCATGATCAGCAGGTTGGCGATCATCACCACGTCGATCAGGCTCAGCGCCACCAGCATGATGGTGGTTTCGCTCAGGCGCGATGCCGACTGCCCGGCATCGGCGCTGCCGTGCACCGCCACGCCCTCCAGCAGGTGGCGCAGTGCCTGCGGGTCGCCCAGGGCCGCACCGACCAGGTCGATCAGCTCGCTCCAGAAGTGCACCACGTACACGCCGAGCGCAACGATCAGGCCCACGTACAGCGGCAGCTGCAACCAGCGGCTGAAGAACAGCATGCGCGCGATCGGCGGGATCGAGGTCTTGGGCGGGGCGTCGTCGGGGGCGCGGGACATGGCGGTCGTGTGGGGTCGGGCAGGTTGGCGCGGGCAGGACAGCGGGAATCCGGGCGGCAGGCTTGCCCTCTGCCGCCCGCGCTGGCAGACCCAGCATATCCCGCGAGGCAGCTGGCGAGGCCTGAGCGAATGTGTCCGAGTGTAATGAATGATGAGGCGGTCAGGGCAGGCCCCGGCGTCGCATTCCGCGACGTCAGGGCGCTGTAAGAGCGGGGAGTACACAATCGAAACTCGACGGCCTACAGTCAGGTCGACAGCGGGCTGCGCGCCCGCCAAGCGTGCCGCGCGTGGAGTCGTGGCATCCAGCGGCCCATACTCAGGAGACAAGCATGAGCGAACAACAAAGCCCCGAGCACCACGTGTTGAAGACCTACTACCCGTCGTCGCAGGCGGTGCAGGGGGCGCGTATTTCCGGGATGGACGCGTATCGCGCGCTGGTGGACGAGGCGGAGCGTGATTTCGAGGGTTTCTGGGCGCGCCTGGCGCGCGAGAACCTGAGCTGGCACAAGGCGTTCACGCACACGCTGGACGCGAGCGGGGCGCCGTTCTACAAGTGGTTCACGGACGGGCTGATCAACGTGTCGTACAACTGCCTGGACCGCCATGTGGAGGCGGGCAAGGGCGATCGCACGGCGATCGTGTTCGAGTCGGACGACGGCAAGGTCACGCGGGTGAGCTACCGCGAGCTGCTGGAGCGCACGTGCAGGATGGCCAACGGGCTCAAGAGCCTGGGGGTGAAGAAGGGCGACCGGGTGGTGATCTACATGCCCATGTCGGTGGAGGGCGTGGTGGCGATGCAGGCGTGCGCGCGCATCGGGGCGACGCACTCGGTGGTGTTCGGAGGGTTTTCGG
>JAKBNS010000218.1 GCA_021830925.1 Pseudomonadota bacterium | reverse complement strand
TGCGCATGGCCGCCAGTGCCAAGCCGGTGATCGTGCTCAAGGCGGGGCGCCGCCCGGCCGGCGGCGAGGCGGCGCAGACCCACAGCGCGGCCAGCGTGGGCAGCGACGACGTGTTCGATTCGGCGCTCAGCCGCGCCGGCGCCGTGCGCGTGCGCTCCTTCGTGGAACTGTTCTCGGCCGCCAAGTGCCTGGCCTCGCGCTACCGCGCGGTGGGGCGGCGCCTGGCGGTGATCACCAACGGCGGCGGCCCCGGCGTGCTGGCGGCCGACTGGATGAACGAGATCGGCCTCGAGCTCGGCCGCCTGGAGGCGGGCGGGGCCGCCACCCTGCGCGAAAAGCTGCCGCCGCTGGCCTCGCTCAGCGACCTGGTCGACCTGTCGGAGGACGCGCGCGCCGAGCATTACCGCATCGCGCTGCAGGCCGCCGCGCAGGACCGCTCCATCGACGGCGTGCTGGCCATCCATTCGCCCAAGGCCGGCAGCGACGGGCTGGCCGCGGCCGAGGCGGTGGCGGCGATGCGACGGCAGTTCGGCAAGCCGCTGCTGGCCTGCTGGATGGGCGACTCCACCACCGAGCCGGCGCGCGCGGCGCTGCGCGCCGCCGACATCCCGAGCTTTCGCACCCCGGAGGCCGCCGTGGGCGCCTTCGGCAACATCTCCACCTTCTACCGCAACCAGCAGTTGCTGCAGCAGACGCCGCCGCCGCTGAGCGATCTGCGCGCTCCCGACGTGGAGTGCGCGCGCCTGGTCATCGAGGGCGTGCTGGCCGAGCGCCGCACCGTGCTCACCGAGATGGAGTCGAAGGCGCTGCTGTCGGCCTTCCACATTCCGGTCACCCACGCGGCCCTGGCCCGCAGCGGCAACGAGGCGATGCTCCTGGCCAGCCAGATGGGCTTCCCGGTGGCCATGAAGATCGACTCCCCCGACGTCAGCCACAAGTCGGACGTGCAGGGCGTGGCGCTGAACGTCTCCAGCGGCGCGCAGGCGCGCGACACCTTCGACGAGATGATGCGCACCGTGGCGCGCCTGCAACCCGGCGCGCGCATCCACGGCGTGACGGTGCAGAAGATGGCCGCCGCGCGACGCGGCCGCGAGGTGTTCGTCGGCATGGTCACGGACGACCCCTTCGGCCCGGTGATCGTGTTCGGCGCCGGCGGCGTGCTGGTCGAGCTCATGCGCGACCGCGCCATGGAACTGCCGCCGCTGAATCCCTTCCTGGCGCGCCACATGATCGAGCGCACCCGCGTGGCCGAGACCCTGGGGGCCTGGCGCGGCGCCCCGCCGGCCAGCATGGAGGCGCTGGAGCAGCTGCTGCTGCGGGTGTCCGAGATGGTGTGCGAGCTGCCCCAGCTGCGCGAGATGGACATCAACCCGGTGATCGTCGACGAGCACGGCGCGGTCGCGGTGGACGCGCGCATCGTGGTGGACGGCGGCCAGCTGGCCATGGCCGGCAGCGCCGACCGCTACCGCCACCTGGCCATCCTGCCCTACCCGGCACGCTTCGAACAGGTGCAGCCGCTGCCCGGCGGCGGCGAGTACCTGCTGCGCCCGGTGCGCCCGGGCGACGGCGCGCTGTTGCAGCAACTGGTGCAGAACCTGTCGCCGGAAAGCCGCTACTTCCGCTTCGTTTCGTCTCGCGCCGAACTGCCGGCGTCGATGCTGGCGCGCTTCACCCTGATCGACTACGACCGGGAAATGGCGCTGGTCGCCGTGGTGCACGAGGCCGACCCCGCAGCGCCCGATTCACCGGGCCGCGAACGCATCATCGGCGTGTCGCGCTACATCACCAACCCGGACCGCAGCAGTTGTGAATTCTCCCTGGTCGTGGCCGACGAATGGAACGGCAAGGGCATCGGCTCGCGCCTGATGCAGGGCATCATGGACGTGGCGCGCGAGCGCGGGCTCAAGACCATGGAGGGCCTGGTGCTGAGCAACAACCCGGCCATGCTCAAGCTGATGCGCGCCCTGGGCTTCGGGGTCGAGGCCTATCCCGAGGATCCCGACTTCCGCCTCGTGCGCCACGCGCTGTAGGCGCGGCTCGCCGGAGCATTCAACGCACGGGCTCCCCGACCGGCGGCGGGTCGCCCGCGGGCCCGCCGGGCGCTTCGTCCAGGCCGCGCACCACGCGGGCCGGCACGCCGGCCACGAAACTGTTCGGCGGCACATCGCGGGTCACCACGGCGCCTGCCCCCACCACCGAGTTCTCGCCCACGGTCACGCCGCCCACGATGGTGGCGCCGGCGGCGATCCACACGTTCGCGCCGATCACGATGGGTCGCGCCTCGATCCAGGCACGGCGCTGCGAGGGCTGCATCGCGTGCCCGTCGGTGATCAGGCTCACGTTGGGCCCGATCATCACCAGGTCGCCGATGTCCACGCCGCCCATGTCGTAGATGGTGCAGCACTGGTTGATGAACACCCTGCGCCCGACCCGGATGCGCCGGCCCCCGGCCGTGTAGAAGGGCGGGACGAGACGGAAGCCCTCGTCCACGGGCCGCCCCGTCAACTCGCCGAACAACTCCCGGATGCGCGCCGCGTCGTCGAAGCCCAGCTTGTTCAGCTCGGCGGCCAGGCGCATGCCGCGCGCGACCTCCTCGGCCCGTTCGGCCCATTCGGGGCCGGAGGTCGCCACGCGCATCGGCGCGGGCCTGGAATTCGTGGCCATGGGAACAATCGCCTGCCGGATCGAGTCGGAAAGCACCGCATCGTATCGCCCCGCACGCCGGGAGTCCGGAGATAAACCGATAAATCGATTGATTTTAGGAAAACAATTCGTTTTACACATCACAACACCCCGGGGAGAATCCTCCCCATGAACTCGAACGCCTATGTTTTCAGCTTTCTGCGCCCCGCCGGGCGCGCCGCGGCCCTGAGCGTCCTGCCGGGTCTGGTCCTTTGCGTGGCCGTCACCGCGGCTGCGATGGGCCTGCAGGCCCTGGAGACGCGCTGGCTCGGCCGCGCCTGGCTGGAGGCGCTGGTGCTGGCCATCCTGCTCGGCACCGGCGTGCGCACCCTGTGGGCGCCGGGCCCGCGCTGGACCGCGGGCATCCGCTTCAGCGCCAAGACCCTGCTGGAAGTCGCGGTCGTGCTGCTGGGCGCCACCATCAGCGCGCGCATGGTGCTGCAGGCCGGTGTCGGACTGCTCGCCGGCATCGCGCTGGTCGTGGTGTTGGCCATCGGCGCCAGCTATGCGCTGGGGCGCCTGTTCGGCCTGTCGCATCACCTGTCCACGCTGATCGCCTGCGGCAACTCCATCTGCGGCAACTCGGCCATCGCCGCGGTGGCTCCGGTGATCGGCGCGCATGGCGACGACGTGGGCGCCTCCATCGCCTTCACGGCCGTGCTCGGCGTCGCCGTGGTGCTGGGCCTGCCGCTGCTGGCCTCGGCCGCGCACATGGATGCGCGCATGTTCGGGGTGTTCGCCGGCATGACCGTGTACGCCGTGCCCCAGGTGCTGGCGGCCACCGCGCCGGCGGGCCAGGTCGCCGCTCAGGTGGGCACCTTCGTCAAGCTGGTGCGGGTGCTGATGCTGGGCCCGGTCGTGCTGTCGCTGTCGCTGGCCGGACGGCGCGCCGCGAGCGCGCAACCCACCGGGTCCGCGACGCCCGCCCGCCTGCCCTCGCTGGGCCAGTTGGTGCCCTGGTTCATCCTCGGCTTCCTGGGGCTGGTCGCGGCGCGTTCGGCGAACCTGATTCCCACGCAAGTGCTGGCGCCGCTGTCCGCTGCCTCGACCTGGCTGACCATCGTGTCCATGGCGGCGCTGGGCCTGGGGGTGGACATGCGCGCCATCGCCAAGGCCGGACCGCGGGTCACGGCGGTCGTTTCGCTGTCCCTGGTGGTGCTGGGCCTGGTGTCCTGGGCGCTGATCCACCTGCTGAACCTGGGCGCGCATTGAGCGCGCGCCCGGGCGCGCCCGAGTCGTCCCGTCCGGCGGCTGCTTTGTAGTAAGGTCCATGACCTGGCCCGCCCGCGGCCGTGCCCCCCTGCTCCCTCCATGCCGACCTTGCCGCACCGCCGCCAGTCCCGCGTCTTCGTCCCCGGGCTCGTCCCGGCCTGCCTGCTGGGCCTCGTGCTGGCCTGGATGCCGGCCGCGAGCGCGGCACCCGGCGCCACGCTGGACCAGGTGGAAGCGCTGCTGCGCGACGGCCACCTGAACCAGGCCGACCACGCGGTGGCCCAGGTGCTGGCCGCGCAGCCGGATTCGGCGCGCGCCCATTACGTGGACGCGCGCGTGCTGGCCGCCGAGGGCAAATGGCCCCTGGCCGAGGACGAACTGCAGCGCGCGCGCCGGCTGGACCCGTCGCTGGACTTCGCCCCCGCGGCGCAGGTGCAGGCCCTCGCGCAAGAGGTGATCGGGCATCGGTGGAAGAACCCGTCCGGTTTCGCGGGCTACGGCCAGGCCGCGCTGGCGGCGCTGTTCCTGCTGGTTTCGGGCTACCTGGTGTTCGGCATGCTGCGCGGCCGGCGCCCTCCGCCGAAGTCCTGAGCCGGGCCTGCGCCCGGCACGCCGCGCCACCCGCGCGCCGGCCAGCCTCTACCATCGGCGCATGTCCGCCACCGCCGTGCTCACCCTGCTCGCGGCCTCCGTGCTGCTGGTGCCCCTGTTCAAGCGCCTGGGGCTGGGCTCGCTGCTGGGCTACCTGATCGCCGGCATCGCTGTGGGCCCCTACGGGCTGCACGTGGATTCGCAGCCCCAGACCGTGCTGCACACGGCCGAGCTCGGCGTGACCCTGCTGATGTTCCTCATCGGCCTGGAGCTCAAGCCGGCGCGCCTGTGGGCGCTGCGGCGCCAGGTGTTCGGCCTGGGTCTGCTGCAGATGGCCGGCGTGGCGCTGCCGGTGGCGGCCATCGCGCTGCTGGCCGGCCTGCGCCCGCCGGGCGCCGCGCTGGTGGGCGTGGCGCTGGCCATGTCCTCCACCGCCTACGTGCTGCCGCTGCTGGCCGAGCGCCGCGAACTGACCACCCGCCAGGGGCGCGAGGCCTTCGCCATCCTGCTGTTCCAGGACGTCAGCGTGATCCCCATCCTGGCGCTGCTGTCGATGCACGGCGGCGCCGCGCGCAAGCCCGGCTGGGCCGCGCTGGCCGTGCTGGCCCTGCTCGCGGTGGCCGGCCGCCCCTTGCTGGCCGGCATGTTCCGCTACGTGGCCCGCTTCGGGCGCGGCAATCGCGAACTCTTCGCCGCCGCGGCCCTGCTGGGCGCGGTGGGCATCGCCGTGGCCCTGAACGCGGTGGGACTGTCGGCCTCGCTGGGCGCCTTCCTGGCCGGCGTGCTGCTGGCCGATTCGGAATTCCGCCACGAGCTCGAGGCCGCGATCGAGCCCTTCGAGAGCCTGCTGCTGGGCCTGTTCTTCATCGCGGTCGGCATGGGCATCCCGCTGGCCCTGCTGGCCTCGCGCCCGCTGCTCATCGGCGGCCTGGGCGCCGGCATCGTGGCGCTCAAGGCGCTCACCCTGTACGCCGGTCGCCGGGCCGCCGGCGGCCCGGCCGCGGTGGCCCGGCCGCTGGCGGTGCTGCTGGCCTGCGGCGGCGAATTCGCCTTCGTGCTGTTCGCCGCCGCGCGCGGCAATCTGCTGGCGCCGGATGCGGCCGACGTGCTCACCGCCGCGGTGGCGCTGAGCCTGGCGCTGGCGCCGCTGGCGGTGATCGCCCACGACCGGCTGCTGCACCCGTGGGCACGCGCCCGCGAGGCTCCGCCGTTCAGTCCCATCGACGAGCCCGGACGCCCGGTGGTGATCGCCGGCTACGGACGCGTCGGCCAGGTGGTGGGGCGCATGCTCAACGCGCGTGGCGTGCCTTTCACGGCCCTGGACGCGAGCGCCGAGCAGGTCGACTTCGTGCGCCGCTTCGGCAACACCATCTACTACGGCGACGCCAGCCGGCTGCCGCTGCTGCGAGCGGCCGGCCTGGACGGCGCGCGCCTGTTCGTGCTGGCGGTGGACGACGTGGAGGCCAGCGTGAAGATCGCCGAGCTCATGCGCATGCATTTCCCCGAGGTCCCGGTGCTGGCCCGCGCGCGCAACCGCACCCACCTGATGCGCCTGCGCGAACTGGGCATCCAGCAGGTGCTGCGCGAAACCTGGGGCTCCAGCGTGGACATGGGCAAGCAGGCGCTGCGCCAGGTGGAGCCCGAACTGGACGTCGAGGCCTTCGCCGCCGTGTTCACCCAGCACGACCGGCGCCTGCTCGAACGCCAGCAAGCGGTCTATCACGACCAGGCCGCGCTGATCGCGTTGTCGCGCCAGGCCGGCGCGGAACTCGAGGACATCCTGCAGAACGACGCGCGCCTGCGCGCCGCGGGGCAGCCGGCCGCGGCCGACTGAACCCGAGCGGGTTGTTCGCGCGGCGGGGTCGCCCTACGGCGTGGCGCCGTCGCGCTCGCAACGCACCTGCGTGCCCCCGCCGGGCCGGGACAGAAAACCCAGCGAAGCGCCGATGATGCGAGCGCGATAGCGCATGATCGACAGCCCGAGATGCCCCCAGGCCGGGTCGGCCTCGGGAAGCCCGACGCCGTCGTCCTCCACACGCAGGCTGAAGGCCGGGCCGTGCGCCTCGAGGCGGATCTCGATGCGCGAAGCGTGCGCATGCTTGGCGGCGTTGGCCACCGCCTCCTGCGCAATGCGGTACAGGTGGGTCGCCGTGACCTGGTCCATGCCCTGGGCATCGCCCGAGAACTCGAGCTCGCAGGGCACGCCGTAGGTGGATATCGCGCTGGCGGCCATGGCCTGCAGGCTCGCCTGCAGCGAGGCGGCGTCGATGTGCACGGGCGCGCTTCCGTTGGCCAGCGCGCGCGCCTGCCCCAGCGCCTGCTCGATCTGCGCCGCGATCTGGCGCAGCGAGTCCAGCGGCTGCGCGTCCGCGCCGTCGCGCGCCATCCGCCGTTCCAGGCCCAGCACCATCAGATCGGTGGCCAGCAATTGCTGGCAGATGCCGTCGTGGATCTCGCGTCCGATGCGCGCCTGCTCGGCGGTACTGATCTCGATGATCTCTCTCTCCAGCGCGCTGCGCTCGCTGACGTCCTGCAGGATCACGTGCATCAACCTGCGCCCTCCTTCGAGCAGGGGCGAGGCCATGAACTCCACGTCGATCTCCTGCCCGTCCAGGCGCAGCGCCCGGTCCTGTTGCAACGGCACCGGCTCGCCAGTGTCGCGAAAGCGCTCCAGGCGCCCGAGCACGACACCGCGGCGCGACTCTGGCACCAGTTCCAGCAGACTGCGGCCCACGAGCTGCGCCGGAGCGCCCGCCCGGAACATGTCCGACGCGCGCTCGTTGGCCATCACGATGCGCTCGCCGTCGCAGACCAGCTTGCCGATGGGCGAATGGTCGAACAGATCGCGGTAGCGACGCTCGCTGTCGGCCAGGGCCTGTTCGGTCTTGCGGCTTTCGCTGAGGTCGAACACGAAGGCGATGCAATAGCGCGCCGCGCCCGCGGCGTCGCGCACCACGGTGGCATCGATACGCACCGGGAAATGCGAACCGTCGGCGCGCAGATTCTCGCTTTCCATCACCCCGTGCTCACCCTCGTCCAGGCTGTCGATCAGGCGCCGCAAATCCGCCTCGCGATCCTCGGGAAACAGGCGCGCGACCGGCCAGCCCGCGAAATCCCCGCGGCGCCGCCCGCGCGCCTGCGCGAAGGCCTGGTTCACCGCGATCAGACGCCTGCTGTGCGCGTCGGAGATGGCGATGCCGAAGCCCGCCGACTCGAACACCGTGGTGGGCAGCACGCGGCGCATCAGCGCCTCGCGTCCCAGGTGGCGCAGCAGCAGGTACAGCAAGCCGGCGGTGATCGCCACGAACACCAGGCCCTTGGCCGATGCGAAGGCCTCGGCCGTGCCCGCGTTGCCCACCGAGACCCGGACGATGCGGTCCGACACCAGGACCCACACGCTGGCCGCGACCACGTACACCGCGACCACGGACCAGGGTTGCCACGCGAGACCGCGCCGCGGCACGCCGCGTTCGGCGGGGGCTTGCCGCGGCGTGCGCTTCATGGCGCCGCCTCCACGGCGGACATCGGCTCAGACGTCGATCGCATCGCGCGAATGCGCGCGCTCGCGCAGCACGAACTTCTGGATCTTGCCCGTGGACGTCTTGGGCAGTTCGCCGAACACCACCTGGCGCGGCGCCTTGAAGCCGGCCAGGTGCTCCTTGCAGAAGGCGATGATCTCGTCCTGCGTGGCGCTCGCGCCGGCCTTGAGCTCGACGAAGGCGCAGGGGGTCTCGCCCCACTTCGGGTCGGGGCGGGCGACCACCGCGGCCACCATCACCGCCGGGTGGCGGTACAGCACGTCCTCCACCTCGATGCTGGAAATGTTCTCCCCGCCGGAGATGATGATGTCCTTGCTGCGGTCCTTGATCTTGATGTAGCCGTCCGGGTCCACCACCGCCAGGTCGCCGGTGTGGAACCAGCCGCCGCGGAAGGCCGCCTCGCAGGCCTTGGCGTCGCCCAGGTAGCCCTTCATCATGATGTTGCCCTGGAACATCACCTCGCCCATGGTCTGTCCGTCGTGCGGCACCTCGAGCAGGGTGTCGGGGTCGCGCACCGTGGCACCGTCCTGCAGGTGGTAGCGCACGCCCTGGCGGGCATTCAGGCGCGCGCGCTCGGGCAGCGGCAGCGCCTCCCATTCCTGCTGTTTCACGCACACCGCCGCCGGCCCGTAGACCTCGGTGAGCCCGTAGACGTGGGTGAGGTCGAAACCCATGGATTCCAGGCCCTCGATCAGCGCCGCCGGCGGCGCCGCGCCGGCCACCATCGCGCGCACCTGGTGCGCGATGCCGGCCTTCATCGCGGTCGGCGCGTTGACCAGCAGGCCGTGCACGATCGGCGCCCCGCAGTAGTGGGTGACCCGGTGCTCGCGGATCAGCCCCAGGATGGCCGCGGCGTCCACCCGGCGCAGGCACACGTTGACCCCGGCACGCGCGGCGATGGTCCATGGAAAGCACCAGCCGTTGCAGTGGAACATCGGCAGGGTCCACAGATACACCGGGTGCTGGGGCATGTCCCATTCCAGCACGTTGGACACGGCATTCAGATGCGCGCCGCGGTGCGAATACACCACCCCCTTGGGCTTGCCGGTGGTGCCCGAGGTGTAATTCAGCGAAATCGAGGCCCACTCGTCGTCCACCCCGGGCGGCTGCTCGGCGGGGTCCCCCTCGGCCAGCAGCGCCTCGTAGTCCACCCCGCCCAGGCTCGCGCCGGCCACGTCGAACTCGGTCTCTGCCACGTCCACCAGCAGCGGGCGCTCCAGGCCCTGGGCCACCGCCAGGTCCACCGCCTGGCGCATCACGAGCGCGAACTCGGGGTCGCACAACACCGCGCGCGCGCCGCCGTGGTGCAGCATGTAGGCCAGCGCCTCCGGATCCAGCCGGGTGTTCAGGGTGTTGAGCACCATGCCCGCCATGGGAATGCCGAAATGCGCCTCCACCATCGCCGGCACGTTGGGCAGCATCACCGCCACCACGTCGCCCGCGCGCAGCCCGCGTTGGCGCAGCGCGCTGGCCAGGCGCCGACAGCGCTGTCCCACCCCCCCCCAGTCCCGGCGCAGCGCGCCGTGCACGATGGCCAGGCGCCGCGGGTGCACCGCCGCGGCGCGCTCGAGGAACTGGATGGGGGTCAGCGGGCGGTGATTGGCCGCGTTGGGGCGCAGATCTGCGTCGAGCATGGGCGAGAGTCCTCGATCGGCCGGAGGGGCCGTTTCTCCCCGTTTGTATCCCGACTCAGGTCAAGGCGCCAGAGGGTTTGGGCAAGCTTTGTGCAGGTGGAATCCCGAATCGATGAATCTCCACCGCTTCGGCGATTCTCGGGAGGAGTGTGCTCCGGCCCCAGCCAACAGGACTCGACGCCGGCCCGCGCTTCCAGCACGGGGGCTGGCGGCCGTGCATGCGCAAGCCCGCGGGAATGGATCAGGAATCGCGAGCGTCGCAAGTCGTGGGCTGAGTCGGCACCAGCTTGCGCGGCCGCAGGCGATCGCCCAGGTAGATGGCGATGCCGATCCAGACCAGGCCGAACCCGACGCCATGCGCCACATCGAAGCGTTCGCGGTACAGCGCGACGCCCAGGCAGAGCAGCATGGTCGGCGTGACGTACTGCAGGATCCCGAGCATGGCCAGCGGGATGCGTCTGGCCCCGGCCGCGAACAACAGCAAGGGGATGGTGGTGACCGGCCCCGCGGCGGCCAGCAGCAGGCGTTCGCCGGGTGTCGAGACGAGGAACACGTTCGCCTGCCCGGCGGGGAGCCAGGCCAGGTAGCCGATGGCCAGCGGAAACACCAGGGCCGTCTCCAGCGCCAGGCCCTCGAAGGCACCCAGGGGCGCGGTCTTGCGCAACAGGCTGTAGCCGGCGAAGCTGGCCGCAAGCGCAACCGCGATCCAGGGCGCCACGCCCAGGGCCACGCCCATCCACGCGACACCCGCCACGGCGAAGACGATGGCCACGCGCTGCGCCCGGCGCAGCGGCTCGTGCAGCACGAGGGTAGCCAGGCCGATGGTCAGCAGGGGATTCAGGAAAAAGCCCAGGCTGGCGTCGACCACGTGCCCATGGTTGACCGCCCAGATGTTCACCCCCCAGTTGCACACCAGCAGCAGCCCGGCGGCACCGAAGTGCGCAAGCCATGCGGGCCTTTCGCGCAGCCGGGCGAGCCAGCGCCAATCGCCGCTCCAGGCCACCGCGGCCAGCGCCAACGGCAGCGACCAGACCACCCTGTGCGCGAGGATCTGCAGCGCGGGAACATGCTGGAGCAGTTTGAAATACAGCGGGTAAAGACCCCAAATGGCGTAGGCCGCGCAGGCAAAGACGATGCCGGGTGATTCGCGCGACATGCTCGATGCGGGTTTCATCGTTGCGCTCCGATGCGTGGTCGATCCGGCAGGGAGTCCGGGAACGCCGAGACGCGCGAGTCGACCGACTGTTGGACCTTCCGCAGCGCGCAAAGTTCCGCCATCTTCGGCAGGCCATTGCCCTGATGCGAGCATCGTCTTCAGAAGTCCCGGTATCTTGCCGACATGGCCTCGCTCGAACAGCATCGATGCTTCTTTGCCAAGCTGCTCGTGCACGGCGCCGGGTCGACCGACGAGCGATGGATCGCGGCCTTCTCGGACATCGCACACGAGGACTTCCTGGGGCCCGGCCCCTGGTGCGCGATGACCTCCCCGACGACGGAGCCTGGTGTGTCGCCAAGGGCTGCTGGCTGTCGCGCCGTCCACCGCACGAAGCACCCCGGGGCGGGCGCGCATCCCGGCAGAGCCTTGGCTGATCAAGGCGCACCGTGACGGCCGGCCGGCGTCTGCATTCCGGATTCGCGAAGGGCTACATGCTCGCGTTCACGGTGGCCCGCAAGGGGTATCCCGGGTTCGCCCGGCAGTTCGCGCTGGTCTGCCTGATCGTCGCCGGCGTCGCATTGCTCAACTCGGCCATCCCGTACCTTCTGCGCCTGGCCATCGATGCCATCGGGCCAGGTTCCAAGGGCAATGCCCCCAGGCTCGCCCTGTCGTTCGCGTTCGCCTACGGCGTGTGCTGGAGCACCGCGGCATCGATGGAATGGCTTCGCAACGCGGCAGCGGCATCGATGCAGGCGCGATGCGAGGCCTCCTTCCGACAAGCCTTCCATGCAAGCTTTCTGCGCGCGCAATACGCCGAGGTGCTTCGCATCGACCCGGGAACGCTGCTGTCCCGGTTCAACCGCTGCGCAACGGCCTTCGGATCCCTGACCTACACCCTGTTCTGGGCCCTGCTGCCCACGGCGATCCAGTGGATGCTGGCCTGTGCGGTGCTGGCGCGCGTGATCGACCCGCGCTACGCCCTGGCCTTCGGCGCCTTGATGCTGGCGGTGTTCGCGGGAACCGTCGTGCTGTCCCGGCGCACCCAGGGCGCCAACACCATCGTCGCCCAGGCTGCCGATCGGCTGGGCTCCAATTTCACCGAACGCGTCGGCTTCGTGTTCGACGTCAAGATGAATGCCGCCCAGGCGCTGCTCGCCGGCGCCAGCCTCACGGTACTCACGGTGGCGGCCGCAGCGCTGCCGCCAGAGACCGCCTGATCGGCGTTGCGCGCTGCAATACTGGTGCCGCTTATCCGAATCGAACGGATGACCTACCGCTTACAAGGCGGTTGCTCTACCAGCTGAGCTAAAGCGGCCGGGAAGGCGTGCCGGGTGCGTGCGCGCCCTACTTGACTCGTTTGAGATGCGAGCCCGGTGTGCGCGGGGGCGGCTCGGGCTCGTCGTCGACCGCGCCCTTGCGCCCTGCCGGCGCTTCGGAGCCGGAAGGCGGTACCGCATGCAGGCGCGGGGCGCCGGCGGCGGGAGCGCCGGGGGCCGCGGCCTCGGGCGCGGGTTGCGGCGCGGCCTGGCCTTCGACATGCGTGTCGGGCCGGGCCTCGGCCCCGCCCTGCCCCTCGGCTTCGGGCTGGCTCACCGGGAAGGCCATGCCCTGGCCGTTCTCGCGGGCGTAGATGGCGGTGACGTGGCTCACCGGCACGACGATGTCGCGCGCCACGCCGCCGAAGCGGGCGCGGAAGCTGATGTCGTCGTTGCCCATGTTCAGGCCGCTGGTCGCGCCGAAACTGATGTTCAGCACGATCTCGCCGTTGCGCACGTGCTCGCGCGGCACGCGCACGCTGGAGTCGACCCGCACCGCCAGGTGGGGCGTGAAGCCGTTGTCGCAGCACCATTCGTACAGGGCGCGCAACAGGTAGGGCTTGGTGGAGGTGGAGCCCTCGGCGGTGTCGGTCATGGTGGCCTCCAGCGGCGTGCCGGACTTACTTGCGCATCACCTTCTCGGACGGGGTCAGCGCCTCGATGTAGGCCGGGCGCTGGAAAATGCGCTCGGCGTACTTGGCCAGCGGCGCCGCCGACTTGGGCAGGTCGATGCCGTAGTGGTCCAGGCGCCACAGCAGCGGCGCGATGGACACGTCGAGCATGGAGAACTCGTCGCCCAGCATGTAGCGGTTCTTGGTGAACACCGGGGCGAGCTGGGTCAGGCGGTCGCGGATGGCCGAACGCGCCTTTTCCATGGCCTTCTCGTTGGCCTTGGTGGCGCGAGCCTCCAGCGTGCCCACGTGGACGAACAGTTCCTTCTCGAAGTTGAACAGGAACAGGCGCACCCGCGCGCGCGCCACCGGGTCGCCCGGCATCAGCTGCGGGTGCGGGAAGCGCTCGTCGATGTACTCGTTGATGATGTTCGATTCGTACAGGATCAGATCGCGCTCGACCAGGATGGGGACCTGGCCGTAGGGATTCATGACGTTGACGTCCTCGGGCTTGTTGAACAGGTCGACGTCACGGATCTCGAAATCCATGCCCTTTTCGAACAGCACGAAACGGCAACGCTGCGAGAACGGGCAGGTCGTGCCGGAATAAAGCACCATCATGAGAGGCGACTCCTGAAAAAGCAAAGGGAGTGAGCTGGCTCACCCCCGGGGACAGGCTTCGGTTGCGCAGGGCCGTGCCACGCCTGGGCGGGGGCACGCATCCCGTGGGCGGGACGGATTACTTCACGTCTTTCCAGTATTCGGTCTTGAGCCGCCACGTGATGAAGGTGAATACCGCCAGGAACAGCAGGACCACGACTCCGATTCGCTTGCGCTCGATCTGCGCCGGCTCGGCCATCCACTGCATGAAGGCCACAAGATCGGCAATCTGTGAATCATACCTCGTTTCCGACAAGACCCCCGGATGAATCTGCCTGTAGCCGACGAACACCTCGCGCTTGACGGCCGGGTCGGCCGGATCGGGCTCCAGGCGCATGCGCGCCGCGCGTTCGCCCTGCAGGCGCCACAACGGGTTGGGCATGGCCACGCCGGGCACCAGGAGATTGTTCCACCCCGTGGGACGCGAGGCGTCGCGGTAGAACCCGAGCAGGTAGGTGTAGAGAAAGTCGGCCCCGGAGCCCCGCTCCGAGCCCAGCGCGCGCTCGATCACCGACAGGTCCGGCGGCACCGCGCCGAACCAGGCCTGCGCCTGCTCGGGGGTCAGCGCGACCGTCATGGTGTCGCCCAGGCGATCGCCGGTGAACATCAGGTTGGCCTGGATCTGCGCGGCGCTCAGGCCGATGGATCGCAGTTTCTCGTAGCGCATGAACTGCGCGGAATGGCAGTTCAGGCAGTAGTTGACGAACAGGCGCGCGCCGGTCTGCAGCGCGCGCATGTCGCCGACCCGGTAGGGTGCGTGCATCAGCCGCGGCGCTTCGGCGCGCGCGCCTTCGCCGAGGCCCAGCGCGCAGCACAGGCACAACAGCATGGAGCGCAACGGCGCGGCCGCGCGCAGCGCGCGAACAAGCAGGTCGGGGAGCATGGGGCGGCCCTGGATGACGGAGTTCAGTGCGGACGGTAGACCAGGCGCTCGGGCACCGCGCGGCAGCGCCCCAGGCGGCTCCACCAGGGCATGAGCCAGAGGAAGCCGAAATACACGAAGGTGCAGGACACCGAGATCCAGTAGCCCATGGGCGACGGCGGGGAGATGCCGAACCAGCCCAGCATGACGAAGGCGCAGACGAAACCCAGCAGCAGCGCCAGGTGCCAGCGCGGACGGTAGCGCATGGACTTGACCGCCGAGCGATCCAGCCAGGGCAGCGCGAACAGGGAAAGCACCGCGCCGCCCATCAC
>JAKBNS010000161.1 GCA_021830925.1 Pseudomonadota bacterium | reverse complement strand
GCCTACGCGCGCTTTCGCGCCGACCCCGAGTTCCAGGCCGAATACCACAGCGAGCTGCGGCATTTCGTCGGGCGCCCGAGCCCGATCTACCATGCCGCTCGCCTGAGCCGCGAACTCGGCGGGGCGCAGATCTACCTCAAGCGCGAGGATCTGAACCACACCGGCGCGCACAAGATCAACAACACCATCGGCCAGGCCATGCTGGCGCAGCGCATGGGCAAGCGCCGGGTGATCGCCGAGACCGGCGCCGGCCAGCACGGCGTGGCCAGCGCCACCGTGGCGGCGCGCTACGGCATGCAGTGCGTGGTCTACATGGGCGCCGAGGACATCAAGCGCCAGTCGCCCAACGTGTACCGCATGCACCTGCTGGGCGCCGAGGTGGTGCCGGTGCACAGCGGCTCGAAGACCCTGAAGGATGCGCTCAACGAGGCGCTGCGCGACTGGGTCACCCACGTCGAGGACACCTTCTACATCATCGGCACCGTGGCCGGGCCGCATCCGTATCCGATGATGGTGCGCGACTT
Source organism: Pseudomonadota bacterium (assembly GCA_021830925.1). Lineage (GTDB taxonomy): Bacteria > Pseudomonadota > Gammaproteobacteria > Burkholderiales > Burkholderiaceae_C > Thiomonas_A. The sequence continues at coordinate 3,147 of JAKBNS010000161.1, read as the reverse complement.
CCAGCGGGTGATCGGCGACGAGTGCCTGGTGCAGATGCCGGAAATGGCCGGGCGCCAGCCCGACGCAGTGCTGGCCTGCGTGGGCGGCGGCAGCAACGCGATGGGCATCTTCTACCCCTACATCGAGCATGCGCGGGTGCGCCTGATCGGCGTGGAAGCCGGTGGCGAAGGCCTGGGCAGCGGACGTCACGCGGCTTCGCTGGGCGCGGGCGTGCCCGGCGTGCTGCACGGCAACCGCACCTACGTGCTGCAGGACGAGGCCGGGCAGATCGCCGAGACCCACTCGGTGTCGGCCGGGCTGGACTACCCCGGCGTCGGGCCCGAGCATGCCTGGCTCAAGGACAGCGGGCGCGCCGAATACGTGGCGGTGACCGACTCCGAGGCGCTGGAGGCCTTCCACCGGCTGTGCCGCACCGAAGGCATCATCCCGGCGCTGGAATCCAGCCACGCGCTGGCCCAGGCCATCAAGATGGCGCCGGGCATGCGCTCCGACCAGTTGCTGCTGGTGAACCTGTCGGGACGCGGGGACAAGGACATCGGCAACATCGCCGACCTCACCCGCGCCGAGTTCTACTGTCGGCCTTCGTGCAAGGGGCGCCCGTGAGCCGCATCGCATCGACCTTCGAGCGCCTGGCGGCGCAGGGGCGCAAGGCCCTGATTCCCTACGTCACCGCCGGCGACCCGGCGCCCGAGACCACGGTGCCGCTGCTGCACGCGCTGGTGGCGGCCGGCGCCGACATGATCGAGCTGGGCGTGCCCTTTTCCGACCCCATGGCCGACGGCCCGGTGATCCAGCGCGCCAACGAACGCGCGTTGGCGCGCGGCGTGAGCCTGCGCCAGGTGCTGCAATGGGCGAAGGAGTTCCGCGCCGGCGACCCCGACACTCCGCTGGTGCTCATGGGCTACGCCAACCCGATCGAACGCTACGGGGTCGAGGCCTTCGTCGACGCCTGCTCCGATGCCGGGGTGGACGGCGTGCTGGTGGTCGACTACCCGCCGGAGGAGTCGGCCGATTTCGCCGCGCGCCTGCGCGCGGCCGGCATCGACCCGATCTTCCTGCTCGCGCCCACGTCCACCGCGGCGCGCATGGAGCAGGTGGATCGGCTGGCCGGCGGCTACGTGTACTACGTCTCGCTCAAGGGCGTGACCGGTGCCGCGCACCTGGACGTCGCGCAGGTGGCGCGGCGCGTGCAGGAGGTGCGGCGCCACGTGCGTCTTCCGCTGGCGGTTGGCTTCGGCATCCGCGATGCGGCCGGAGCGGCCGCGGTGGCGGGCTGCGCCGACGCGGTGATCATCGGCTCGCGCATCATCGAGCTGATGGAGCAAAGCAGTGGCGGCGAGCAGGCGCAGTCCGCCGCGTCCGATTTCCTGCGCGAGGTGCGCGCGGCCGTCGACCGCGCGTCCGCGTCCGCCGGCAACCCTGCATTCGAGGAGGTTTCCCGATGAGTTGGCTCGAAAAACTGCTACCCCCGAAGATCCAGCCCTCCGAGGCCGGCAGCCGCCGCCAGATGCCCGAAGGGCTGTGGCTCAAGTGCCCCTCGTGCGAGACGGTGCTGTACAAGACCGACCTGGAGCAGAACCAGTACGTGTGCCCGAAGTGCGCGCACCACATGCGCATCGGCGCGCGCCAGCGCCTGGACGCACTGCTCGACGGCGAAGGGCGCTACGAGATCGGGCAGGAGGTGCTGCCCATCGACGCGTTGAAGTTCAAGGACAGCCGCAAGTACCCCGAACGCCTGCGCGAGGCGCTGGAGAACACCCAGGAGACCGACGCGCTGGTGGTGGTGGGAGGAGCCATCCAGAGCGTGCCGGTGGTGGTCGCCTGTTTCGAGTTCGAATTCATGGGCGGCTCGATGGGCTCGGTGGTGGGTGAGCGCTTCGTGCGCGGCGTCGACACCGCGCTGGAGCAGAAGGTACCTTTCCTGTGCTTCACCGCCACCGGCGGCGCGCGCATGCAGGAAGGCCTGCTCAGCCTGATGCAGATGGCCAAGACCAACGCCGCACTGGCGCGCCTGGCGAAGGCGCGCATTCCCTACGTGAGCGTGCTCACCGATCCCACGATGGGCGGCGTGTCGGCCTCCTTCGCCTTCGTCGGCGACATCGTGCTGGCCGAGCCCAAGGCGCTGATCGGTTTCGCCGGCCCGCGGGTGATCGAGAACACCGTGCGCGAGAAACTTCCCGAAGGTTTCCAGCGCTCGGAATTCCTGCAGCAAAAGGGCGCCATCGACCGCATCGTCGATCGCCGCGAACTGCGCGGCGAACTGGCTCGGATGCTCGCCATGCTGCAGCGCCAGCCCGCCGATGCCGTCGTCGGCTGAGCGCGGCGCCGAGGCGCCGGCCGCGGCCGACGCCTCGCCGATGGAGTCGTGGTGCCTGCAGGACTGGCTCGAGCATGCGCAGCGCCTGCACGCGCAGGCCATCGAGCTGGGCCTGGAGCGGGTACAGCGGGTACGCGAGGCCATGGGCCTGCGCCTGGACTGCACGGTATTCACCGTCGGCGGCACCAACGGCAAGGGCTCCACCTGCGCGTTCATCGAGCAGGTGCTGCTCGCCGCCGGCTATCGCGTGGGCGTGTACTCCTCGCCCCACCTGGTGCACTTCGAGGAGCGCTGCCGCATCGGCGGCTCCCCGGTGGACGCCAGCGCGCTGCCGGCGCACATGCTGGCGGTGGAGCGCGCGCGCGCCGGCCTGCAGCCGCCGGTGCCGCTGACCTATTTCGAGTTCACCACGCTGGCCATCCTCGACCTGCTCGCCGCATCGCGCCTGGACGCGGCGGTGCTGGAGGTCGGCATGGGCGGACGCCTGGACGCGGTCAACGCGATCGACGCCGACTGCGCGGTGGTCACCGGCGTGGCGCTGGACCACATGGAGTTCCTCGGCCCCGACCGCGAGGCCATAGGCTTCGAGAAGGCGGGCATTTTCCGTGCCGGGCGAAGCGCCGTGGTGGCCGACCCCGACCCGCCGCGCGCCCTGCTCGCGCAGGCCGAAGCGCTGGGCGCGCGCGTGTGGCTGGTGGGGCGGGATTTCGGCTGGAGCAGCGCCGACCGGCAGCAATGGGATTACCTCGGTGCGAACCGCAGGATTCCCGGGCTGGCCTACCCGACCATGCGCGGCGTGCGCCAGCTGCGCAACGCCAGCGCCGCGCTG
>JAKBNS010000265.1 GCA_021830925.1 Pseudomonadota bacterium | reverse complement strand
GCCAGAGCCATGCCTTCGGCGGCGAGTACCTGGAGCTGGTGCCCAGCGCGCGCATCCGCCACACGGACATCTTCGACGACCCGAACCTGCCGGGCGTGATGGAGACCACCATCAGCCTGCACGAAGTGTTTTGCGGCACCGAGCTGCAGGTGGTGCAGCAGGGCATCCCGCCGGCCATCCCGGTCGAGGCGTGCTGCGTGGGCTGGCAGGAATCGCTGCAGCTGCTGGCGCAGCTGGTCGAGGCGGACGTTTCCGCCGCTTCAAACTGAGTCGAGGGAGTCGGTCATGACGAAACTGCGCGTGCAGAACTTTGCGGTGTCCCTCGACGGCTATGCCGCCGGGCCGGCTCAGGACCTGCAGAACCCGCTGGGGGTGCGCGGGCCGGAGCTGATGGAGTGGTTCTTTCCCACGCGCCTGTGGCGCGGCATGCATGAAGGCCTGGAAGGCGGCGAGACCGGCGTCGACCACCGCATGGCGGCACAGGGCTTCGAGCGCATCGGTGCCTGGATCCTTGGTCGCAACATGTTCGGTCCCGTGCGCGGGCCGTGGCCCGACGAGGCCTGGCGCGGCTGGTGGGGTGAGGAGCCGCCGTACCACACGCCCGTGTTCGTGCTGACCCACCATCCGCGTGCGCCGCTGCATATGGCGGGCGACACGGTGTTCCACTTTGTCACCGGCGGCATCCACGCCGCGCTGGAGCAGGCGCGCACGGCGGCGGGCGGGCAAGACGTGCGCCTGGGCGGCGGTGCGGCCACGGTGCGGCAATACCTGCAGGCGCGCCTGATCGACGAGCTGCACCTGGCTGTGAGCCCGGTGCTGCTGGGGCAGGGCGAGGCGCTGTTCGCCGGCCTCGACCTGCCGGCGCTGGGCTACGCCTGCAACGAGGTCATACCCGGCGAGCGCGCCACCCACGTCATGCTGGGCAGGCGGCCCTGATGCGCGCGAGGAGGCTGAACACGATGTCGCCCGATCCCGCCATGCCGTCCTCGCGCGTCGCCTGAGTCCAGGCCCGTCATGCCGGCATCCGCTGTTTCCCCTGCCCAGAAACATTACGCAAGCGTCGTTGCGGCGCTGAGCGCCGATGCCGACGTCCGCTGCGACGCCTCGGGACGCGGCTTTGGAGCCCCCACGCTGCGCGCGCGCACGGCAGGATTTTTGCGATGCTGGCCTCGCGCGAGCGCTTCGTGGTGAAGCTGCCGCAGGCGCGCGCGGCCGAACTGCTGCAGGCCGGCGTGGGCGCATCCTTCGACATGGGCCAAGGCCACATGATGCGCGAGTGGGTGGTGTGCCTGCTGGCGCTGATGGAAATCCAGGCTTCGCGGCTGGGTGCACGGGTGGACGCGCGGGGCGAACCGATCCTGCTCGACGGGCAGGATCGCCGCCGTTGGGATCATCTGCTGATCCGCCGCGGCCTCGATGCGCTGGCGCGCGCCGAGGCGCTGCCCGGGCCGCTCGGCCCCTACGCGCTGCAGGCCGCCATCGCCGCCTGCCACGCGCGCGCCACCAGCACCGACGTCACCGACTGGACGCGCATCGCCGCGCTGTATGACGCGCTGGCGCAGCTGGCGCCGTCGCCGGTGATCATGCTCAACCGCGCGGTGGCGGTGGCGATGGCCTTCGGTGCCGCAGCGGGACTGGAGCTGGTCGACGGCCTGCTCGACGAACCCGGCTTGGCGCAGTATCACCTGCTGCCGGCCGTGCGTGGTGATCTGCTCTGTCGGCTGGGTCGCACCGGCGAAGCGCGCGCCGAGTTCGAACGCGCCGCCGCACTGGCCCACAATGAGCGCGAACGCGCCTTGTTGCGGGCCCGTGCCCGCGATGTTGGCAAAACCAGGGACGGGAGCCGCTGCGAGGCGGCAGTCGGCGCGCCGGTCGGACCATCGGACGCATCGTCGGCGTCCAGGCCGAACAGTTCGGCGGTTGGCAGCGATGGAACGCCGAGCACACAGCGTAGTTCCGGGTCGAGCCCCCTTGAAAAGAGGACATCATGAAGCCTGCAAAGAACGACACGCAGAAATCCTCCGAGAGCACCAAGGCGACCGGAGAGGAGCCCGCGGGTTTCACGGACGAGGAACGAGTGGCGATGCGGGAGCGCCTCCAGGAGCTGAAGGTGGACACGCGCCGCAGTCGGCGCACGGATCGGGCGGACGGGGAGGCTGCCGTGCTCGCGAAAATCGCCGCGCTGCCACAGCCGGATCGCACCATGGCCGAGCGGCTCCACGCGATCATCAAGGCCAACGCGCCAGCCCTTGTGCCGAAAACCTGGTACGGGATGCCTGCGTATGCAAGAGACGGCCATGTCGTCTGCTTCTTCCAGAGTGCGCAGAAGTTCAAGACACGCTACGCGACGCTCGGCTTCAGCGACAAGGCGAACCTCGACGACGGCCCCATGTGGCCGACCGCCTTCGCGCTGAAGGAGCTGACCGATGCCGAAGCGGCGATGATCGGCGCGCTCGTGAGGAAAGCGGTGAGCTGAACACGTCGCGCCGCATGAGCTGGCTGCGAAAGCACGAAGGCCACGAGATAGGCGCGGCCTTCGTGCAGACACGATGCCAGGCAGCTCAGTGCAGCTCCACCACCACCAGGCCCTGCGGGGGAACGGTGATCTCGAACTTGCCGTCGGTGAGGTCCAGCGGCTCCGGTGCGGCCAGTTGGCCGGCCGCGCGCAGCTGCGCGATCTGCTCGCGGCTGGGGAAGGCGGGGCGGCCCATCCGGTTGAAGCTGGCGATCACGTTGCCGTGGGTTGCGTCCAGCCGCCACGCGGTGGCGTGGGCGCCGGCGGCGAGGTGTTTCACGTCGATGCGGAAGCGCTTCGGTACGCCGCGGGGTTCGCCCGGCGTGTAGCTGGCGCTGTCGCCGACCGGCGGTGCGTAGTTCCACAGCGCCAGCACCACGGTGCCGTCGGCGCGGCGGGTGGCCAGGGCCGAGTCGGATGTCACCGTAAGCTGCTGGTCGCCCAGCTTGTGCAGCATGGCGAACGCGTTGAACGCGGGCTTTTCGATGCGGTCTTCGGCGATCAGCCCGAAGCCGCCGTAGAACGGCGTCTTCACCACGCCCTGTTCCTCGAACACGTCGGAAAACGCCCAGTAGCTCATGATCTGCACCTTGCCGGCGCACTCGCGGATGGTGTTGGCCAGCCACGGGCCCATGAACACGCTGTCGGTGACGTTGGGCAGGTTGGCGTAGCTGGCGTTGTACTCGCTGAAGATCAGCGGCAGATGCGGGTAGGGCGAGGCGGCGATTTCCTTGTGCACCTGGTCCACCGTGCGGCAGACCATGTCGCGGCGCGGGATATTCTCATCGGTGTGGAACACGTTCTTCGCGGTGTCGTCGCCGTAGACGTGGCTGCTGACAAAGTCGACCGGCACGTGGTCCTTGTGCGCATGCGCCAGGAAGTCGGAGGCCCACGCGCCCTGCGCAGTGGATGGCCCGCCCACGCGCAGGCGCGGGCTGACCGCCTTGAGCGCGCGGGCGGTGTGGTCGTACAGGGTGAAGTAGGTGGACTGCGCTGGCCGGCCGGCCCAGAAGCCGATATTCGGCTCGTTCCACACCTCGAAGTACCAGCTGGCCACTTCGTCGATGCCGTAGCGCGCGATCAGGTGCCTGGCGAACGCGCTGATCATCGCGTCCCACTCGACGTAGCTTTTCGGCGGCGCGATGTTGGGGTGATACCAGAATTCCT
>JAKBNS010000189.1 GCA_021830925.1 Pseudomonadota bacterium | reverse complement strand
GCCCACGCGGCGGCTCCACGCGGCATCCGGCAGGCGCCAGATGCGCGCGCGCGCATGCTCGCGCCAGGGGCCCAGGCTCAGCGCCTGGTCGAGGTCGGCCGTTCGCAGCGCGTCGATGCGCCCGATGACGTGCTCGCGCTGGAGCATGTGCAGCGGATCCTGGTGGCGCACCATCACACGGTACAGCTCGGCCGGCGGAATGAGCACGTCGCGCTCGTCCTCGCCGTAGGCGTTGTAGTTCACGGCCTCGCCGAGCCGGCGCAACTGCGCGCGGCGGTGCGCATCGATGCCGTCGCCGCGCGCCAGCGCATCGGCCACGTCGGACAGGTTGTCGCCGTAGGCGCCCACCAGGGCCCAGGCGCGCCGGCGCCCGCCCAGGAAGCGATCGACCAGCAGGCTGCTGCAGGTGCTGGGCGAGAAATCCAGATGCGCCCGCAGCCCGGGATGGCGCGGGACCTCCCCGGCGGCGTGGTGGTCGAAATAGCGCACCCTCGCTCCCTCGTCGAGCAGGCGCAGCAACTCGGGCAGGTTGCGCTGCATCGACAGGTCGCACACCAGGATGTCGTCGCCGGGCCGCGCATGCACCCGGCGCAGGAGTTCGATGTCGCGCTTGAGCCCGGTGACCAGCTCGGCAGGCGCGGGATCGATCTGGCGCCATTGCACGACCGCGCACAGGCCGTCGGCGTCACCGTTGCACACGTCGATGCGGCGGCCCGGCGCGGTGATGGAACTGCCCTCCTCGCTACGCTCGACTCCCCGAGGGAGTGGAGCGCTCCCTTCGGAGCGGCCGTGCGGGGCGCTCATGGAGCGACCCTCCGATCCGGCGCGGCCCAGCGCGCGGCCAGCGCCGCCGCATCGACGGGCGCGCCGGTGTCGATGTCGATGCCATGCGCGCGTTCCTCCGGCCGCAGCGTGTCGCCGCGCGCGAGTTGCTCGTCGAGCACCCGCAGATCGGCCTCCGATGCGTCGTCGCCGCGCCCCCGGCGAGCCAGCACCCGCGCGCGCAGGATCGCGGGGTCGGCATGGCAGTCGAGCACCGTGAAGCCCACGCCCATGGCGTGCGCCAGCTCCCGGAAGGGCTCGCGCAACGAGGCTTGCAGGAAGGCCGCGTCGACGATGACCGCATGCCCGGCGGCCAGCAGGGCCCGCGCCTGGCGGCGCAGATGGGCGTAGGTGCGACGCGTGGCGCCGACCGAGTAGGCGCGCGAGGCGTCGGTCGCCTGCAGTGCGCCGAGACCGAGCAGGCGCTTGCGTTCGACATCCGAGCGCAGACGCACCGCGCCCGCGGCCTCGACCAACGCCAGGCTCAGCCGGCTCTTTCCCGAGCCGGCGGGCCCGTGGGTGATCATCAATCTCGGTGCTCGCGCGCGGGCCAGGTTCGTCGCGGTCGCCAGGTAGTCCACCGCGGGGGCGGCCAGGCCCTGGGATCCGCGGATCGCGACCACCAGGGCGCGCACCAGGGCCCGGTACACCATGTAGTAGCGATGCACGGCCATGCCGGCATGGTCGCCGGTGGCCTCGAGCCAGCCGTCGAGCAGGCGCCAGCCCAGATCGGCACGTCCATGGGCGTGCAGGTCCATGCAGGCGAAGGCGATGTCGGCCTGCACGTCGATCCAGCGCAGCGAAGGGTCGAATTCGAGGCAGTCGAAGGCGGTGACCTCGCCGTCGATCTCGACCAGGTTGTCCAGATGCAGGTCGCCATGGCCCTCGCGCACCCAGCCGTCGCGCAGGCGCGCGCCGAAACGCCGGCGCAGGCGCCGTCCCTCGGCGCCGCACCATGCCGCCAGCTCGCCAAGGCGCGGGTCGGGGCCCCGCGCGGCGAGTCCGGTGAGCACCTGGGCGGTGGCACCGAGCACCCGCGCCGCCGAGCCGTGGCCGGCGTCGGGCGTCGCGCGCGGGGCGCGCAGGTGAAAATCCCCCAGCCGCGCGGCCAGGCGGTCCACCGTGGCGCCGTCGAGCCGGCCCTCGGCCAGGCGCCGGCTCAGCAGGGCGTCGTCCGGGAACTGGCGCATGCGCAGGGCGTGGTCGATGGCGCGGCCCTCGCCGCCCAGGCGCGGCCGCGCCGGGCTGCCACGCACGGGTACGACGTCGAGATACAGCCACGAAGCCAGGCGGCGGTTCAGGCGCAGCTCCTCGCGGCAGGCATGCAGCCGCGCGCGCGGCGTGGAGAAGTCCAGGAAGCCCAGGCGCAGCGGCTTCTTGATCTTCCACGCATGCTCACCGTCGAGCAGCACCCAGGACACGTGGGTCTCGAGCAGGCGGACCGGGCGTCCGGTGGAGTCCTCCAACCAGGCTCGCAGCGCGCCGACCTGCAACCCGGCCCCCACCGTGGGGCCCCCCGGTCGCGCCTCGTGCGTGGGCGTGCCCATGCGTATCGGCCCGTGGACCCGCGCCGTTCAGGGGGCCACGCCGCGCTTGACCGCTCTGGCCACGCCCGGCGGCAGGCGGTCCAGCGCGTCGAGCAGGCGCGGCAGCAGGCGCAGCTTCAGGCCCGCATAGGCGCGCGGCACCACGGCCTCGATGAGATGCGGGCCCGGATGCGCCAGCGCATGCTCCAGTGCCGCGACGAATTCCGGCGCCGTCGCCGCCCGCCGCGCGGACACGCCCATGCCTTCGGCCAGGCGCACGAAGTCCAGCTGCGGCCTGGCCAGGTCGAACTGCTCGCGCGCGCGCCCTCGTGCGCGACCCGCCCCCACGCGCTGCAGCTCGAGTTCCAGGATCGAATAGGCGCGGTTGTTGAACACCACGGCGATCACCCGCGCGCCCTCGCGCGCCATGCTCCACAGCGCCTGCGGCGTGTACATGGCGGCGCCGTCGCCGACCAGCGCGATCACCGGACGCCCGGGGCAGGCCACCGCGGCGCCCAGCGCCAGCGGCAGGCCCTGGCCGATCGCCCCGCCGGTCAGCGCCAGCAGATCGTGCGCCGGCGCGCCCGCGGTGAAGGCCGGCAGCATGACCCCCGAGGTCTGCGCCTCGTCGACCACGATCGCCTCCTCGGGCAACAGATGGCCCAGCGCCTGGCAGACCTTGCGTGCAGTGAGCGCGCCGCGCGGAAGGGGCGGACGCGCCGCCGCCTGCAACAGCGGCGCCGCGCTGCCGGCATCGAGCTTCCGGGCCAGGCGCTCGAGCGCCTCGTGCAGGTCGCACCCCGGCTCGGCCAGCGCGCACACCCGGCAGCCCGGCGGCAGCAGTCGCGCCGGCTTGCCCGGGTAGGCGAAGAAGGACACCGGTTCGCGCGCATCCAGCAGCACGATCTCGTCGAGCTCGGCCAGTTGCACCGCGGCCAGCTCGGGCAGGTAGGCCAGTCGCTCCACCACCGGCAGCCCCGCGCCGCGCTGCATGCGCGCGGGGAACACCTCACCCAGCAAACGCGTGCCGGTGCGCGCAGCGATGCGCGCGGCCAGTCCCAGCGCGGGCTCGCGCAACGCGCGCCCGCCCAGCAGCAGCGCGGCGCGCCGGCCCGCGCCGAGCGCGCGGGCCGCTTCCCGCACCAGGTCCTCGGACACCGCGGGTGCGGGAGCCGGCGCGGGCGCGCGCGGGCGCCCCGCCTCGGCCGCCTCGGCCGCCTCGACCACTTCGCCCCACGACACGTCCGCCGGCAGGATCAGCGTGGCCACCTGGCCCGGCGCCGAGCGCGCGGCTGCCAGCGCCTCCAGCGCGTCGTCGCACAGCCTGGCACTGGAG
>JAKBNS010000029.1 GCA_021830925.1 Pseudomonadota bacterium | reverse complement strand
CGGACACCAGCCCAACACCGCCATCTTCGAGGGGCAGCTGGACATGAAGGACGGCTACATCATCACGCGCAGCGGACTGCAGGGCATGGCCACCGCCACCAGCGTGCCCGGCGTGTTCGCCGCCGGCGACGTGCAGGACCATGTGTACCGCCAGGCCATCACCAGCGCCGGCACCGGCTGCATGGCCGCGCTGGACGCCCAGCGCTACCTGGAAGGCCAGGCCGGCGCCTGAGGGCGCCCCCCGGCGACGTGCCGCAGGGGGCTCAGGCCTGCGGCATGGGCGCGTTCAGGAAATGCGCGCGGTAGTGCAGCAATTCGTCGATGGATTCGTGGATGTCGGCCAGCGCGGTGTGCTCCTGGCGCTTCTTGAACGCGGCGTGCACTTCCGGGCGCCAGCGCCGCGCCAGTTCCTTGAGGGTGCTGACGTCGAGGTTGCGGTAGTGGAAAAAGGCCTCCAGCCGGGGCATCGAGCGCGCCATGAAGCGGCGGTCCTGGCAGATGCTGTTGCCGCACATGGGGCTTTTCCCCGCCGGCACGTAGCGGGCGGCGAAATCGATCATCGCCTGCTCGGCCTGGCGCTCGTCCACGGTGCTGGCCGCGACCCGCGCGGTCAGGCCGGAACGCCCGTGGGTGCCCTGGTTCCAGGCGTCCATCGCCGCCATCACCTCGGTCGGCTGGTGCACCGCGATCACCGGGCCCTCGACCCGGCGCGTGACCTGGGCATCGGTGACCACCAGCGCGACCTCGATGATGCGGTCGTTCAGCGGATCCAGGCCGGTCATCTCCATGTCGACCCACAGGAGATTGGATTCGTGCAAAGGCAGATCGGAGGGATTCAGGATGGTGCTCATGCGCGCAGGGCGGGGAGCCGGGCCTGCCGCGACCCGCGGCCGCGCGCCGACACCCCGCGAATGGGATAATGGGGCCGCCGCGCGAGCCCTGCGCGGCGCATCGAGTCCGCATTCTCGCATGAGCCCCGACCACGCCGGACGGCCCCCCGTCCGGTCGCTTCCATGAGTGCCTCCCGCATTTCCCTTTTCTGCAGCCTGGGATTCGCCGCCGCGCTGCTGCTGGCCACCGCGCTTCGCCTGTGGCTGGGCCTGCGCCAGATCCGCCACGTGCAGCGCCATCGCGAACGCGTGCCCGAGGCCTTCGCCGGGGTGATCGGGGTCGAGGCCCACCGCAAGGCGGCGGACTACACCGGCGCGCGCCAGCTCGTGGGACTCTGGCATACCCTGTTCTCGGCGATGGTCGTTCTGGGCTGGACCCTGCTGGGCGGGCTGCAATGGCTGGCCGGGCTGAATTCCGCGCTGTTCGGCAGCGGCCTGGGCGCGCAATTGCTGCTGCTGGCCGAATTCGCGCTGATCGGCACCCTGCTCGACCTTCCCTGGGATCTGTGGCGCACCTTCGGGCTGGAATCGCGCTTCGGGTTCAACCGCAGCACCCCGGCCCTGTTCGCCGCCGACCAGCTCAAGAGCCTGCTGCTCGGCGCGGCGCTGATGGCGCCGCTGGCCTTGCTGGTGCTGTGGCTGATGCGCATCAGCGAGTGGTGGTGGCTGTGGGCCTGGGCCGGCTTCGCCGGCTTCAGCCTGGCCATGATGGTGATTTTCCCGACCTGGATCGCGCCCCTGTTCAATCGTTTCGAGCCGCTGCCGGACGGCGAGGTGAAGACTCGTGCGCAGGCGCTGATGCGGCGCTGCGGGTTCGCGCTGCAGGGCCTGTACGTGATGGACGGCTCGCGGCGCAGCGCGCATGCCAATGCCTATTTCACCGGCATCGGCTCGGCCCGTCGCGTGGTGCTGTTCGATACCCTGCTCGGCCAACTCGACGCGCTGCAGATCGAAGCCGTGCTGGCACACGAGGTCGGGCATTACAAACGGCGCCACATCCAGCAACGCCTGGTGCTGACCCTGGCGATGAGCCTGGGTGGCTTCGCGCTGCTGGGATGGCTGGCCTCGCGCAGCTGGTTCTACACCGGGCTGGGGTTCCAGCCCGACCTGCTGGCCGGCAACGCCGCCGCCGCGCTGATCCTGTTCAGCCTGGCGCTGCCCGTGTTCGGGGTGTTCGTCACGCCGCTGGGCGCCGGCTGGTCGCGCCGGCACGAGTTCGAGGCCGACGCCTACGCCGCCGAGCACAGCGACGCGCGCGCGCTGGGCAACGCGCTGCTGCGCATGTATCGCGACAACGCCTCCACCCTCACGCCCGACCCGTGGTTCGTGCGCTTCTACTACAGCCACCCGCCGGCACTGCAGCGCCTGGCGCGCCTGGGCCTTCCCGCGGCGCCGGCCGTGCCCGCCTGAGCGCCCCCCGCGTGCGCCACTCGCAGCCCCGGAGCGCGCGAGCGCCAGAGCAGGCGGCAGCGCCCATGGACGGCGTGCGCGCGCGTGTCGTCGGCGCCTTCGGCCGCAACTACCTGGCGCAAAGCGGTGCCGGCCCGGCGGTCGCCTGCGTCGCGCGGGGCAAGCGCAGCGAAGTGGTATGCGGCGACGAGGTGCTGTTGCAGCCCGGCGATCCCGCGCTGATCCTGCAGGTCCTGCCCCGACGCAATGCGCTGTGGCGCGAGGACGCATGGCGCAGCAAGGTGTTCGCGGCCAATCTGGACCTGCTGCTGGTGGTCACCGCGTCGGAGCCGACGCCCAACCTGGACCTGGTCGGTCGCGCGCTGATCGCGGCGCGCGCCGAGGGCATCGACACCCTGCTGCTGCTCAACAAATGCGAGCTCCCCGGCGCGGCGGCGCTGCGCGCGCGCCTGCGCCCGCTGGAAGGCGGCGGGCAGGCGCTGCTGGAATTGTCGGCACGCCAGCACCCGGCGCGCGCGCTGGAAAGCCTGCGTCCGTGGCTGGAGCGCCGCACCTGCATGCTGATCGGCGCGTCCGGCGTGGGCAAGTCCACGCTGGCCAATGCGCTGGTTCCGGGTCTGCAGGCGCAGACCCAGGAGCTGAGCGAGGCGCTCGATGCCGGGCGCCACACCACGACCAGCACGCGATTGTGGAACCTCCCCGGCCTGCCGGAGGGCAGCGCGCTGCTGGACTCGCCCGGCTTCCAGGCCTTCGGACTGCACCACCTGAGCGTGACCCAGCTGCAGCACGCGCTGCCGGAGCTGGCATCGCGCATCGGGCAGTGCCGGTTCCAGAACTGCAGCCATCGCCAGGAACCCGGCTGCGTGGTGCGCGATGCGGTGCAGGCCGGCGAGATCGACCCCGAGCGCTACGCGCTGTATCTGCGGGTCCTGGGCGAGCTGCTGGCGCCGCCGCACTGAAGCGGGCGGCGCGCTCGGGCTTCAGTCGGGCAACTGGCCCAGCAGCATGAACTCCATCAGCGCCTTCTGCACGTGCAGGCGGTTCTCGGCCTCGTCCCACACCACGCTTTGCGGACCGTCGATGACCTCGCCCTGCACTTCCTCGCCGCGATGCGCGGGAAGGCAGTGCATGAACAGTGCCTGCGCGTCGGCGCGCGCCATCATGCGGGTGTCGACCATGAAGCCCTGGAAGGCCTGCAGGCGCTGCGCGTTCTCGGCCTCGTAGCCCATGCTGGTCCACACGTCGGTGGTCACCAGATGGGCGCCCTCGCAAGCCTGCAGGGGGTCGTCGAAACAACGCAGGCACGCGCGTTCGGCCTCGCTGACCGGGTAGCCGGCGCGCTGCAGGTCCACGCCGTAACCCGCGGGGCCGCTGAAGTGCACCGTGAAGCCGAGGATGGCCGCCGCCTGCAGCCAGGTGTAGAGCATGTTGTTGGCGTCGCCCACCCAGGCCACGATCTTGCCGGCGATGTCGCCCCGGTGCTCGATGTAGGTGAAGACGTCCGCCAGCACCTGGCAGGGGTGGAATTCATTGGTCAGGCCGTTGATCACCGGCACCCGCGAATGGGCCGCGAAGCGCTCGACGATGTCGTGGCCGTAGGTGCGGATCATCACCAGGTCGACCATGCGGGAGAACACCTGCGCCGCATCCTCGATGGGTTCGCCGCGACCGAGCTGGCTGTCGCGGGTGTTGATGTAGATGGCGGCGCCGCCGAGCTGGTGCATGCCGGCCTCGAAACTCAGCCGGGTACGCGTCGAGTGCTTCTCGAAAATCATCGCCAGCGTGCGGTCGACCAGCGGCTGGTGCATCTCGTAGCGCTTGAAACGGGCCTTGATCAGCGAGCTGCGATGGAACAGGTAGGCGTATTCCTCGCGGTCGAGGTCGCTGAACTGCAGGTAATGGCGAGGCGTCGGGTGGCTCATCGCATGGCTCCTCAGGCGGCGGCGAAACGCTGCACCAGCGGCACCAGCAGCGCCAGCAGTTGCTCGGCCTCCTCGCTGCGCAGCACCAGCGCCGGCAGCAGGCGGATCACGGTGTCGTGGGTGACGTTGATCAGCAGTCCGGCCTCGCGCGCCTGCTCGACCAGCGCGCCGCAGGGCCGCTCGAGTTCGATGCCGATCATCAGGCCGCTGCCGCGCACTTCGCGCACCCCCGGCAGTCCGCCCAGGCGCTCGCGCAATTGCTCGATCATCCAGGCGCCGACGCGGGCCGCGTTGTCGAGCAGTCCTTCGTCCTCGACGATGGACAGGGTCTCGAGCGCCGCGCGGCAGGCCAGCGGATTGCCGCCGAAGGTGCTGCCATGCTGGCCGGGGCCGAACACCCGCGCCGCCTCGCCGTAGCCCAGCAGCGCGCCGATGGGAACGCCCGAGGCCAGCCCCTTGGCCATCGCCACCACGTCGGGGCGCACATCGGCCCACTGGTGCGCCAGCCACTTGCCGGTGCGACCCATGCCGCACTGCACCTCGTCGATCATCAGCAGCCAGCCGTGGCGGTCGCACATGCGCCGCAGGAAGCGCAGGAATTCCAGCTGCGCGGGCCGCACGCCCCCCTCGCCCTGGATGGCCTCGATGAACACCGCGCTCAGACCCGGGTTGTCGCGCGCGGCGCGTTCGACCGCCGCCTCGTCGTTGAGTTCGACGCGCACGAAACCTTCGACCAGCGGCTCGAAGCCCTTTTGCACCTTCGGATTGCCGGTGGCCGACAAGGTGGCCAGCGAACGACCGTGGAATGCCCCCTCGAACACCAGGATCTGCGGCAGCGCGTGGCCCCGGCGATGCCCCCAGAGGCGGGCCAGCTTGATCGCCGCCTCGTTGGCTTCGAGCCCGGAGTTGCAGAAGAACGCCGCATCGGCGCCGGACAGCGCGCACAGGCGGTCGGCCAGCCGGTCCTGCAGCGGGATTTCGTAGACGTTGGAGCAGTGGATCAGCTTGCCCACCTGGTCGCGCAGCGCGGCCACGAGTCGCGGGTGCGCATGCCCGACGGTATTGACGGCGATGCCGCCGAGACCGTCGAGATAGCGTCGCCCCTGCTCGTCCCACACCCATACGCCCTCGCCGTGGCTGAGCGCCAGCGGCTGGCGGGAATAGTTCTGCATCAGGTGGCCGGACATGGGCTGTTCCTCGATGATGGGCAATCGGCTATCGGCTATCGGCAGGCGCCGGCGGGTGCCGGCCTGCGCCGGCGTGCTGCGGGAGGGCCGCGCGGCGGCGGCGGGCGGCTCGCCCGCGGGTATCGGGCCGCCATCGCTCCAGGCGCGAATTCGCGCAACGCCCGATTATAGGAAGCGCCGCTCGCGCATCCACTCGGCCAGGCGATCGGGGGGCATCGGACGGGCGAACCAATAGCCCTGCGCCAGGTCGCAGCCGCGCTGGCGCAGGAAGTCCAGCTGGGCCTGCGTCTCCACGCCCTCGGCCACCACCCGCAGGCCCAGACCGTGCGCCATGGTCACGACCGCCTCGACGATGGCACGGTCGCTCGCATGCTCCTCGATGCCGATGACGAAGCTGCGGTCGATCTTGAGTTCGTGGACCGCGAAGCGCTTGAGGTAGGACAGGGAGGAGAAGCCGGTCCCGAAGTCGTCCACGCTGACCGCGAAGCCGGCGGCCGTCAACTGGCCTACCTTGGCGCAGGAGAGCAGCGGATCGGCCATCGCGCTCTCGGTGATTTCCAGGCACAGGCGCTGCGGCGCGACCTCGTGCTGGCGCAGGATGGCCAGCAGCGACTCGACCATGCCCTCGTGCTGGAAATGCACGGCCGACAGGTTCAGGCTCAGCAGGCCGGGCCGCAGGCCCTGCGCATCCCAGGCGCGCAATTGGCGGCAGGCCTCGTGCAGCACCCATTCGGTGAGTTCGCCGATCAGCCCGCAACCCTCGGCCAGCGGCACGAAACTCGCCGGCGACACCGACGTGCCGTCCTCTCGGCGCCAGCGCAGCAGCGCCTCGCAGCCGTGCAGCGCGGCGTCGCCGGCGCCCAACTGGGGCTGGTAGTCCAGGGACAGATCCCGGCCCTGCGCGAGCGCGCGGCGCAGCGCCTGCTCCAGTTCGAAGCGCGCGCGCAGATCCTGCATCAACGTGGGGCTGTAGCTCTGCACGGGGTCGGCGCCCGGCTGGCGCGCGCCCTGCAGCGCGGCCTCGGCCTGCAGCAGCAGATCCTCGGCTTCGGTTTCCCCCTGCCCGCACAGGCTCAGGCCCACGGCCACATCGAGCACGAATTGCGCGCAGGCGACCTCGAAGGGCTCGGCCAGCGCCCGGCGCAGGCGCTCGCCCAGCTGACGCAGCGACGCCGCGGATTCCAGCGCGCCCTGCACGGCGAAGCGGGTCTCGGCGATGCGCGCGACCAGATACGAGGGACCGCACAGTTCGCACAGGCGCCTCGCCGCATGGCGCAGGGCCTGGCGCGCGGAGTCGTTGCCGGCCACGCTGGCCAGGCTCTGGCGCTCGCCCAGCGCCAGCACCAGGACGCCGATCGGCCCCTGGCCGTCGCGCTGGCGCCCGAGGTCGTGGCGCAGGCGATCGAGGAACAGGCTTCGGTTGGGCAGGCTGGTCGTCTCGTCGTGGGTGCCCTGGTAGAGCAACTGCGCCTCGCGGGATTTGCGTTCGGTGATGTCGCGCACCACCTCCCAGATCCCCACGGGCTCGCCGTCGAGGTCGCGGCGCAGCATGGCGGAGGCCTCGATCCAGCGCTCCGAGCCGTCGCCCACACGTACCCGCCCCTCGTAGGGGCCGAGGGTCTGCCAGCGCAGGCAGTCGCCGCGCAGGCCCTCCCAGTCCGGCCCGGCGGCGGCGTCGCGCGCGTGGGCCTCGTCGTGCCAGCCGCGGGCGCGCGCTCCGAACAAGCCGAGAAAGCGGTCGTTGCACTGCTGGATGGACCCGTCCAGCGCGTACAGCGCGACGGCTTCGTCGAGGTGATCGAAAAAGTCGCGCAGCTTGCGCTCCTCGGTCTGCACCTGTTGCTGCAGCCCGACCTCGACCGAAACGTCCTCGAACAACCATGCCCAAAGCGTGGAACGCCCGCGCACCGGTGCCAGCGTGACCCGCAGCGCGCGCGGGGAGCCCTGCGGGAAATGCCACAGGCGCGTGCTGCCGCGCTCCTGCGCCCCGGGCTCGAGCAGGGCCTTCGCCTGCTCCCGGATGCCCGCGGCGTCGCTGGCGCGCCCGATCATGGCCTGCAGCGCGCGCGCGAGGTCCGGCGCGGCGATCTCGCCCTCGGGCACGCCCAGCAACGCGGCCGCGTTGGCATTCACGTAGCCCAGCGCAGCCTCGGGGTGCACCAGCGCCATGGCCTGGGGCAGTGACTGCGCCAGCGCGCGCATCTGCGCGTCGGCCACGTCCTGCAGGGGCGTGGCGTCGACGCTGCGCACCAGCACGTCGAGCACGAGTTCGATCAGCCCCTCCTGGCGCAGCACGTCGGCCGGCACGCCTTCGGCCGCGTCCCAGGCGACGAACACCCCCAGCGCGCCGCCACCCGGCAACGCACGGCGCAGTTGCAACAGCGCCCGCGGGACCTGGCGCAGGCGAGCCCGCAGCGCCAGCGGAAGGCGCTCGGCGATGTCCTTCGTCTCCCGCAGCAATTCAAAGCCGTCAGCGCCCGGCGCGACCAGGAAGGCCCCGTCGACCCAGCCGGCGGGCTGGCACAGTACCGGGCGCGCGGCCAGGCGCTCGTCCGCGCGCCAGAAGCACACGCCCGAGGCATTCAGGTACCGCAGCAGCTCGCCGACATAGCGCAGGCGGCTAGGCATCGTCCGGATCCCGCAGGCACTCGCCCAAGGCCTCGGCGACGCGCTCCGGCTGGGTCATGTGCGGAAAATGCCCATGCGCGTCGATCCACAGCAGGCGCCGCGCGCGCCCCTGCTCGGCCAGCCATCGCGCGGCGGGGGCGGGCACGACCGGGTCCGGGTCGGCCGCGATCACGTACAGCGCAGTGCCCAGGCGCCGTACGTCCTCGCGATGATCCGACAGCAGGGTGGCCCGCAACAACCCGAGCGCGATGTCCGGACGCAGCGCCAGCAGGCAGTCGGTGAATTCGGAGGCGCCGAATCCGGCCCCTTGCGTACCGACGGCGGCACGCGCGAATCCGTTGGCCCAGGCCACGTAGTTGCTGCTCATGCCCGCCAGCATGGCCTCGGCCTCGCCGCGGCCGAGACCGCCGACGTAGCCGTCGTCGGGATCGTCGACGTAGCGCGCGCTGGCGCCGATGGCGATGATCCGCGAGAACAGCCCGGGTTGGGCGTTGGCGGCCAGCATGCCCACCATCGCCCCCAGCGAATGCCCGACGTAGACGGCGTCGGTCACGCCGAGTTCGCGCGCCAGCATCAGCAGGTCCTCGGCGAAGCCGAACAGGTTGCGGTGGCGCTCGGCATGAAACGCCGCCTGGGTCAGCGCGGTGGCTCCCGCGAGGTCGTAGCGCAGGATGCGCCGCCCGTCACGCAGCAGGCCCGGCAGCTGCGGGGCCCAGCTGGTCTGGTCGGTGCCGAAACCGTGGCCCAGCACCATCCAGCGCGACCCGTTGCCGCAGACGGTCGCATTCAGGCTCTCGGCCCAGGTCCTCGTGCCCAGCATCTCCCCCCTCACGCGCTGTGGGCGTGCCCGCGGCGGCCGAAGCCAGCGGCACGATTTCTTGTCATTTGCGCGCGAGGTTCGCGGCGATTGCGCGCTTCACCGCAATGATGCTTGTTGAATGGAACTTTGTGAAGCCCGGCGAACGCTCCAAAACAAAAAGCCCGCACGAGGCGGGCCTTTTGTTGCGCACGATCCGCGCGAAGCGGATCGCTGCTTGTCGCGGTGAGCCGGCTCAGGCACCCATCGACTTCAGCGCGGCATTCAGGCGGCTCTTGTCGCGAGCCGCCTTGTTCGGGTGGAACAGGCCCTTGCGGGCGATGGAATCCAGCACCGGCACGGCCGCCTTGAAGGCTTCCGCGGCGCGTTCCTTGTCGCCGGCGGCGATGGCCTTGCGCACCGACTTGACCGCGGTGCGAAAGCGCGAACGCATCGCCGAGTTCGCGGCGTTGAGCTTGATGTCCTGACGCGCGCGCTTGCGCCCGGAGGGCGTGCGGGCGCTCTTCTTTTTCGCTTGCGCGGATGTCGCCATGGATGTTGACCTCGAAAAAATTCCGGGAAAAGTGTCAAGTATAGCGCCAAGCGCCGCCCGCGCATAGGCCGAAGGCCGCCCGGGCCGGGAAAAAGCCCCGCTTCCCCCTTATACTCCGTCCCCGTGAACCTGCTGCGCGCCGCCTACACCGTCTCGCTGATGACCCTGGTGTCGCGCATCACGGGCCTGGCGCGCGAGGTGCTGATCGCGCGTTACTTCGGCGCCACCGCGTGGACCGATGCGTTCAACGTGGCCTTCCGCCTGCCCAATCTGCTGCGCCGCCTGTTCGCGGAAGGCGCATTCTCGCAGGCCTTCATCCCCATCCTGGCGGCGTCGCGCGAGAACGACAGCCCGGAAGACAATCGCCGCCTGATCGACAACGTGGCCACGGCGCTGGCCTGGATCCTCGCCGGTGTCAGCGTGGCGGGCATGATCGCCGCGCCGGTGCTGGTGCTGCTCACCGCCTCCGGGCTGCATCCGGCGGCCTTCGACGCCGCCGCCTGGATGACCCGGCTCATGTTCCCCTACGCCGGGATCATTTCCCTGGTGGCGCTGTCGGCCGGCATTCTCAACACCTGGAAGCACTTCACGGTATCGTCGCTGACGCCGGCGCTGCTCAACCTGAGCGTGATCGCCGCGGCCGTGCTGCTGCACGGCTTCATGCATCCTCCCGTGTACGCGCTGGCCGTGGGCGTGATGGCCGGCGGCGTGCTTCAGCTGGCCGTGCAGGTGCCGGCGCTGCGGCGCTACGCCGTGCTGCCGCGCCTGCACCTGAACTTCCTCGCGGCCTGGCGCTCGCCCGGAGTGCGGCGCATCGTGCGCCAGATGCTTCCGGCCAGCCTTTCGGTGTCGGTGGCGCAGGTGTCGCTGGTCATCAACACCCAGATCGCCTCGCACCTGCGCCCGGGCAGCGTGTCCTGGCTGGCCTATGCCGATCGCCTGATGGAATTCCCCACCGCGCTGCTGGGGGTGGCGCTCGGCTCGGTGCTGCTGCCCAGCCTGTCGCGCGCCTACGCCGCCAGCGACTCGGGACGCTATAGCTCGCTGCTGGACTGGGGGCTGCGCCTGGTGCTGCTGCTGGCCCTGCCGGCGGCGATCGCGCTGGGGATCTTCGCCACGCCGCTGGTGGCCATCCTGTTCCAGTATGGGCATTTCAACGCCGCCGACGTGGAACAGACCACGCGCGCGCTGCGCTGCTACGGCGTCGGCCTGCTGGGACTGGTCGGAGTGAAGATCCTGGCGCCCGGTTTCTACGCCCGGCGCGACATCCGCACCCCGGTGAAAATGGCCCTGGTGGTGCTGGTGTGCACCCAGTTGCTCAACATCGTGTTCGTGCCCCGCCTGGAGCACGCGGGCCTGGCGCTGGCCATCTCCTGCGGGGCGCTGCTCAACGCCGGCCTGCTGCTGCGCGGCCTGTGGCTGCGCGGCAGCTACCGTGCGCAGCCGGGCTGGGCCGGCTTTGCCGGGCGCGTGCTGCTGGCCCAGCTTCCGCTGGCGCTGGTGCTCGGCTGGGGCGCGGCGCGACTGCCCTGGCTGGACTGGCCCGGAGCCCATGGCCACCTGCTGCGCCTGGGCGCCGCCTTCGGACTGCTCGCGGCGGCGGCCCTGGCCTATTTCGCGACCCTGGCGCTGCTCGGACTGCGTCCCGGACACTTCCGACACGCCGAGTAGGGGCCGCGCTTGCCGAGGATCAAGGCGCGCGGACGAGCGGGAGCACACAATGGCGCGCAGGGCGGCCATCGCCGCCGCCGTCGGAGATCGTCATGCCCCTGAGCCCGCAGGATCTGCAACGCCTGGAACAGGCGCTGCTGCGCCGACGCACGGCCGTGCTCGATGAACTGCGCCGCGAGACCCGCGACGAGGACGGCCTGCTGAGCCTGCCCAGCCATCGCGGCGAGAGCGACCGCGGGGTGGATTTCGAGATGGAGGCGGTGGACCTGGCGCAGAGCCTGCGCGACGCCGGAGAGATCCAGGCCATCGACGCTGCGCTAGCGCGCCTGCGCGACGGCCGCTACGGCCTGTGCACCGAATGCGGCGAGGCGATCGATGCCGCGCGCCTGCTGGCCCAGCCCGCCGCGCCGCGATGCGCCGCCTGCCAGCAGCGCTTCGAGCGCACGCACGCCGGCGGCTGAGACCGCCGACGTGGTCCTCAGCGCGCGACCACGGCAGCCTGCCCCTCTGGGCGCGCGGCGATGTGCCCGATGCGCGAACAGGCCTCTCCCGCGGCCTGCAAGGCCTGTTGCGCCGCGTCCGCGAGTTCCGGGGCCAGCACCAGCACGTAGCCGATGCCGCAATTGAAGGTGCGCAGCATCTCCTGCTCGTCGATGCCGCCTTCGCGCTGCAGCCAGTCGAACACCTCCGGACGACGCCACGAGCCCTGCTCCAGCACGCACTGCAGCCCGTCGGGAAGTACGCGCGGAATGTTCTCCAGCAGGCCGCCGCCGGTGATGTGGGCCATCGCGCGCACCTCGATGTCGGCCAGCAGCGACAACACCGGGCGGCAATAGATCCGGGTGGGCATCATCACCGCGTCGCGGAAATCCATGCCGTCCAGGCGCTCGGGCAGTTCCGCCCCGGCACGCTCGATGATCTTGCGCACCAGCGAGTAGCCGTTGGAGTGCACGCCGCTGGAAGCCAGGCCCAGCACCACGTCCCCGGCGCGGGTGTCGCGCCCCGAGATCAGGCGCGACTTCTCGGCGGCACCGACGCAAAAGCCCGCCAGGTCGTATTCGCCGTCCGGGTACATGCCGGGCATCTCGGCGGTCTCGCCGCCGATCAGCGCGCATCCGGCGATCTCGCAGCCGCGGGCGATGCCGCCGACCACGCGCGCGGCCACTCCCACCTCCAGCTTGCCGCAGGCGAAGTAGTCGAGGAAAAACAGCGGTTCGGCGCCCTGCACCAGCACGTCGTTGACGCTCATGGCCACGAGGTCGATGCCCACGCTGTCGTGGCGCTGCCAGGCGAAGGCCAGGCGCAGCTTGGTGCCCACGCCGTCCGTGCCGGACACCAGCACCGGCTCGCGATAGCGCCGCGGCACCTCGAACAGCGCGCCGAAGCCGCCGATGCCGGCCAGCACACCGTCGCGCATGGTGCGCGCCGCCAGGGGCTTGATGGCATCGACCAGCGCATCGCCGGCGTCGATGTCGACCCCGGCGTCGCGATAGCTCAGGCCGGTGCGGGAGGATTCGTTCTGGGAGGACATGTCGGGATGGTCTTGGCCGCGCGCGCCGGCCGGGCAGGCCTGGACGCCTAAAATAGCCGGTCATTGTAGGGCGCGCGCCATGCCGCCGATGCGTCGAGTCCGTCCGCCCCTTTGCACCTTTCGCCCCCATCCTCGCCCGTGCCCATTTCCCAACGCGCCCAAACCCGCATCGCATGGCTGCTGCTGCTCGCGGTGTTGCTGGGCGTCGGCTGGCTGCTCGGTGCGGTTCTGATGCCCTTCCTGCTGGCCCTGACCGTGGCCTACGCGCTGCACCCGGCGGTCGAGCGCATGGCGCGCTGGCGCATCCCGAGGCTGGTCGGCGCCAGCGTCGCGCTGGTGCTGCTGGCCGTGGCGCTGGTGGCCCTGGGCAGCCTGATCGTGTCGGTGCTCGACACCACGGTGCCGCAATTGCAGCAACAGGTGCCGGGCCTGCTGGGCAAGCTCACCGACTGGCTGGGCGCGGTGGCGGCGCGCATGGGCATGCAGACCCACCTCGACCTCGCCACGCTGGGTTCGGCACTCACCCGCAGCATCTCGGGCGACCCGCAGCGCTGGGCACTGCAGGTGCTGAGTTCCGCCCGCACCGGCGGCAGCACGCTGCTGAACCTGCTGGGCAATGCGGTGCTGGTGCCGGTGCTCACGCTGTACCTGCTGCTGGACTGGCGCGAGCTCATGCAGCGCGCCACGGGGCTCGTGCCGCTGCGGCACCAGGAGCGCCTGGGCGCGCTGCTCGAGGAGTGCGACGAGGTGCTCGGGCGCTACCTGCGCGGCCAGCTCACCGTGATGCTCGTGCTGGCCGCCTTCTACGCCGTGGGCCTGAGCCTGGCGGGCTTCCAGCTCGCCGTGCCCATCGGCGTGTTCACGGGGCTGGCGGTGGCCGTGCCCTTCATCGGCTTCGGCATCGGACTGGTGCTGGCGCTGCTGGCCGGGGCGCTGCAATTCCAGAGCTGGTACGCGCTGGGCGCGGTGGCCGTGGTCTACGGCCTCGGCCAGGTGCTGGAGAGTTCCTACCTGACACCGCGCCTGCTCGGACGCCGCATCGGGCTGCATCCGCTGTTCGTCATTTTCCTGCTGCTGGCCTTCGGCGACCTGTTCGGATTCGTCGGCGTGCTGCTGGCGCTGCCGGCGGGGGCCTTGATGCTGGTGGTGGCGCGGCACCTGGTGCACTGGTACCGCGGCAGCGCCCTGTACCTGCAGTGACTCGCCCGCAGTGAGCCCTTCCGCCTCGCTTTCCCCGGCGCATCAACTGCTGCTGGAACTCCAGTGGAGCGACGAGCCCACGCTGGACAATTTCGAGCCTGGCGCCAACGCCATGGCGCTGCAGGCGCTGCGCGCGCTGCTGGCGGGCGATGGCGCGGCCGGGCGCGCGCTGTACCTGTGGGGCGGCGCGGCCAGCGGCAAGACCCACCTGCTGCGCGCGGCCTGCGCGGCGATGCAGGCGCAGGGACAGCCGGCCTGGCTGCTCGGGCCGCACAGCCCGCCCTCGCACTGGCCGGCGCTGGAGCAGATCGCACGGGCCGGGGCCCACGCGCTGCTGGCGGTCGACGACGTGCAGGACTGCAACGACTGGCAGCAGGACTGGCTGTTCGGCCTGTACAACGCGGCCCGGCAGGTCGGCTGCGGCTTCCTGGGCGCGGCCGACCGCGCCCCTGCCGAACTGGCGCTGCGCGAGGACCTGCGCACGCGCATGGCCTGGGGCCTGGGCCTGCGCCTGCAGCCGCTGGACGACGCGGCCAAGCAACGCGTGCTGGCGCGCATCGCCGCCGCGCACGGGCTGCAACTGCGCGAGGAGCTGAGCCGCTATATTCTCGATCACCACGCCCGGGACATGGCCTCGCTGGTGGAGCTGCTGCGCCGGCTCGACGCCTTCGCGCTGCGCCATGGCCGTGCCGCCAGCATTCCGCTGCTCAAGGCGATGCTGAACGAGACGGCCGCCGATTCCGGGGCCCTGCCGCGGCCCTGCCCGGCCCAACCCTGATTCAACGCGCGCATGCCGCACCGCAACCTGGCCCTGTTCGATCTCGACAACACCCTGCTGCCCTTCGACTCGGACCACGCCTGGGGGGAGTTCTGCGTGCGCCTGGGCTGGGTCGACGGCGAGCAGCATCGCCAGGCCAACGACCGCTTCTACGCCGAATACAGGGCCGGCACGCTGGACCTGCCGAGCTACCTCCGCTTTTCCCTGGCGCCGCTGGTGGGCCGTTCACCGCTGGAACTCGAACGCGCGCACGCTGAATTCATGCGCGACGTGGTGCTGCCGCAGCTGCGCCCGGCGGCGCTGGATCTGGTGCGCAGGCACCAGGCGCAGGGCGACCTGTGCGCCATCGTCACCGCGACCAATGATTTCGTCACCGCCCCGATCGCCCGGGCCTTCGGCGTGCAGCACCTGATCGCGGTGCAGACC
>JAKBNS010000128.1 GCA_021830925.1 Pseudomonadota bacterium | reverse complement strand
TCGCGCAATCGTCGTCCAGCACGGACGTTTGTCCTGTGATCCGGAGAAAATCACCCCGGATGCGAACCTCTACGAGCTGGGGCTCACTTCATTGACCACCGTGAATCTGATGCTCGCGCTGGAGGAGCATTTCGATGTCGAGTTTCCCCAGCAGATGCTGAGCCGCAAGACCTTCGAAAGTATCCGGGCCCTTTCGGAATCCATCGACGAGATCAAGGCTTCGTAAGCAGGAGACTGCCATGTCACTCCGTGCCATCGGCGAGCAGGAAGCGCAGGAAGACCTGCAGCAGCTGGCCCACCGCATCGGCCGCGAGTCGCTGGCGCCGCACGCGGTGGCGGTGGACCGGGACGCGCGTTTTCCGAGCGAGGCCTTCGGGGCCTTGCGCGAGGCGCGCTTGCTCGGCGCCTACGTACCCCGCGAGCATGGAGGCATGGGCCTGGATCTGGCGCAGATCGTCAAGCTGTGTGAAATCCTCGGACAGTACTGTTCGGCCACGGCCATGGTGTATGCGATGCACCAGATCCAGGTGGCCTGCATCGTGCACCATGCGCTGGGGTCGGGGTATTTCGCCGGATTCGCGCGGCGCCTTTGCGAGCATCAGTGGCTGCTGGCCTCGGCGACCACCGAGGTGGGCATCGGAGGGGACCTGCGCTCGAGCATCTGCTCGGTCGAATGGCAGGGCGACCGCTTCAGCGTGACCAAGAAGGCGCCGGTGATCTCCTACCTGGATGCGGCCGACGTGCTGCTGCTGACCGCGCGCCGCGCGGCCGACAGCGCGCCCGGCGATCAGGTGCAGATCGTCCTGTTCAAGGACGACATGGAACTGGAGCCGATCTGCGGCTGGGATACCCTGGGGTTTCGCGGCACCTGCAGTTCCGGCTTCACCGTGCATGGGCGCGGTTCCGGCGAACAGATCCTGCCCGTGCCCTACGCGGAGATCCACGCGCGCACCATGCACCCGGTGGCGCACCTGGTCTGGTCCGCGCTGTGGATCGGCATCGGCATCGACTCCATGAATCGCGCGCGCAGCGTGGTGCGCGCGCAGGCTCGCAAGACCCCCGACACGGTGCCCATCGCCGCCACCCGTCTGGCGGAAGCCGACATGGTGCTGCAGACCATGCGTGCAGGCCTGCTGCAGATGCTGCAGGAGTACCAGGGCCTGCTGGCCGGCGCGCCCATCGATGCCTTCGGGAACTTCGGTTTCAACATCCGGGTCAACAATCTCAAGCTGAACACCTCGACCCTGCTGGTCGATCTCGTGGGTCGTGCGATGATCATCGGGGGCATCAACGCTTATCGCAACGACTCGGACCTGAGCCTGTGCCGCCATCTGCGCGACGCCTACGGCACCATGGTGATGGTGAACAACGACCGCCTGCTCGGATTGAACGCGGCGATGCAGATCGTGCACAAAGATGCCTGAAGCGAATACCCAGGGCGCCCTGATCGAGGCGCAACGCAGCTTTCAGGACCGGCTGATCCATGCCGGCCTGCTGATCCCGCTGGGCGTGCGCGGGCTGTACGCCCGCAGCGGCGTGTTCGAGGGCATCGTGCAGGGCATCGAATCCCTGGTGACCCGCGAGGGCGCGTGGCAACAGGCCGAGGTGATGCGCTTCCCGCCGCTGTTCGCGCGAGCCCATTACCAGCGCCTGGACCACATCGCGAACTTTCCGGATCTACTCGGCTCGGTGCACTGCTTTTTCGGGGACGAGCGCGAGCATCGCGCGATGCTCGCCGAGCTGGAGGCGGGCAGCGACTGGGCGGGGCACCTGCGCGCCGGCGAGTCGATGCTGGTTCCCGCGGCCTGCTATCCGCTGTATCCGACGGCCTCGGGTTCGCAGCTTCCGGCCCAGGGCCGCGTCGTGGACCTGGAGACCTACGTGTTCCGCCACGAGCCCTCGGACGACCCGGCGCGCATGCAGATGTTCCGCCAGCGCGAGTTCGTGCGCCTGGGGACCGCCGAGCAGGCGCTGGAACATCGCGACCGCTGGTTGCGCATCGGGCTCGCGTTGCTGGAGTCGCTGCGACTTCCCGTGGCCAGCGTGCTGGCCAACGATCCCTTCTTCGGCCGCGGCGGCAAGGTGATGAAGGCCACGCAGCTCGAACAGGAGCTGAAGTACGAACTCGTGGTGCCGATCTGTTCGGAGGAGCATCCCACCGCGGTGACCTCGTGCAATTGCCACCTGGACCATTTCGGACGGCATTTCGACATCCACGGCCCGGATGAGCAGCCGGCGCACACCTCCTGCGTGGGCTTCGGGCTCGAGCGCATCACGTTGGCGCTGCTGAAGACCCATGGCCTCGACACCGCCGCCTGGCCGCTGCCCGTGCGTGAACGCCTCGGATTGAGCTGAACGGACCATCCCCTCGTAATCGCCCCTGCCATGCATCAGGTCATCGCGCTGGATCCGGGAACCTACACGCGCCACCCGCTGCACGGCGCGGACAGGATCTGGGCGGAGACCAACTGCTACACCGACGTGATCGTCGAGTTGCTGCACGGCCTGGGCTGCGAGCCGCGCGCCGCGCTGGCCTTCACGCTGGGCATCGATTTCGAAGGCGACGAATGGACCTTTTTCAAGTTCCGTGACGCCGACCTGGAGCGGCTCTACGGCTGGGACGTGGAGGAGCTGGCGCCCTGGCGCTCCCTGCTGGAACACGTGGACGAGCAATTGCTCCAGGCCCGGCCGGTGCTGGTGGAGATGGACTCGTACTACCTGCCCGACACCCAGGGCACCGCCTATCGGCTCGCGCACGTGAAATCGACCGTCGCGGTCAACATGCTCGACCGCGACGCCCGCCGCATGGGCTATTTTCACAACCAGGGCTATCACGAGCTGGGCGGCGAGGACTTCGAGGCGCTGTTCCGGCCCCTGGAGCAGGTGCACGAGCGCATGCTTCCGCCCTATATCGAATACGTCAAGCGCAGGCGCGAGCCGCTGCGCGGGCAGGCCCTGCGCGACGCCTCGCTGGATCTGTTGCGCGGGCAACTGGGGCGACTGCCCGAGCGCAATCCCTTCGAGGCCTTCGGCGCGCGCTTCGCGAAGGATCTGGCGTGGCTGATGGACGGCGACATCGAGACCTTCCACACCTACGCCTTCGTGACCTGGCGCCAGTTCGGCGCCTGCTACGAGCTGGCGCACAGCTACCTCGAATGGCTGGGCGAGCAGGGGGTGGCGGGCCTCGCGGACGCGTCGCGGAGCCTGCGCGGGATTTCCGAGTCCAGCAAGGCGTTCCAGTTCCAGCTCGCGCGCGCCATGGCGCGCAAGCGTGCGCCCACGCTCGAGGTCATCGAGCAGATGGCCGAGGCATGGAACGGCGTCATGGGCACGCTGCGCGCCAGGCATGGCTGAGGGCACGCACCCGAGCGCCCGCCTGGCGGGGGCCGTCGAGCGTGGCGAGCAGGGTTGTCCCGGAAACCTTCCCCTGGACAGTCGCCGGATCGACGTCCATCGCAGTGTGCCGTTGGCTTCGGGATGGAGCATGTTGCGTACCCCGCCGGGCGCCTTCCGGGCGCCGGCAGAGCTTCCCGCGCATGGCTGGCGCGAAGTCATGGTGCCCACCACGGTGGCTGCCGCGCTCGACAGCGACGCCTCGGACGGGCAGGGCCTGGACACCTTCGACTGGTGGTTCCGCTGCGAGTTGCCCGGCCTGGACGACGTGGACGCCACGCGTCTGCGCTTCGAGGGCCTGGCGAGCCTGGTCGACGTCTGGATCGACGGCCGGGCGGTGCTGGGTGCGCGCAACATGCATCGGAGCTACGTGGTGGGCCTGCCGGCCAACCCGCGCGAGCTGGTGCTGCGTTGCGCGGCGCTGGCCACCGAACTCGGCGCGCGCCGCGCACGGCCCCGCTGGAAGACCGCCCTGGTGCATGCGCAGAACCTGCGCTGGTTTCGCACCACGCTGCTGGGGCGCGTGAGCAGCTGGAATCCGCGTTCGGACATCGTGGGACCATGGCGGCCATGCCGTCTGGAAGGGGTCCGCCTGCTCGATGTGCACGAACTGCAACTGGTGCCCTGCTGGCGCGCCGGCCGCGCGGTGCTGCGCCTGGGGGCACGCTGGAGCCTGGCAGGAGACGGGGCGGTTGCGTCCGTGGCGCTGCGCGTGGGGCCCTGTCTGCTCAGCATCGACGGCGCCTACCTGCATGCGCGGGGGATCGAGCCGCACGACATCGAACTGGAAGGGCTCGAGCCCTGGTGGCCGCATACCCACGGCAGCCCCGCCGTGTACGACTGCGAGCTCGAACTGCGCGGCCCGCAAGGTAGCGTGAGGCTGGATGGCGGATGCCTGGGTTTCAAGGCCTTCGAGCTGCTCCGACCCGAGGGCGCGGTGGAAGTGCGCTGCAACGGTCGGCCGGTGTTCCTGCGTGGCGCCTGCTGGACCGCGGCCGATCTGCGCAGGCCCGACGCGGATGCGGCGACACTGCAGACGATCCTGTCGCGCGTGGTCGAGGCCGGCATGAACATGTTGCGCATCGTCGGCACCGCGATCTATGCCGACGAGGCGTTCTACGCGGCCTGCGACCGGCTGGGCATCCTGGTCTGGCAGGACCTGATGTTCGCGAACATGGACTATCCCTTCGACGATCCCGAATTCGCGGCAGAGGTGCGCGAGGAGATCCACGAGGTCCTGTGCAGGCTGCGGGGTCACGCCTGCGTGGCGGTGGTCTGCGGGGGCAGCGAGACCGAGCAGCAGGCGGCCATGATGGGCCTGCCCGAAGGCTCGTGGAGCCACCCCTTTCTCGGCGAGGAGATGCCGCGGCTGCTCGCGGACCTGTGCCCGGCCAGTGCCTGGGTGCGTTCGTCGCCCTCCGGAGGCGCACTGCCCTTCCACGCTTCGTCGGGGGTCAGCCACTACTACGGCGTCGGCGCCTATCGGCGTGGGCTGTCGGACGCGCGGCTGGCCGGTGTGCGCCTTGTCGCGGAGTGCCTGGGCCTGTCCAACGTGCCCTCCCAGGCGGCTCTGGAGGGCTCCGCGCTGGGCGCCTCGCGCCCGCACGACCCGATATGGAAGGCCGGCGTGCCGCGCGACGCCGGCGCGGGCTGGGATTTCGAGGATGTACGGGATCACTATTTTCCCGAGCTGGTACGGGCCGACCCGCGCGAGCTGCGCATGGTCGACCCGCAGGCCTACCTGCGCTGGTCGGGGCTGGTCAGCGGCGAACTCATGAGCCGCGTGTTCGCGGCCTGGCGCCGCGCGGATTCCGGCTGCCAGGGCGCGCTGGTATGGTGGCTCCGCGATCTCGCGCAAGGCGCGGGTTGGGGGGTACTGGACTCGGAGTCGCGACCCAAGCCGGTCTACTGGGCGCTCAAGCGATGCCTGGCGCCCCGGGCGGTGCTGATCGACGACCGCGGACTCGAGGGTTGCGATTTCCTGGTGCTGAACGACCGCCCCGCGGCCTTCGAGGGCACCCTGACCGTGGATCTGTGGCAATCGGGCCGCATCCGCACGCTGCGCGCCGAGCGCGCGGTTCGTGTCGAAGCGGCGGGCTGCGCGCGCATGGGCACCGCCGAGGTGTTCGGGCACTTCGTCGACATCAACCATGCCTATCGCTTCGGTCCGCCCGGCCATGACGCGGTAGTCGCGCGCCTGCTCGACGCGGCCGGGGAGCTGGTGTCGGAAGCCTTTCACTTCCCCCAGGGCATGCGCGTGGAGCCGGTGGCCGCGCCGCCGCGGCTGCGTCTGGTCGCGCACGGCGTCGAACGGCGGCTTCACCTGCTGAGCGACGAAGTCCTGCTGGGGGTCGAGATCGATGCCCCGGGGTACGAGCCGGACGACGATGCCTTTCACCTGGCGCCCGGTATCGAACGCGTCGTGCGCCTGCGACCGGGCAGGGGCGAGCCGCGAGCACGCGTGCATTGCAGCGCGGCGAACCTTCGCGGAGTCGTGACGGTGCGCGAGGCCTGATCCCGCCATGATCCCCAACGCCTCCAACGCTTCCCCGCCCGCCGTGGCGACACCCTTGCGCACGCCCGTGCTGTTCGGCCAGGCGCCGTATCGCTGTACGGGCTGGCTGCACGGCCACCACGGCGAGTTGGGAGTGGTGATCTGCTCGCCCTTGGGCGCCGAGGAGGAGTGCGCGCATCGCAGCCTGTTGCATGTGGCCGACGGCCTGGCCGAGCGCGGCATGGTGGCCTTGCGCTTCGATTACCCGGGTTGCGGCGATTCCGAAGGGGACGCCGCGCAGGACGCCCGCCTGGACGCATGGATCGCGGCGGTCGAGGCAGCGGCGGCATTCCTGCGCCGCGAGACCGGATGCACGCAGGTAGCCCTGATCGGCCTGCGCCTTGGCGCGGCACTGGCGGGCCTGGCCGCGGCGCGGGTGGATGCGCGATGGCTCGCGTTGTGGGCGCCGGTGAGCAACGGACGTGCCTATTCGCGCGAGCTGCGCGCGGTGGCCGCGCTGGGCGCCGGGCAGGCGGCCGGCAATGCCGGGATCGGTGTCGCGGGGCATCTGCTGTCGGCCGAATTCGTCGATGCCCTGGCGACGCTGCGCGCACAGGACTGGGACCTGCGGGGGGTACGGCGAGCGCTGCTGCTCGAGCGTGACGACGCTTCGCCCGATGCGCGGCTGCGCGAGGTGCTGCATGCTTCGGGAGTCGAGCTGGACGCGCAGGTGTTCGCGGGCTATGCAGCGATGTTCGATCGTCCGCAGAACGCCGAGGTCCCCGCGGCGGCTGTGGCCGGGTTGTGCGACTGGATGGCTGCCCAGGCCGACGTCAGGCAAGCGAACGCCGGCCAGGCGCACGGCGATGCGTCCCGACGCGTCGATGACGAGCGCGCCGCGGAGCTGGGCACCACCGCCTATCGCGAGCGGCGCCTGATGCTCGGAGCGCGCCGTCGGCTGGCCGGAGTGCTGTGCGAGCCACCCGGCGCGCGCGCATCGGCCCCGATCGTGGTGCTGCTCAATGCGGGCGCGGTGCACCACACCGGCCCGGGGCGCCTGTATGTGCGCCTGGCGCGCGAGCTGGCGCGCTCGGGCGTGCCCAGCCTGCGCGTCGACCTGTCCATGCTCGGCGACGGCATCGTGGCCGGGGTCGCGGACGAGAACGATTGCTATGCCGACGCTTCCCGTCGCGACGTGCTGGAACTGCTGGAGGACCTGCGGGAGCGGCTGCGATTCGATGAAGTGGTGCTGGGCGGACTGTGCTCGGGAGCCTACTGGGCCTTGCAGGGGGCGCTGGATGCGCGAGCGCCGGGTTTGCGCGCGGTCGCCATGATCCACCCCATGGCCATCGCGCGCCCGCCCCAGCCCGGCGGGGGCGGCGCACCCGATGCCGCCGAGGCCTTGCGCTATCGCCAATCCATGCGCAGCTGGGCCAAGTGGAAAAAGCTGCTCACGCTGCAGGCGCACCCGCGAGCCGCCCTGACCGTGCTGGCGCGCCGGGCGTCGAGCGTGTGCACCGCAACCCTGCGCGAGCTTCGCGGGCGCCTCGGAATGCGCCCGGTGGGCGCGGTCGCGCTGGGCTTGCGGCGTCTGCGCGAGCAGGGGGTGCGGGTCGGGGTGTTCGTCGGAAGCACCGAGCCCGGTTATCTGCTGCTGCGCCAGGAGTCGCCGCGCGAGGTGCACGCGGGGCTGCGCGCATCGGCCATCCAGGTGTTCGACCTGGCCGACTGCGACCACGCATTGACCGCCGAGGCTGCCAAGCAGCGACTGTTCCACGCCGTCGTGACCTTTGTCGAGGGCCTTCGCGCTTCCTGAGCCATGTCGCGTACAGCGGATCGTCCCAATCAGTTCGCACTGCTGCGCCAGCGCCGCTTCGCGCCGTTCTTCTGGACCCAGTTCGGAGGCGCCGCGAACGACAACCTGTTCAAGTTCGCCTTCACGGTGATGGTGACCTATCGCGCGCAGGCCGGCGCCGCGCTGTCGCCGGGACTGATGGTCAACCTGATCGCCGCCCTGTACATCCTGCCCTTCGTGCTGTTCTCCGCCACCAGCGGGCAGCTGGCCGACAAGCTGGCCAAGGACCGGCTGATGCGCGGGGTCAAGCTGCTGGAGATCGGCATCATGGCGCTGGCCCTGTGGGGTTTCGCCACCGGCAATCTGGCGGCCCTGCTGGCCTGCGCCTTCGGCATGGGCGTGCACTCCAGCGTGTTCGGGCCCGCCAAGTACGCCTACCTGCCGCAGCACCTGTCGGCCGCCGAGCTCACCGGCGGCAACGGCATGACCGAGATGGGCACCTTCGTGGCCATCCTGCTGGGCAACCTCGCCGGCGGCCTGTTGATGAGCCTGCGCCAGGGGCCCTGGCTGGCGGGCGCGGCCTGCGTGCTGGTGGCACTGGGGGGATGGGCGGCGTCGCGGCGCATTCCGTCCACGCCGGCGCTGGACGCCGGGCTGCGCGTGCGCTGGAACCCCCTGCGCGAGACCCTGGCCAACCTGCGACTCGCCGCGCGCGATCCGGTGCTGCTGCAGGCGCTGCTGGCGATCTCCTGGATGTGGTTCTACGGCGTGGCCTTCCTCACCCAGTTCCCGGTGTTCGCGAAGGACGTGCTGGGCGGCGACGAGCAGGTGGCCTCCTTGCTGCTGGTCGTGTTCTCGGTGGGGGTGGGCCTGGGTTCGCTGGCCTGCGAGTGGCTGGCGCGCGGGCGCGTCGAACCCGGACTGGTGCCCCTGGGCGCGCTGGGCATGAGCGCCTTCGGAGTCGACCTGTACCTGGCCGCGCACGCCGCGGCCGCGCAGGGCCCGCTGCTGGGGGTCGGCGCATTCATCGCGCAGCCGGCCCACTGGCGGGTCATGGGGGATCTGTTCGGGCTGTCGGCCAGCGCCGGGGTCTACAGCGTGCCGCTGTACGCGCTGATCCAGCAGCACACCCCGGCAAGCCACCGCGCCAGGGTGATCGCGGCCAACAACATTCTCAACGCGCTGTACATGATCGTGTGCGCCGGCTATTGCGCGGTCCTGCTGGGCCTCGGGGTGTCGGTGCCGGCGCTGCTGCTGAGCATCGCGCTGCTCAACCTGGCGGCCGCGGCCTGGCTGCTGTCGCGCCAGCCCGTCTACGGGCGGCGCTTCGTGGCGTGGCTGCTCCGGCAGCCGCAGCAGAGCTGATCAGTCGATGCCGCGCGCGCGCTGCTCGCCGAAGCGGCGCACGAACTCCTCGAAACGGTCTTCGTCCAGCGCCTGGCGCATGCCCCGCATGAGTTCGAGGTAGTAGTGCAGGTTGTGCGCGGTGGCGAGCATGGGGAACAGCATTTCGCCGCAGCGGTCCAGGTGGTGCAGGTAGGCGCGCGAGAAGCCGCGGCAGGCGGGGCAGGCGCAGTCCTCGTCCAGCGGTCGCGGGTCCTCGCGATAGCGCGCATTGCGGATGCGCAGGTCGCCCCAGCGGGTGAACAGGTGTCCGTTGCGGGCGTTGCGCGTGGGCATCACGCAGTCGAACAGGTCGATGCCGGCCTGCACGCCGCGCACCAGGTCCTCGGGCGTGCCCACGCCCATCAGGTAGCGCGGGCGCTCGGGCGGCAGCATGGGGGCCACGTGGTCGAGAACCCGCAGCATCTCCTCCTTGGGCTCGCCGACGCTGAGGCCGCCGATCGCGTAGCCGGGGAAGTCCAGTTCCAGCAGGCCCTGCAGCGAGGCCTCGCGCAGGTCCAGGTACATGCCGCCCTGGTTGATTCCGAACAGCGCGTTGGGGTTCTCGAGACGCTCGAACTCCTCCCTGCAGCGCTTCGCCCAGCGCAGCGAAAGCTCCATCGAGGCGCGCGCCTCGGCCGCTGTGGTCAGGCGGCGGGAGTCGTCGCTTCCGATGGAGTAGGGCGTGCACTCGTCGAACTGCATCACGATGTCCGAGTCCAGCACGGTCTGGATCTGCATGCTCACCTCGGGCGTGAGCAGCAGCTTGTCGCCGTTCACCGGGGAGGCGAAGCGCACGCCCTGCTCGGAGATCCTGCGCAGGTCGCCCAGGCTCCAGACCTGGAAGCCTCCGCTGTCGGTGAGGATCGGGCCATCCCAGCCGATGAATCGGTGCAGGCCGCCGAAGCGCTTGACGACTTCCAGCCCCGGGCGCAGCCACAGGTGGAAGGTGTTGCCGAGAATGATTTCCGCGCCGGCCTCGCGCAGTCCGGCGGGCGTGATGCCCTTGACCGAGCCGTAGGTACCCACGGGCATGAACTGCGGGGTCTGCACGCTGCCGTGGCGCAGCCGCAGGCTGCCGCGGCGGGCGCGGCCGCGGCTGTGGTGGAGGGTGAATTCGAGCATGCGTGAGGGACCGGGGAGCGACGGGAAGCCATGAATGTCTGCTTCACGAACGAGACATTTTCCACGTTCCGGCCGGCGCACCCCGTTTTCGGGGTTGTCGGGGCGTCTCCGGCGCCTAGGATGAGATCCGTTTGTCGCCAATCGCATTCATGCAGAGTTCCTGATGCAAGACCTTTCGCAACGCGCCGATCTCCCGGGCATGGAGCCGAACCTCGAAGCTTCTCCCACGTTCCAGGACCGCGGGCCGCTGTCCCTCGGGCAGGAGGCGATGTGGTTTCTCAACCAGCTTTCCGGAGCCGATCAGGCCTACATCGTGCCGTCGACCTTTCGGGTCGAGGCAGGCCTGGATCTCGACCGCTTCGAGGCTGCACTGCGCGCCCTGGTGCAGCGGCACGCGGCGCTGCGAACCCTGTTCGTCAACACCGACGAGGGGCCGGTGCAATGCGTGCTGGAGCCCGCCTCGGCCGCATCACGCTTCCAGTTGCTGCGCGTGGCCGGCCCCGGCTCCCAGCCCGATGACCCGACTCTCGCGCGACAGATCGCCGAGCTGGTCGGACAGCCATTCCGCGTCGATCGGGAATTGCCGTTCCGCGTGTGCTGCATCGAGCTCGGCGATGGCGCGAGCATCGTCGCGCTGCGCGTGCACCACCTGGTCTCGGACGGCCTGTCGATGGGCATCCTGCATCGGGAACTCGCGTCGATCTATGGCGCCGACGGGGATGCGTCGGGGCTGCCCCCCACCGAGGCCACCCTGCTGGGCACCGCACGGAGCCAGCGCGCGGTGGCAGCCAGCGACGCCTGGGAGTCGCAGCGCCGCTATTGGCGCGAGGAGCTCGCAGGGGTAGAGGATCTGCAGCTTGTGACCGACCATCCGCGCGCGGCCAAGTCGGATTTCCAGGCGGGCTGCGTGCGCGTCGAGATCGGCGCCGGGCCGGTCGAGGCCTTGCGTGGCCTGGCGCGCGCGGCGGGCACCAGCCGCTTTCGGGCCTGGTTGGCGCTGCTCCAGGTGCTGTTGGCGCGCATGGCCTCGCAGACCGATTTCGCGGTCGGGATTCCCGTGGGCGGGCGCAAGGATCCGGCGCTGCGCGACACGGTGGGCATGTTCATCAACACCCTGGCGATTCGACTGCCGCAGGGCTTCGACGCCATGGGCTTCGATGCGCTCTTGCGCGCGGTCGACGCCAAGGTGCTCGCCGCGATCGAGCATTCGGACTGTCCCTTCGAGAAAATCGTCGCCGATATCGCCACCGATCGAAGTCTCGAGCGAAATCCGGTGTACCAGGCCTATTTCTCGTTCGAGAACCTGCCGGATCGCTGGAAGCTGGCGCTCCCCGGCCTCGAGGTCTCGGCGCTCATGCTGCCGCGCCTGCATATCAGCCTCGACCTTTCGCTGAGCATCGAGGAGCATGCGCAAGGCGGTGCGACGGCGACCTGGCAGTACCGCACGGACCTGTTCGACCAGGCGAGCGTGGAGCGCATGGCGCGGCGCTTCGACGTGCTGCTGCGCTCGGTGGTGGCGGCGCCCGCGGCGCCGATCGGGGATCTGGCGTGGTTCGACGCGGCCGAGCGCGAGCTGGTGCTGTCGACGTGGAACGCGACGGCGCGCGAGTTGCCCGCGGCACGCACGGTGCACGGATTGCTGCAGGAGCATCGAGGCGATGCGACGCCGGCGGTGCGGGACGCGCAGGGCCGGGAGCTGAGCCATGCGCAGCTGTGGGCCAGGGTCGAGCAGCTTTCGCGCATGCTGCGAGCGCGCGGAGCGCGTCGGGGCCGGCTGGTGGGGCTCGGAGTCGAGCGCGGGGTGGACATGGTGGTGGCGCAGCTGGCGGTGCTGCGCAGCGGCGCGGCGTACCTTCCGCTCGAGCCGGCGTTTCCCCGGCAGCGTCTGCAGGACATGATCGAGGATGCGCAACCGATCCTGCTGGTGACGACCCAGGCCAGCCAGGCGACGTGGGACGGGATGCCCGTGCCGTTGCTGCTGCTGGACGTCGAGCGGGCTGCGCTGGACGCGCTGTCCGCGGAGCCCGAGGAGCCGGACGCCGAACGCGACGCCAGGGGCGAGGATGCGGCCTACGTGATCTACACGTCGGGCTCGACGGGGCGGCCCAAGGGAGTGGTGGTTCCGCACGCGGCGGTGGTCAACTTTCTTTCGTCGATGCGCCGCGAGCCTGGGCTCGGGGCCTCGGACCGCATTCTGGCGGTGACCACGTTGAGTTTCGACATCGCGGTGCTGGAGCTTTTGCTGCCGCTGGCGGTGGGAGGCTGCGCGGTGATCGCCACGCGCGAGGACGCGATGGACGCGGACCGGCTGCGGGGCCTGCTCGAGGCGCAGAAGATCACGGTGATGCAGGCCACCCCCGGCACCTGGAGCATGCTGGTGGACTCGGGCTGGAGCGGAGCGCCGGGGTTTCGCGCGCTGGTGGGAGGCGAGAGCCTGTCGCCGGAGCTGGCCACGGCGCTGCTCGGGCGCTGCGGCGAGGTGTGGAACATGTACGGCCCGACCGAGACGACGGTGTGGTCGACCTGCTGGCGCGTGGTGCCCGGTGCTCCGGTGATCTCGATCGGCCGGCCCATCGACAACACGCAGGTGTACGTGCTCGATGCGCAAGGCAAGCCCTGCGCGGTGGGGGTGGCCGGGGAGATCTGGATCGGGGGCGCGGGGGTGGCCAGCGGCTATTTCGCGCGCCCGGAGCTGACGGCGGAGCGCTTCGTGAGCGATCCGTGGAGCGAGGGCGGGCGCATGTACCGCACGGGAGACCGCGGGCGCTGGCTTCCCGACGGGCTGCTGGAGCATCGAGGCCGGCTGGACTTCCAGGTCAAGGTGCGGGGCTACCGCATCGAGCTGGGGGAGATCGAGTCGCGGCTGCTGACGCATCCGCGGGTGCGCGACTGCGTGGTGATCGTGCGCGAGGACGTTCCGGGCGACGTGCGGCTGGTGGCCTATGGCGTGGGCGAAGTGCCGGCGGACGAGCTGCGCGAGCACCTGCGCATGACCCTGCCGGCGTACATGGTGCCGCAGCACTTCGTGTCGCTGGATGCGCTGCCGCGCCTGCCCAACGGCAAGCTCGACCGGCGCGCGCTGCCGCAGCCGAGCTTCGAGGCGCGGGAGCTCGATGCCTCGGCGCCGCGCAATGGCGTGGAGGCCACGCTGCTGGAGATCTGGCGCGGGGTGCTGACCAAGGCGAAGACCATCGGCACACGGTCGAACTTTTTCGAGCTTGGGGGAGATTCGCTCAGCGCGACGCTGGTGGTGTCACGCGTGCGCAGCATGTTCGGCGAGGATCTGCCGCTGGCGAGGATTTTCGAGCATCCGACGATCGCCGGGCTGGCCGAGGTGCTGGATGGCAGCCGGCCGCAACCGTCGACCGAGGCGATGGCCCGGGTCGACCGCGGCGGGCCACTGCAGGTGTCTTTCTCGCAGCGGCGCATGTGGCTCATCCACCAGCTCGACCCGCGTGGCGCGGCCTACAACATGGTGACTTCGCGCAGCCTGCGCGGTGCCCTCGATGTCGACTGCCTGCGACGCGCCCTGACGGAGCTCGTTGCGCGCCATGAGGCCTTTCGCACACGCTTCGCGTTCGGGAACGCGGAGCCGATGGCGTGGATCGACGCGCCGACCGAGGCACGGCTCACGCTGTTCGATGCCGCCTCCGATCCGGCCTGGCCGGAGCAGCTCCAGCGCGCGATCGCCGAACCCTTCGACCTTGAACGAGGCCCGCTGCACCGATTTCTCCTGGCCCGTCTCGGCGATGAGGAGCATGCGTTCGTGCTGGTCATGCACCACATCGTGCTCGACGACTGGGCGCGGGCCATCCTCTGGCGCGAGTTGGCCGAGCTGTACCGC
The DNA here is from genome assembly GCA_021830925.1 of Pseudomonadota bacterium. GTDB lineage: Bacteria > Pseudomonadota > Gammaproteobacteria > Burkholderiales > Burkholderiaceae_C > Thiomonas_A. Next base: position 996 of record JAKBNS010000128.1, on the reverse strand, counting down.
GCGCAGCGGGTGGGCGAAGCGGCCCGACTGCCGGCGAAGCGTTACGACTTCGCCGACTACGCTGCATGGCAGCGGGGTCGGCTCGACGACGCGGCCTTGCAGGCGCAGGCGCGGCGCTGGATCGAGCGCTTGCGCGGCATGGTTCCGCTGGAACTGCCCACCGATCGCAAGCGTGGAATGCGCGAGACCAGCGCCGGGTCCACGTTGCGCGCCGAGGTCGGCGAGGCCTGGGTCAAGCGCGTGAGGCGCTTTTCCGCGGGCCATGGCGTGACCCCCTTCATGACCCTGCTGGCCGCGTTCCAGCTGCTGCTCGCGCGCTGGTGCGGCCAGGACGACATCGCGGTCGGCTTCCCGGTGGCCAATCGGAACCACGAATACACCGAGGACGTCGTCGGCAGTCTGGTCAATACCCTGGTCATGCGCGTGGCGGTCGACCCCGATGCGACGGTCGCCGAACTGCTCCGTGAGGTTCGGGCTGCGGCCCTCGCGGCGTTCGAGAACCAGGACCTACCCTACGACTACCTGATGGATCGTCTGCGCGCGCAGGGCATTGTCGAGGCGGGGGCCGACCTGCGCGTGTTGTTCAACGTGCTGAACACGCCCGAGAGCGAGGTGCGCTTCGATGGTCTCGGCACGACGCCCTATCGAATTCGAGGCCGTGCGACCCAGTTCGACCTGTCGCTGCACGTGGCCACGGAGGTGGCGCCGACCGTGGTGTTTGCCTATTCCACCGAGCTTTTCTCCGAGGGCATGGTCGACGCCATGCTCCAGGCCTACCTGCAACTGGTCGAACAGCTCATCGAGCATCCGGACGCGGCGCTGCGCACGCTGGCGACGACGACTCCCTCCGATCTGGAGCGCCTGCGCCAGTGGAACGCGACGGCGCGCGAGTTGCCCGCGGCACGCACGGTGCACGGATTGCTGCAGGAGCATCGAGGCGATGCGACGCCGGCGGTGCGGGACGCGCAGGGCCGGGAGCTGAGCCATGCGCAGCTG
>JAKBNS010000038.1 GCA_021830925.1 Pseudomonadota bacterium | reverse complement strand
GGCTTACTTGAACAAGTCGCGCACCTTGTCGGCCCAGCTCTTGCCGTTGGGGGTATGGCGGTCGCCGCCGCGCTTGAGGGATTCGTCCAGCTGCTCCAGCAGGCGGCGCTGCTCCTCGTTCAGGCGCACCGGGGTCTCCACCTCGATGTGGCAGTACAGGTCGCCGGGGTGCGCCGCGTGGATGCCCTTGATGCCCTTGCCGCGCAGGCGCAGGGTCTTGCCCGACTGCGTGCCCTCGGGCAGGTCGATCTCGGCCGCCCCCCCCAGCGTGGGCACCTCGATGCGCGCGCCCAGCGCGGCGGCGGTCATGCTTACCGGGACGCGGCAGTGCAGATCGTTGCCGTTGCGCTCGAACAGCGAATGGGGCTTGATCTGGATTTCCACGTACAGGTCGCCGGCCGGCCCTCCGCCCAGGCCGGGCTCGCCGTTGCCGCTGGAGCGGATGCGCATGCCGGTGTCGATGCCCGCCGGGATCTGCACCTCCAGGGTCTTCTGGCGCTGGATGCGACCTTCGCCGTGGCAAGTCGGGCAGGGCTCGGGGATGACCTTGCCGGTGCCGCCGCAGCTGCCGCAGGTCTGTTGCATCGCGAAGGGGCCCATGCGCTGGGTGGTCGCGCCGCTGCCGCCGCAGGCCGGGCAGGTCTTGGGCTTGGTGCCGGGCTTGGCGCCGCTGCCGTGGCAGGTGCCGCAGGCATCCCAGCTGGGAATGCGCAGGGACTTGGTGGTGCCGTGGGCGGCTTCTTCCAGGCTCAGGCTCAGCGAGTAGCTCAGGTCGGCTCCGCGGTACACCTGCGGGCCGCCGCGCTGGCGCGCGCCGCCGCCGCCGAAGATTTCCTCGAAGATGCTGCCGAAATCGGCGAAACCGGCGCCGCCTCCGAATCCGCCCCCACCCATGCCGCCGGCCGACGGGTCGACGCCGGCGTGGCCGTAGCGGTCGTAGGCGGCGCGCTTTTGCGCATCGCTCAGGGTCTCGTAGGCCTGCTTGGCTTCCTTGAAGCGCTCCTCGCTGTCCTTGTCGCCCTGGGTGCGGTCCGGGTGGTACTTCATCGCCAGCTTGCGATAGGCCTTTTTCAGGGCCTCCTCGTCGGCATCGCGGGGCACCCCCAGAACTTCGTAGAAATCACGCTTGGCCATGGTCGAATTGCGAGCGGTGAAAGGCAAAAAGGGAGGGCGCGTGCGGCGCCCTCCCGAGAATACGCCGCGTCGCCCGGGATCCCCACGGGCCAGGCGAACGCGGCCGGCGTGTCAGCTCAGGCCTTGCCGTCCTTGACTTCCTTGAACTCGGCGTCGACCACCGTGTCGTCGGCCGGCTTGGCGCCCGCGCCGGGGGCCGCCCCGGCGTCGCCACCGGCGGCCTGCGCCTGCTCGGCCTGCTGGGCGTAGATCTGCTCGCCCAGCTTCTGGCTGGCGGTCATCAGCGCCTCGGTCCTGGCCTGGATGGCGTCCTTGTCGTCGCCCTTGAGGGCTTCGTCCAGGTCCTTGAGCGCCGCCTCGATCGCATCCTTGGTGGCGGCGTCGACCTTGTCCCCATGCTCGCTCAGGGACTTGCGCACGCCGTGGGCGGCCGCGTCGGCCTGGTTGCGCGCGTCCACCAGTTCGCGCTTGCGGTGGTCGTCCGCGGCGTTGGCCTCGGCGTCGCGCACCATGCGCTGCACCTCGTCCTCGCTCAGCCCGGAGTTCGCCTTGATGGTGATCTTGTTCTCCTTGCCGGTGCCCTTGTCGCGCGCGCTGACGTGCAGGATGCCGTTGGCGTCGACGTCGAAGGTGACCTCGATCTGCGGCATGCCGCGCGGCGCGGCGGGGATGCCCTCGAGGTTGAACTCGCCCAGCATCTTGTTGCCCGAGGCCATCTCGCGCTCGCCCTGGTAGACCTTGATGGTCACGGCGGGCTGGTTGTCCTCGGCGGTCGAGTACACCTGGGTGTGCTTGGTCGGGATCGTGGTGTTGCGCTTGATCATCGGCGTCATCACACCGCCCAGGGTCTCGATGCCCAGGGTCAGCGGGCTGACGTCGAGCAGCAGCACGTCCTTGCGCTCGCCCGACAGCACCGAGCCCTGGATGGCCGCGCCCACCGCCACCGCCTCGTCGGGGTTGACGTCCTTGCGCGGATCCTTGCCGAAGAACTCGCGCACCTTGTCCTGCACCTTGGGCATGCGGGTCATGCCGCCGACCAGGATCACGTCGGAGATGTCGCCGATCTTCACCCCCGCGTCCTTGATGGCCACGCGGCAGGGTTCGATGGTGCGCTCGATCAGCTCTTCCACCAGGGCTTCGAGCTTGGCGCGAGTGAGCTTCATGCTCAGGTGCTTCGGACCCGAGGCGTCGGCGGTGATGTAGGGCAGGTTGATCTCGGTCTGCTGGCTGCTGGACAGCTCGATCTTGGCCTTCTCGGCCGCATCCTTCAGGCGCTGCAGCGCGAGCACGTCCTTGGACAGGTCGGCGCCCGATTCCTTCTTGAACTCGGCGACGATGTAGTCCATGATGCGCTGGTCGAAGTCCTCGCCGCCGAGGAAGGTGTCCCCGTTGGTCGACAGCACCTCGAACTGCTTTTCCCCGTCGACGTCGGCGATCTCGATGATCGAGATGTCGAAGGTGCCGCCGCCGAGGTCGAACACGGCGATCTTGCGGTCACCCTTGGCGGCCTTGTCCAGGCCGAAGGCCAGCGCGGCGGCGGTCGGCTCGTTGATGATGCGCTTGACGTCCAGCCCGGCGATGCGCCCGGCGTCCTTGGTGGCCTGGCGCTGGCTGTCGTTGAAGTACGCCGGCACGGTGATCACGGCCTCGGTGACTTCCTCGCCCAGGTAGTCCTCGGCGGTCTTTTTCATCTTGCGCAGCACCTCGGCGGACACCTGCGGGGGCGCCAGCTTCTTGCCGCGCACTTCCACCCAGGCATCGCCGTTGTCGGCCTTGGCGATGGTGTAGGGCATCAGGGCGATGTCCTTCTGCACCTCCTTTTCCTCGAACTTGCGTCCGATCAGGCGCTTGACCGCGTACAGGGTGTTCTTCGGGTTGGTCACCGCCTGGCGCTTGGCCGGCGCGCCGGCCAGGATCTCGCCGTCTTCCATGTAGGCGATGATCGAGGGCGTGGTGCGCGCGCCTTCGCTGTTCTCGATGACCTTGGGGCTGCCGCCTTCCATCACGGACACGCAGGAGTTGGTGGTGCCGAGGTCGATGCCGATGATTTTTGCCATTGTGAACTCCGGAAGTCTCGTGAATGTTGGTATTCAGGTGGACGGGCGCCAGGAGGCCCGTCCTGCTGCAACAGCAGATGCAGCCGATTGCGTCGGATTCAAGCCCCCGCGGCGCCGCCCGGTGCCTGCGCCGTGCCTTGCGCGGCGGCCACGGTGACCATCGCCGGGCGCAGCGTGCGTTCGGCCAGCATGTAGCCCTTCTGCAGCACCGCGACCACGGTGTTGGGGGCCTGTTCCGAGGGAATGCTGGCGATCGCCTGGTGCCGGGCCGGGTCGAAGCGCTCGCCGACCGCGGGCGCCACTTCCTGGATGCGGCTGCGCTCGAAGGCGCCGCGCAACTGGCTCAGCGTGAGTTCCACGCCCTTTTTCAGCGCCTCGATGCTGCCGCTGGCGTCGGCCAGCGCGGCCTCCAGGCTGTCCTTCACGGGGAGCAGCTCCTGGGCCATGGATTCCACGGCGAACTTGCGCGCCCGGGCGGTTTCCTCTTCGGCGCGGCGGCGCACGTTCTCGGCCTCGGCCTTGGCACGCAGGAACTGGTCCTTCAGCGCTTCGAGCTCGTCCTGCGCGGCCTTGAGCGCCTGCTCCAGCGCGTCGCCGCCGGAAGCGGCCTGCGCGGCTTGCTGTTCTTCGGCCGTGGAAGTCGATGCGGCCTGGGCCGCCGGGGATTCGTTCGGGGAGGTCTGGGTCATGGGCGGGAATCGGGTTGCGACGGCGCGCCGGGGGCGGCGCGCGGGATCGCCAGACCATCTGGGGGCGGCGACGACGTTTTCAAGAGGGAGGGGGCGGGGCGCACGAACACGATGCTGCCGCGGAACCCCACCGGGCGCATGCCCACGGCCAGGCCGGTGCCCAGGAACGATGCCAGGCGGTCCCGCGCCACCCAGACCGCCACCGGGCGACCGGCCCGCACCGCCTCGCGCACCGCGATCGGGCTCACGCAGGGGGAGTGGCCGGCGGCGTGGCGGCAGCCGAACCAGAGGTCCGAGCTGGTGCTGTCGATCACCCGCAGCGGGCGCAGGCCGTAGAACAGCAGTGAGGCGTCCTCGTCCTCGAAGGTCTGCCAGGAGTACATGTCCACGCCGCGCGGGAACAGGGTGTGCAGCACCTGCGCGACGTGCTTCTGGGAGGTGTCGTAGGTCTTGGCCACCGCCAGCTCGGTGGCGAACAGGCTCATCGCGAGCCCGGTGAGTCCGAACACCAGCAAGCCGGCCTCCAGGGTTCCGCGGCGCAGCAGCAGCAGCGCCGCCAGCAGCGACACCGTCAGCAGGCTCAGGCTCAGCCACGGCAGCAGCGCGCATTGCGGGGGCGGCAGGCCGCTGCGCAGCGCCATGAGCCGCACTTCGGGCAGGGTGACGATGGCGAGCCACAGGGCCGCGGCCGCCAGACCGAACAGCGCGCACCCCAGGGCCACCCAGCCCTTGGCCCTGTCGATCTCGCCGCGGTCGACCGCCTGTTGCAGACGCTGTCCTGTCCACCAGGCCAGCAGCACGACCACCGGCAGCAGGTAATAGGCGCCCTTGTCGCTGGAGGCCGAGAAGAACACCAGCAGCGTGAGCGAGGCGTTGCGCGCCCACACCGAACTGCGCGCGGCCGCTCCGGTTTTCACGCGGCGGGTGAGGAGGGCGAGCGCCAGCATCGGGCCCGTCCACTGAAAGGTGCCGACCAGCAGCCTGGGCAGGTAGTACCACCAGGGGCCGTGATGGAAATCGTCCGGAATGCGGGTTCCGAGGAATCGATTGATGGTCTCGTTGACCCAGAAGAACCAGGCGAAGCCGGGCTGGCGCCAGGCCGCGAGCAGTTGCCAGGGCATGGCCACGAGCAGGAACAGCACGATCGCCCATGGGTCCAGGAACAGGCGCAGCATGCGCGCGCGCGGCAGCGGGCCGGGCGACAGCAGCAACTGCACCAGACCCACCAGGCCGAGTAGCACCAGGGCCTCCGGCCCCTTGGTCATCACGGCCAGGCCCAGCGGCAGCATGGCCCAGCGCATCAGCGCGCGGCTTTCCCGCTGCTCGGCCAGCACCACCAGCGCCAGGGCCGTCAGCCAGCCCAGGCTCATCAGGGGGTCGAACAGGATGGTGCGGCCGATTTCCACCCAGCCCAGCGCCGTGCCGGCGATCAGCGCGGCCGTACGGCCGCCCAGCGGCGATCCCAGGCGACGCCCGAGGGCGATGCATCCCAGGCTGGCCAGCCAGGCCGCCGCGGCATCGGGCAGGCGCGCCTGCCAGGCTCCCACGCCGAAGGCCTTGAAGCTCAGGGCCATCAGCCAGTACAGCAGGGGCGGCTTCTCGATGTAGGGCACGCCGTCCAGATGCGGGATCAACCAGCTGCCGCCGCGGCTCATCGCCATCGCGATGTCGGCGTACAGGGCTTCGTTGTTGTCGCGGATGGGCGGGCGTCCCAGGCCCCAGAACATGCAGGCGGCGACCAGCAGCAACACGCAGGCATCGGCCAGCCACGCGGGCAGGGCCTTGTCGCCGGATAGACGGGCGGAGGACATCGGGGGCAAGGCAGGCTCGAGAAAAGTCTTATAGATCTTGTGGGCTTTAGGTGCCCGGGCGCCATTGTGCCGCGTCGTGCCTGAGCCGACGCCCCCACGGCAGCATGGTGTGTGTTTCCGGCAATCCTTCGCCGGGAATAGGGCGACATCCTGGCAGAAAGCGGCCGGGATCAGGCCTCCTGGGCTGCGAGCAGGGCGCGGGCACGCGCCGCGCTGGCCTCGAGCTGCGCCGGTTCGGGCGCGGTGCGCGTGGGCCAGCCCAGCAACTCGCGTTCCACCAGATCGGCCAGCGCGCTCACCCAGTGCGCGTCGTCATTCAGGCAGGCGATGTAGTGGAACTCGGAGCCGCCGCTGGACAGGAAGGCCTGCTTGCCCTCGATGGCGATTTCCTCCAGGGTCTCCAGACAGTCGGCCACGAAACCCGGACAGACCACGTCGACCCGGCGCACTCCGGAGCGGGCGAGCTCGCGCAGGCTGGGCTCGGTGTAGGGCTGCAGCCAGGCTTCGGCGCCGAAGCGCGACTGGAAGCTCACCAGGTACTGGGTCTCATCCAGGCCCAGCGCCTCGGCCAGAAGCCGGGCCGTCTTGCGGCACTCGCAGTGGTAGGGGTCGCCGCGCAGCAGGGTGCGCCGGGGCATGCCGTGAAAGCTCATGACCAGGCGCTCGGGACGCCCATGCTCGGCCCAGTGGGCGCGGACCTTCGCGGCCAGCGCCTCGATGTAGCCGGCATCGTCGGCGAAATTGCGCACCCAGCGCAGCGCGGGCTGACGGCGCCGGCCGCGCAGCCAGGCGGCGACCGCGTCCAGCGCGGTGGCGGTGGTGGCCGCGCTGTACTGCGGGTACAGCGGCAGGCCCAGCAGGCGCGTGGCGCCCTCGGCATGCAGGCGGTCCAGCACCGCGTCCGTGGCGGGCTCGCCGTAACGCATCGCGTGGCGCACCGTCACATGGTGGCCTCGGCGCGCCAGCTCCGCCTGGAGCGCGCGCTCCAGCGACGCCGTGGCGACCGCCAGCGGGGATCCGGCAGGCTGCCAGATGCTCGCGTACTTGGCCGCGGTGCGCGGTGAGCGGAAGGGAACGATGATGCCGTGCAGGATGGGCATCCACACCGCGCGCGGCACCTCGATGACCCGGGGGTCGGCGAGGAACTCGCGCAGGTAGCGCCGCACCGCCGCGGTGGTGGGCGCGGACGGCGTGCCGAGGTTGAACAGGACGACGGCGGTGATGGAGGGGCGGCCGTGCTCGAAGGTTTCGGTGGGACTGGCGGACATGGGGCGGCGGGCGGCGAGGCGTCGGACGCGGCGGATCAGCGGTCGAACACCTCGAACATCACGGTCGGTGCAGTGGGGTCGGTGGGCTTGGCGCCCAGGCAGATCTCGCCCTGGCCGTGCAGCACGCATTCGTTGCGGCGCAAGGCCAGCGCGTTGTCCTGTCCGGCGTAGCGCACCCAGGTGCCGTTGCTGGACAGGTCGGTGAGCATGAAATAGCTGCCGCGCCATTCGATGCGGGCATGCTGACGGGAAACCCGGATGTCGTTGACCACGAATTCGGCGGCTTGCGTGCGTCCGATGTGCAGTACGCCCTGCGCGGCGGGCATGTCCTGGTGCACGTCCAGCCAGCTCAGGCCCAGGTGCTGCGTGGCATGGGCGATCACGGTCGGCAGATGGGGCATGGTCTGGCTGTTCTGCCAGCCGGCGTCCCATTCGATCTGGTGCACCGGCACGGCCTGTTCGTAGCCGCGCAGGTAGATCGAACCGAGGCTGCGCAGGCGTGCCTGCTGCTCCAGGCTCAGGCCCTCGGCCACCGCTTCGCCCAGCAGGATCTGGCCTCCCGCGGCCGAGCCGGACAGTCGCGCCGCGGCATTCACGGCGTCGCCGAAGCAATCCCCCGGAGTCAGTACCACCGGACCGCGCGACAGACCGATTTTCAGCGGCACCGATACGGGCGCGGAATTGTCATGACCCCACTGCGCCAGGCGACGTTGCGCCTCGCAGCAGGCCTGAACCGCCGCCGCGTTGTCGTCGAACACGGCCAGCAGGCCGTCGCCCATGGTCTTCACGACCTGTCCGCGGTGCTGGGCGACGATCTCGCCGGTGGCTTGCGTGACCTGGGTCATCAGGCGCGCCGCGGCCGCATCTCCCAGAGACTTGTACAGGCCGGTGCTGCCGACCACGTCGGCGAACACCACGGTCCTGGTCACGGGCTTGCGCATATTCGACATGGGCGCAAGTCTAGCGGTCGGCCATCGGGCATGTGTGAAATATTCCGCACCCGGACGCGCATGCGTCCCGGTGCGGCCCGACGGCGATCAGAGCGAGTCGAGGAAGCTGCGCAGCTTGTCCGAGCGGGTCGGATGCTTGAGTTTGCGCAGCGCCTTGGCCTCGATCTGGCGAATGCGCTCGCGGGTGACGTCGAACTGTTTGCCGACCTCCTCGAGGGTGTGGTCGTTGGCCATCTCGATGCCGAAGCGCATGCGCAGCACCTTGGCTTCGCGCGGGGTGAGCGAATCCAGGATGTCCTTGACCACGTCGCGCAGGCTGGCCTGCAGCGCCGCGTCGGTGGGCGCCAGCATGCCGGTGTCCTCGATGAAGTCGCCCAGATGCGAATCGTCGTCGTCGCCGATCGGCGTCTCCATGGAGATCGGCTCCTTGGCGATCTTCATGATCTTGCGCACCTTGTCCTCGGGCATTTCCATCTTCTCGGCCAGGATCGCGGCGTCCGGCTCGGTGCCGGTCTCCTGCAGATACTGGCGCGAGATGCGGTTGACCTTGTTGATGGTCTCGATCATGTGCACCGGGATGCGGATGGTGCGTGCCTGGTCGGCGATGGAGCGCGTGATGGCCTGGCGGATCCACCAGGTCGCGTAGGTCGAGAACTTGTAGCCGCGACGGTATTCGAACTTGTCCACCGCCTTCATCAGGCCCACGTTGCCTTCCTGGATCAGATCCAGGAACTGCAGGCCGCGGTTGGTGTACTTCTTCGCGATGGAAATCACCAGGCGCAGGTTGGCCTCGATCATCTCGCGCTTGGCCTCGCGGGCTTCCTGCTCGCCGCGGCTCATCTGCGCGTTGATCTCCTTGAAGTCCTCCAGGGGGACGACGACGCGGTTCTGGGTGTCGATCAGGCGCTGCTGCAGTTCCTGGATGCTGGGCAGGTTGCGCGCCAGCACGGCCGCGAAGGGCTTGCTCGACGAAGCCAGGCGCTCGCCCCAGCGCAGGTCGAGCTGGTGCCCGGGGAAGCTCTTGATGAACTCCTCCTGGGGCATGCCGCAGCGGTCCACCACGATGCGCCGGATCTCGCGTTCGTGGCGGCGCACCTCGTCGACCTGACTGCGCAGCAGGTCGCACAGCTTCTCGACGGTGCGCGCGGTGAAGCGCACTTCCATCAGGTTGCGCGAAATGTGTTCCTGGGCCTTCATGTAGGCGGCCGACTTGTAGCCTTCCTTGTCGTAGGCGCGACGCATTTTCATGAAGGCGTCGTGCACCTGCGCGAAGCGCTCCAGCGCCTTGGCCTTGAGCTCCTCGAGCTTGACCGAGCTGGCCGCGGCAGCCGCGGTCTCGTCGTCCTCCTCGGCCTCGTCGGCCAGCGCGAAGTCGACGTCCTCCTCCGCCACGTAGTCATCCGACTCGTCGTCCGAGACCATGCCGTCGACCACTTCGTCGACCGGCAGCTCGTTGTTGGCGATGCGCGCGGCCATGGCCAGGATCTCGGCCACCGTCGCCGGCGAGGCCGAGATGGCCAGCATCATCTTGCGCAGGCCTTCCTCGATGCGCTTGGCGATGACGATCTCGCCCTCGCGGGTGAGCAGCTGCACCGTGCCCATCTCGCGCATGTACATGCGCACCGGGTCGGTCGTGCGGCCGAATTCCGAATCCACCGAGGACAGCGCCGCCTCGGCCTCTTCCTCGGCTTCCTCGTCGCTGGAGGCGGTCGGCCCGTGCTGGTTCAGCAGCAGGGTCTGCGCGTCGGGCGCCTGCTCGTACACCGCGATGCCCATGTCGTTGAGCATGCTGATGATGGTTTCCAGCAGGTCCGGATCGGCCAGGTTGTCCGGCAGGTGGTCGTTGATCTCGCCGTAGGTGAGGAAACCGCGGGTCTTGCCCAGCTTGATCAGGTTCTTCAGGCGCTGGCGGCGGCGCGCCAGTTCCTCTTCGGTGACGTTGGAGTCGTCGTAGCCGAATTCCTTCAGCAGCTGCTTTTCCTTGGCGCGCGACGGACGACGTCCGCGCGGCATCGGCGCGGCCGGGGCGGCCGCTTCGTCGGCGTCGTCGACGGTGAAGTCGTCGGCCGGCAGGTCCTTGTCCGCGGCGGATTTGGCGGCGGCCTTGGCCTGGGCGGCAGTGCGCGAGGCGGCGGCCTTCGCGCCCGCCTTGTCGACGACGGGTTTTTCGGCGGCGGCCTTGGCCGACGTCGACTTGGTCTTGGATGCTGGCATGCTTTGAACGGTGGTCGAGGCGCGCGCCTTGGTGGCGCTCGCGCCGGCAGCGGCTGCCTTCGGCGTGGCCTTGGTGGTGCTGTGCGCGGGCGCCGCGGCGGCCTTGGAGGCCTTCGCGGTCTTCGGCGCGGTGTCTGCGGCGGTCTTGCCCGAGGAAACCTTGGATTTGGCGGTTGCGGATTTGGCTTGGGTCATCGTCGGATTCCTCGTACGCTTGTGCGATTCCGGCCCCTGCGGTGGCGGGAATCGACGGTCGTGCAACAAGAATAGGCCAAGCCGCGGGCCGCCCCGGATCCGCAGTCGTTCCCCGGGACGCGGGGACGATGCGTTCGCGCCTTGTGCGCAAAACCCCATAGTATAGGCGGGACGGCCGAATTCAAGTCCGGGCCCCGCGCGACGCCCGCTTGGCGGGGCCCGCGTTCACAGGCGGGGCAGGCTGCGCATGAGTTCGCGCAGGCGCAGCGAAAGGCCCTGGTATTCCAGGCGCGAGGCCGGATCGGCCAGACCCTCGGCGGCCAGCGCCTGCTGGCGCTGCTTGATCCAGGCCATCTCGATGCTTTCCAGCGCGCCGCGCAGGTCCGGCCGCAATTCGGCGGTGTCGCGCTCCAGCAGTTCGGCGGGGTCGAGCGCCTCGGCGGCTTCCAGCAGGCCCTCCGCGCGAAGCGCCTCCCAGACTGAGGACGGAGTCGGCTCTGCATGTTCATCCAGGTAGGACTCCAGCCAGCGCGCAAGTTCCCCGACCGAGCCCGCGTGGGCGACCAGCAGGTCGTGCTGGGCGGTGCTGATGTCGCGCCACAGGCCGGGGTGGGCCAGCAGGATGCGCATGGCCGTGTGCGCGTGGTCGACTTTCGGACGGCTCAGGCGTTGCATGCGCGGTTCCATGGGTTTCGGGCGGGGTGCGCGGCCCGGGGAGCTCGCGGGCGGCGGCGCGGCCGAGCCAGCGCGCCGATGGCCTGGCAGCGCCAGCGCGGCGCGCACTTCGTCGGCCGGTGTGCGCAGGCGTTGCGCCAGTTCGTTCACGATCTGTCCCTTCAAGGCCGATTCGGGAATCGAGCCGATCAGCTCGCGCCCGCGCGCGATGGCCTGCGCGCGTCCCTCGGCGGTGTCCAGTGCCAGGCCTTCTCCGATGTGGTCGAGCAGGAATACCGACAGCGGGCGCGCGCGCGCGATCTCGCGTTCGAAGGCGTCGGCCCCGAGTTCGCGCACGAAACTGTCGGGGTCGTGCTCGGCCGGCAGGAACAGGAATTTCACCGAGCGCTCGTCGCTCAGCACGGGCAGCGCGGACTGCATGGCGCGCGCGGCGGCGCGGCGCCCGGCGGTGTCGCCGTCGAAGGAGAACACGATCTGGGCGCAATAGCGGAACAGCTTGCGCACGTGCTCCGGCGTGCAGGCGGTGCCCAGCGTGGCCACCGCGTGTTCCACGCCGTGTTGCGCCAGCGCGATCACGTCCAGGTAGCCCTCGACCACCAGCACCTGCCCGTGGCGCTGGATCGCCTGGCGCGCCTCGAACAGCCCGTAGAGTTCCTCTCCCTTGTGGAACAGCTCCGTCTCGGGCGAGTTGAGGTACTTGGGCTCGCCGCGGTCGAGCACGCGTCCGCCGAAGCCGATGATCTCGCCCTGGGCGTTGCGGATGGGAAAGGTGATGCGGTCGCGCAACCGGTCGTAGCGCCGCGCGACCGTCGCGCCCGCCGCCTGCGACGGCTCCAGGGTCTGGCCCTGGGCGTCGCGCGCCACCACCAGGCCCGACTGCAGCAGCAGTTCGGCTTCGTAGTTGGGGAAGACCTTGGCCAGTCCCTGCCAGTCGTCGGGCGCGTAGCCGAGGCCGTAGCGGGCCGCCGAGCGTCCGCTCAGGCCGCGACCCTTGAGGTAGTCGATGGCCCGTGTGCTGGCGCGCAGGCGTTCGCGGTAGAAACCTTCGGCCTGTTGCAGCACCTCGCGCAGGCGCACTTTGTGGCTGCGCTGTTCGGCGGCGCGGCGCTGCTCGCCCTCGTCGGCCTCCTGTTGCGGCAATTCCATGCCGGCGTCGCGCGCCAGTTCGCGCACGGCGTCGGGAAAGCTCATCCCGGATTGCTCCATCAGGAAACCGATCGCGCTGCCATGGGCGCCGCAGCCGAAGCAGTGGTAGAACTGCTTGGACGGGCTGACCGTGAAGGAGGCCGATTTCTCGGTGTGAAAGGGGCACAGCCCCTTGTAGTTGGTGCCGGCCTTTTTCAGCTGCACCGAGCGCCCGACCACCTCGACGATGTCGACCCGGCCGAGCAGCTCCTGGATGAAATCCTCGGGAATCAACGACATGGCATGAGCGGCGGTGCCGCCGCGCGGGAAGCGCGCCGCCCTTGCCGCGCCGCGATCAGCGCAGCGCCTCCGCGATGCGGCGGGTCACCTCGTCCACCGGGCCCACGCCCGAGATGCGGCGCAGGCGCGGCGCCGCGGCGTCGCCGCTGCGCTCCCAGTCGCCGTAATAGTCGACCAGCGGGCGCGTCTGCTCGTGGTACACGCGCAGACGCTTGCGCACCGTGTCCTCGCGGTCGTCGTCGCGCTGCACCAGGTCGTCGCCGGTCTGGTCGTCCTTGTCGGCCAGCTTCGGCGGGTTGAACTGCACGTGGTAGACCCGCCCCGAGGCCGGGTGCACGCGGCGCCCGCTCAGGCGCTGCACGATGTCCTCGTCGGGCACGTCGAACTCGAGCACGAAGTCGATGCCCACGCCGGCCTTCTTCAGCGCATCGGCCTGCGCGATGGTGCGCGGGAACCCGTCGAACAGGAAGCCGCCTTCGCAGTCGGCCTGCTGGATGCGCTCGAGCACCAGGCCCACGATGATGTCGTCGGACACCAGCGCGCCGGAGTCCATCACGGCCTTGGCCTGCAGGCCAAGCGGCGTGCCCGCCTTGACCGCGGCGCGCAGCATGTCTCCGGTGGAGATCTGGGGGATGTTGTAGCGCGCGCACAGGCTGGCCGCCTGTGTGCCTTTGCCTGCGCCTGGTGCGCCCAGCAGGATCAAACGCATGAAGACTCCCGGATATTGTCGTTGGAATGGATGATTCGATCTGCACGCCCGCGTGCAAGGCCTTCGGCGCGATGCACGCAGGCGCCCGCCTGCCTAGCAGCCTGCTAGAGGCGGCGGGCCCTGTCCCAGAATAGCACGCGCACCCGGCACCACCCTGACAGGTAGCCCGATACTCCCGCCAGGGCTCAGCCGTGGCCCAGCAGGCGGCGCACGCGCTCCAGATCCTGCGGCGTGTCCACGCCGGCGGCGGGCGCATGGTCCACCGACAGCACGGCGATGCGCCAGCCGTGCCAAAGCGCGCGCAGCTGCTCCAGCGCCTCCTCGGCCTCGAGCTCGCAGGGCGTCAGCGCGGAGAAGGCGCGCAGCGCGCGCATGCGAAAGGCGTAGATCCCCACGTGGCGCAGGAATGGCAGGCGCGCCGGCAGGGCGGTCGCGCCGCCCGTGGCGTACTGGTCGCGGCGCCATGGAATGGGCGCGCGCGAGAACAGCAGCGCGCGCTGCTGCGCATCCAGCACCACCTTCACCACGTTGGGGTCGGCGATCCAGCTCACCTCGGTGATGGGGTGCGCGGCCGTGGCCATCTGCGCCTGCGCATCCTCGTGCAGGCGCAGGGCGCAGGCGCGGATCAGCGCCGGCTCGATCAGCGGCTCGTCGCCCTGCACGTTCACCACGATGGCATCGTCGGCCAGCGCCAGTTGCTGCGCCGCCTCGGCGATGCGGTCGGTGCCGCTGGCATGGCTCGGCGAGGTCAGCAGCGCGCGAACGCCGTGGGCGGCGCAGGCCTCGGCGATCCGCGCGTCGTCGGTGGCCACCGCCACCAGTTGCGCTCCGCTGGCCTGCGCGCGCTGCGCCACACGCACCACCATGGGCAGGCCGGCGATGTCGGCCAGCGCCTTGTCGGGCAGGCGGGTCGAGGCGCGGCGCGCTGGAATGAGCACGCAAAAGGGCGGCACAGCCGCCGTCGCCTCACCCGTCGTCGCGCGGGAGGGCGCCGACGATGTCGCCGGCGCGGGGCCGGCCGCCGTCATGCCTGAGGGGCCGCGTCCGGCGCGGAAGGCGCTGCGGCGGCACCCAGGGTGTCGCGCGCCTGCTCGACCAGCATGACGGGAATGCCGTCGCGGATGGGAAAGGCCAGGCGGTCGCGCGGGCAGACCAGTTCCTGGGCCGTACGTTCGAGTTCCAGCGGGCCCTTGCAAACCGGGCACACCAGCAGGTCAAGTAGACGAGAATCCATCGGGGGGGCTCCATGCGCCGCGCGCCAGGCGCGCCAGCAACCAGGGGACGAAACCGGGGTCGGGCTCCAGGCGCAGCCCCACGGCCCACAGGCGATCCAGCCCGGCTTGTCCGAGAGGGCATTTTAGGGCGTCCTTCTCGGTCACCACGACGACGCCGGGCAGTTCCCGCAGCAAGGCCTCGGGCAGCGCGTCGTGGTCGCGCACCGCCACGGTGCGGGCCAGAGGCATCCCGGCGGCGCGAAGCATGTCGAAGAACTGGGCGGGGTTGCCGATGGCCGCCGCCGCGCACATCGGGCGGTCGGCGTGGGCCTGGCGGAATTCGCTCGGACTCATGCGCCGGCCGTCCGCGAGGTTGCGCAGTTCCCCGGGCTGTCGGCGCAGCGCGAAGAAGGGGGCGGGACCGCCGGTCGCCGCGCCGCCGGCCGTCGGGCTCGGCCCGAGCGTGGCGTCGCGCGGGCGCGACCAGGGCTCGCGCAGCGGGCCGGCCGGAAGCAGCCAGCCGTTTCCGGCGCCGCGGGCGTCGAGCACGACCAGTTCGACGTCGCGCGCCAGCGCATAGTGCTGCAGCCCGTCGTCGCTGAGCAGCACGTCGACCTCGGGGTGTTCGCGCAGCAGTGCGCGCGCCGCGGCGGGGCGATCCGCGCCCACCCATACCGGGCAGTCGCACATGCGGCGCAGCAGCAGGGGTTCGTCGCCGCTGTCTTCGCCGGGGGTGTCGGGCTCCACGGCCATGGGCTCGGGC
>JAKBNS010000275.1 GCA_021830925.1 Pseudomonadota bacterium | reverse complement strand
GGGCCGCTGTACCTGCTCAAGGGCCAGAACGTCACGGCCGTGAGCATCAAGGACAGCACACCCACCACGCCGCTCACGCTGCCGCCCGCGCAATACACCGTCAACGGCGCCGGCGGCTCCATCGTGTTCAACGACGTGACAACCGGCGGCCCTTATGTGCAGCCGTTCAAGGTGAGCTACACCAACGGCGCGAACAGCAACGTGGCCATGTTCACCCAGCCGCTGCCCGAGCGCTGGGTGCGGTTCGAGGGCCTGAACACGGCCAACAGCAACAGCCCGGTCATCATCGACCTGTACCGCGTGAGCATTCTGCCCACCAAGCAGCTCGACATGATCTCCAACGCCCTCATGTCGTTCGACCTCACCGGCGAAACCCTGGCCGACATGACCAAGGCCGCCGACGCGGTGATGGGCATGTTCGGCCGCATCATCACCATCTGAGGCGCGGCATGAGCGAGCAAGACCTCGACGCCTTCCCACCCGCCGCGCATACCGTGCGCGCGGGCGGCGAAGACTTGTCCATCACCCCGTTCCAGGTGGGCGACGTTCCCGCCGTGCTGCGCGCGGTGCGCGCCATCGAGCCCATGTTCGCGGCGAAGGACGCGCCCGTGGAGTGGATGGCCATCATGGCCGAGCACGGCGACGACCTCATCGACATGGTGGCCATCGGCACGCGCAAGCCCGTGGAATGGGTGCGCCGCCTCGCCATGGACGACTTTCTGCAACTGGCCGCCGTCGTCTACCGGGTGAACCTGGATTTTTTCGTCCAACGGCTGGGGCCGAGCCTGCTGCGCACGATCGCGGCCCTGAATGGGCCGTCGCCATCGGCCGCCTCATCCAAGCCGGACACGCGCGCGAGGACGTGATGCGCATGACGCTGCCCATGTTCCGCGCCTACAGCCGCGCCTGCGCGCGCCTGGAGCGCGAGCGCCTGGCCGATCTGCTGCTCATCGTGGCCACCGGCGCGCAAGGCGGCGCCGAGGGCATCGCCAAACTCACGCGCGAGTTGCGCAAGGGGCTGTAGCCATGGCCGAGAAAAACGAGGTCAAGCTCAAGATCACGGCCGAGAACCAGGCCGACAAAGCCATCGAGGGCGTCAAGACCGGCCTCGAAAAACTCGGCATCAGCGCCGACACGGTGAAGGAACAGCTCGCCGGCGTGGGCGCCGTCCTCACCGTGGCCGGCTTCATCGAGCTGACCAAGCGCGGGCTCGAAAGCGCCGACGCCATGGCCAACCTGGCCGAGAAAACCGGCATCAGCACCGAGCAGTTGAGCGCCTACCGCATCGCCGCGGCGCAAAGCAACACCACGCTCGACGCGGTGGGCGTGGGCATCGAGAAACTCTCGCGCAACATGGCGCAGGCCGCCATCGGCACCGGCACGGCCGCCACCAGCTTCAAGGCCATCGGCGTGTCGGTGGTGGACGCCAACGGGCACCTGCGCAGCGCCGACGCGGTGATGAAGGACGTGGCCGACCGCTTCGCCAGCTACAAGGACGGCGCGGGCAAGGCGGCGCTGGCGCAGCAGATCTTCGGCCGCACCGGCGCCGACCTCATTCCCCTGCTCAACATGGGCAGCGACGGCCTGAAGAACAGCGCCGACATGGCCCAAAAGTTCGGCGCGGTGCTGAGCACCGAGGCGAGCGACAAGGTCAAGGAATTCAAAGACAAGATGGACGCCTTCGGCGTCATTATGCAATCGGTTGCCCAGCACATCGCGATTCAGCTGATCCCATCGCTGGACAAAGCAACCCAGTTACTCATGGATCCAAAAACGATTCAGGGCTTGAGTGATCTGGCAACTGGTTTTGCAAACTTGGCTTCCGAAGTCATTGAGGCGGCCGCTTATTTCGGCGATTTTTCCAAAGCATTGGGAGAAATGTTGAGCGGCGCCACAGGGTTTGGCGAAAAAGCCGATTTTTATGAAAAAAAGATCCAAACCCTCAAAGATGCCATTTCCTCGCTTCAGGATGAGATCGCGGGTGGTGGCGACGGCGGCACCTTGATTGGAAAGCAGGCCATTGATGACGCCAAAAACAAAATTGTCGAATTTGAAAAAGAAATTCAGCGTTTGAAGCAACTCGAATTGAGCAATGCGTTCAAACCATCGAAACCGCCGGAAACGCAGACAGCAAAGCCGGGCGGCAAAAACAACGATCCACCCATAGCTCCGGGAGTCGGCGCCGGCAAAGCCGCCGCAGCCGCGCGGCTGGCCGCGCTCAAGGCCGACATCGCGGCGCAGCTCGCCCTGCTCAAGGACGCCAACGCCCGCGCGCTGGGCGACCTCGACCAGCAACTCAAGGACCACCAGGTCAGCGTGCGGCAGTACTACGCCGACCGCGTGAAGCTGCAGCAGCAGGCCATTGACGCCGAGATCGCGGCGCAGCGCAAGGCGCTGGCGGAGTCGCCGGCGCAGGCCGAGCGCATCAAGATCGAGAACCAGATCATCCTGCTCGAGCGCCAGCGTGGCGACGTGGCCGTGAAGGCCGCGCGCGACCAGGAGGACGCCGAGAAAAAGCTCAAGGACCAGATCGAGCAGGTGCGCACCGCGCTGCTGCGCGCGCAAGGGCAGACCGGCGAGGCCACCAAGCGCCAGCTCCAATCCCAGTACGCGGACCTGCTGGCCAGCCTGCAGGCGCAGGGCGATGCGTCCGGCGTGTCGCTGGTGCGGCGGCTCATCGATGTGAGCGGCGCGCAGGCCGACCTGCAGCAGGTGGAGGCCGATTACCAGCGCGCGCTCACCGCCATGCAGACGGCCGAGCAGGGCGTGCAGGCCCAGGTCACCACCGGGCTGCTGACCCAGGCGCAGGGGCAGCAGAAAATCGCCGAGCTGCACAAGGAAACCGCCGCGCAGGTCTCGGCGCTCATTCCGAAAATGGAGCGGCTCGCCGCCGCCACCGGCAACCCGGACGCCATTCTGCGCGTGCGGCAGATCCAGCAGCAGTTCGAGCAACTCGGCCAGGTGGTGGACGCCAACGCGGTGCGGCTCAAGGACGCGCTGCAAAACGACCTCGCCACGTTCTTCGAGAACATCGCCACCGGCTCGCGCAACGCGGGCGACGCCTTCCGCAGCTTCGCGCAAAGCGTGGTGGCCGACATCGCCAAGATGGCGAGCGAGGCGCTGGCGGCCAGCGCCATCAAGCAATTCTTCGGCGCCGCGGGCGGCTCGGGCTGGGGCGCGGCCATCTCGGCCGCCGCCACCGCCGCGGGCTACGCCTCGGGCGGCATGGTCAACGGCCCCGGCGGCCCCACCAGCGACAGCATTCCGGCGCGGCTGTCTGCCGGTGAATTCGTGGTCAACGCCCAGGCCGTGAAGCGCGTGGGCGCGGGCATGCTGCACGCCATCAACAGCCTGGGCCACGGCCCCGGCGTGCCGCACGGGCCGCGCCTGGGCTTCGCCGAGGGCGGCTTCGTGCCGGCCGCCGCGCAGGGCGCCCAGCAAAGCGGCCCCAGCGTGCGCATCGTCAACGTGGTGGACCCGGCGCTGGCGGCGGAGTGGGTCAATTCCCCGGCTGGCGAAAAAGCCATCGTCAACCTCCTGCAGCGCAATGCCGGCGCCGTGAAGCAAGTGCTGGCCTGACGCGAGACACACCATGCCCTACCAGATCGGTTCCGCCACGGACGACCGCGACTTGCTCCAGCAGTTGCGGTTTTTTCTGCTCGGCTACGGCACGGCCGCCGCCCCCGTGGCCGGCGCCAACACCGGCACCGGCACGGTGAGCAACATGGCCACGCAC